>MNXV01000046.1 GCA_001871575.1 Caldisericum sp. CG2_30_36_11
TGAATTGAAAATATGCAAAAAATAGAGAATAGAAGACCTGCAAAATACGAACCGTAAACCCCCCGTTAAATATGTAATCTTCCATTAGAAATTTATCACCTTTTCGTAGCCTGCCAAATTAATTATAAAACATAATTCAAATTTAAAAAAATTTTTGAAAAAATAATATGACGCCATAAAAAATTTAACCTCCACTAAGCAGAATTCTCCCACTTCTAAAAGTAGGAGATGAATGCTTGACAGCTGGCAGTTCTCATATATAATATGAATATGAAAGAAGATCATCCAATGCATCTTAAAGCCTACAAATACCGCCTTTATCCTAACAAACAGCAAGAAGAATACCTCTCTAAGGTATTTGGTTGTGTTAGGTTTATCTGGAATAGGATGCTCGATGAGAAAATGAATGCAACAGGACATATTCCTCAAGTAACTCCTGCTCAATACAAAGAAGAGTATCCATGGCTGTATGAAGTTGATTCCCTTGCTCTTGCTAATACTCAACTGCATTTAGAGAAAGCATTCAGAAATCACTTTAGAGATCCAAAAAGATTTAAGAAGCCTTCTTTCAAGAAGAAAAGAAATGAACAGAGTTTTACTACTAACCATGTAAACGGAAACATTAAGATAGACTTCGATAACAGTACTGTAAAAATACCGAAATTGAATATACCAATCAAAGTTAAGTTTCACAGAAAATTTGAAGGAACGGTCAAATCAGTCACAATAAGAAAGAAACCTTCAGGAAGATACTATGTTTCTATCCTTGTTGAAGAGAAAATTGAACCGCTTAAGCCAGTGTACAGTGCCTGCGGCATAGATGTGGGAATAAAAGACTTTGCAACAATTACACAAGGTAATGGTGTAACTAAAAAAAGAATACACAAACCTAATCCTGAGTACTTAGAGAAATCAAAGATGATGTTAACAAAGCTGCAGAGACAGTTAGACAAAAAAGTACATCCACGACGCAAAGGAGACAAAACAAAGAAATCTAAGAATTATATCAAATATGCAAAAAGAGTAGCTAAGTTACATGAACATGTATCTAACCAACGGTTAGACTTCTTGCATAAGTTATCTTCTACTGTTATTCATGAAAACCAAGTGATAGTGGTAGAGGACCTTAATGTAGAAGGAATGCTCAAGAATCGCCATCTTGCAAAGACAATTTCATCTGTATCGTGGAGTACATTCATTAACATGCTTCAATACAAAGCAGACTGGTACGACAGAGAGTTTATTAAAGAAGACAGGTTCTTTGCTTCTACCCAAAAGTGTAGTAAATGTGGATACAAGAATCCTCTCTTAAAAGATTTATCAATAAGAGAGTGGATTTGTCCTGTGTGCGGTACTCACCACGATAGGGATGAAAACTCAAGCGATAATGGGTATGAGGTAGCGCTTATTCGTCTAAAACAATTAGTAGGGCAGGAACTGCCCGAACCTACGCCTGTGGAGAGGGACAACATGGATGACCGTATGGCAACATACCTAAAAAGTGAACCTTCGTTGAAGCAGGAAGCCACCACTTCTACAAGTGGTAGGTAGTTCACAGCTCTATTGATATAATAAAGCACGGGTTTGAAGTGAAAGAAAGGACAATAAAGAGTTTAAAAGCTGTAAAAGTAGGCATTGCAGGCAATATAATGCTTGCTATCTTTAAAGTTGTCCTTGGCATTTTAGCGCATTCTATTGCACTTATAAGCGATGGTGTGGATACAGCTATTGATGTAGTGAAGTCATTTATTGTTTATAGAGGCATAAAGATTGCAGGAGAGCCCCCAGATAGTTCTCATCCTTATGGACATGGCAGGGCTGAAACTATTGCTTCAAACATTATCGGCATATCAGTAATTTTTGCAGGAATTTTAATAATTATTCAATCTATCGCAACATTTGGAAAAACGAATGCGCTTGAAACACTCATGCTGATTGGTGCAGGAACGAGTATTATAGGAAAAATTATTCTTTCGACATACATGTCACGAGTGGGTAAAAAGTTTTCTAATCAGGCACTTTTAGCCGATGCTAAAGATTACCTCGGAGACGTGTTTGCTTCATCCGCTGTTGTTGTTGGGGCTCTCCTTATCATATTTACAGGTAAAACGTTCTTTGACGGAATTGCATCTATTGTGGTTGCCCTAATTATAATGTATATGGGATACAAGGTTCTTCAGCCAGGCCTTCAGGAAATCATGGAAGAACAGGATAATCCAAAAATCGTAGAAAAAATAGAGCAAATTGTCAATGAGTTTCCAAAAGCAATCAATCCGCATCTCATAAGAATGAGCAAACTTGGTTCTTATTATATTGTTGATATGCACCTCGAATTTCCAGGGAGTATGAGCATTGAAGAGTCCCACAGAATTGTAAGTATGATAGAAAGAGAAGTAAAAAGCAAAATACCAGAGGTTCAGGATATAACAATTCATGTAGAACCTTTTGGAAATAAATGAATTTGTAAGGAGGCGGGGATGATTTTTGAAAAAATTTCAAAAGATTATATTCAGGCAATGAAGGCCAGGGATAGTTTGCGCATAGGAGTATTAAGTTATATCAAGTCTGTAATCAAATATAGAGAAATTGAGAACAGAGAAAAGGAAAAAGAATTAACTGACAACGATGTTATAGATGTTATAAGTAAAGAGGTCAAGAAAAGAGAAGAAGCAATAGAGATGTACAGACAGGGCGGAAGAGAGGACCTTGCCCATAAAGAGGAAGAGGAGTTAAAAGTCCTCAAAGAATATCTGCCTGCACAGATGCCAGAGGAAGAAATAAGGAAAACTGTGGTGCAAATTATAGAAAAACTTGGTGCAACAGGCTCAAAGGATTTCGGAAAAGTAATGAAAGAAGCAATGATAGAGATAAAAGGTAAGGCAAATGGAGCTTTGATAAAGAAAATTGTTGAGGAAAGCCTTAAATCATGACCATCTGTATTTGCCACGTCTTATCAAATAAATGAAGAATGGAGTTCCAATTAGTGCCGTCAGGATTCCTATAGGAATCTCCGATGCTGATATAGAACGCGCAAGATCGTCTATCAGAAGAAGGTAAAAAGCACCCAGAAGAGTTGAAACGGGAAGAAGCTTCCTGAAGTCAGGGCCTACAAGCATTCTTCCAATATGTGGAATCACAAGCCCCACCCACCCTATTACCCCACTTATCGATACGCTTAATGAGGTTAGAAGTGTCGAAAGAAAAATTATAATTGATCTGAGCCTCGCAGGGTTCTCTCCAAGAAGCGTTGCTTCCTCGTTTCCAAGGGAGAGTATATTTAATTTCCATCTTAAAAGATACAGAAGGATAAGAGATACAATAATGATTGGGGCTATAAAAATCACATCTTTCATAGAAATTTGGCTCAGAGAACCCATAAGCCAGAAAACGATTGAGGGAAGTTTAGTGTATGGGTCAGCATAGTATTTGAAGAAAGAAATTAAAGAGGTGAACAAACTACTCACAATAAAGCCTGAAAGAACAAGGGTTACAGTATTAGGACTTTTCTGTGATCTTGATATAAAGATGCTCAAAAGGACAGCGATGATTGAAAATATAAAAGCAAAAAGCTCAACAACAAGATAATTTCCTCCTATAAGAATCGCAAGTGCAGCACCAAAACCAGCTCCAGACGAGAGACCGAGAATAAATGGAGAAACAAGAGGGTTATCAAATATACCCTGATAAGCCGCTCCACTCTGAGAGAGAGATGCTCCTATGAGAAGCGCTGCAAGAACACGGGGAAGCCTTATATCAAAAATAACCGTTTTTACTGTGTCATCGATAGTTTGCTTTAAAGGAAAAACTTTGCCTAAAATAGCTTTTGAAACAATAATAGGATCGATCTTATACCTTCCCAGAGATAGAGAAATAATAAAAAGAATAACATTCAAAACAGTTAATATTAAAACAGCCTGCCCCAGGGTTAATAGGCTCTTAGTTTCCCTTTGGGTATATAAAGGTGTTTCCTGCAATTTGTAAAAGCTCCGCTTCTATATCATAAAGTTTTCTTAAATTATCAGGGGTTAATACTTCCCCGGGCTTGCCAAGAGCTACAACCTCCCGTTTTTTGATTAAAAGCACCCTGTTTGAAAATCTAAGTGCCTGGTTAGGGTCGTGCATTGTCATAAGCACGGTGAGATTTTTCTTGTCTCTCAACTCCCTGATCTTATTCAATACGAGGAATTCATTTTTAAAATCAAGGAATGCAGTTGGTTCATCAAGAATTACAATGCTCGTGTTCTGAGCAAGAACTCTTGCAATAAGTGTTAAACGCAATTCACCACCGCTTATATCTGTATACGGCATATCTTTAAGGTGGTAAATACCCACTTCTTTAAGCGCTTCAAGGGCAATTTTTACATCTTTTTCGGAAGGGAGAGAGAAGAAATCAAGATATGGATTCCTTCCCATAAGAACCATATCAAACACTGTATAAGGAAAAGAAATTTTGTGTATCTGAGGGACCGAGGAAATAGTTCTCCCCAGTTCCTTCAAAGAATAATCTCTTAAATCTTTACCTGAAACGACAATATTTCCTCCCTTTGGACTTAAAAGCCTTTCAACACACTTTAATAGAGTTGTCTTGCCACTGCCATTAGGCCCAAGGATAGTAAAAATTTCCCCTTCATTTATCTCAAAACTGAGGTTTCTAAAAATCTCCGAATCAAAATAACCAAATGTTAAATTATCAATCTTTATCATTTATCCTCCTATTACTGCTTTCAAATCCTCGGGAGGGATGTTGAAATTATATACGTTCTTATAGAAATCTCTTGCCTCTTTTTCGATATCGAAGTTTACAATCTGAGGATAGAGTTTATCTGAAAGCCACATAATACCAAGAATTGATTCAGGAGTTGGTAGGTCATAAGAAAGTATATAAGACGGCATCCTGAAAACATTTTTATTCTTGACTGCTTTTAAATCTTTCAATTTTGGATTGTTCAGGACATCGTCTACTGAATCTGCACAGTAAGATGCAAGAACAATATAATCAGGGTTCCACAGGAGTATCTGCTCTACTGATACGTTTACCTTGCCACCTTTCAAATCTTTTGAAATACTCAACGCTCCTGCAAGATCTGCTAAATAAGTCTGGTAAAAATCTCCTCCAAAGGTTGTTAAAATATTAGCTCCTGCTATATAAACAGTTGCTTTTTTGTTTACACTGATAGTTTTATCCTTTATGTAATTAAGTTTTTCATTAAAGTATATTAGTGCCTGCCGTGCCTGTTCATACTTTCCCAGAATATTTCCAAGGAATTGGATGGATTTAAGCATAAGCTGGGGGCTTTCGAGGTTTAAAAGAACGACAGGAATACCTGCTTCTTCAAGTTTCTTGATTGGAGTCTGGTAAGTAGTAATTACCAAATCTGGCTTATACGAAAGGATTGTTTCAACATTTGGGTCTCTAAAATGACTTGCATCGGGTAGATTTTTTGCATTAGGAAAAACTTTAACAAAGTTATTAAGGTTTACAACTTTTCCTCTAGGTGTTGCTATAAGTTTATCCTCACTCTTTAAAGGAAAAAGTAATTGCGATGACATAGGGTAAAGAGAAACAATTTTATAAATTTTCTTTGGGACCATTACCTTTCTTCCTGTTGCATCAATTACCTGAATGAGATGTTTATTAAGAGTAATGTCGATATTATTTGTTGCCTTATTCAGGTCGAATGTTCCACCAAGGCTCTTAATAAGAAACTCGGCAGGAATAAGTGTTCTCGAATTTACTATGATTGGTTCAACATCACTATTGTCGCTAATTTTAACTTTACTTCCGTTAACTTCTGCAACAGGAACATCGATATAAAGATTTAAGGATTTATCGTTAAGGGAAATAGTGACTTTCCTTTCTTTTGAAACCCAGCCAACAGTACCTCCAGCTGCTTCCACAACGCCTCTTACAGGTATGTATGTAATTTCTTTAATAAGTAATGGTGCAGAACCTCTGGGCAAAAACTTCATATCTAAGCCATCAACGTTGAAATTTTCTGAATTTATCTTTAATTGCATAAGAGCTACGGGTTTATAATTCTGCGCCTTAACACTAAAAGGAACAACAAAGGCAGATACCAACACTAAAACTAATAATATTGTAATTAATCTTTTCATATTTACTTTCTCCTTATGGTAATGTATTTGAGATATTTTTTAAAGTTGCTCAATTTCCCTCCCTGGGAAACTGCTTGTATTGCCTTTTCCTTGTCAAGGATTAATGAACCCCCGATAAGGTCCACCTTATAATCAAACAGAACAGGCGATAAAGGAGCCGAGGGGCCAAATACCACTGTATAACCTCGAGAAAGTTGGAGAAGCCTCTCAATGCTTTTGTTCGCAAACGTAGATCCAGTAATTGCAAGGATGTCTGCTTCAGGCACAACATATTCGCTTGCCGTATCTATTACATCTCCCTGCTGAGGATTTCGCTCAAGAATTACAAGTTCTTTTGCAACATTTCTAATTTTATCGAGACCACAGAAATGCCCCACAAAAACAATCTTTTTGCCTTTTCCAATCTCTTCAAGATAATCAAGAACATTAAATGTTTCAAAATCTTTTGGAGTGTCTAAAAGCGAATTAAGTGTTGCAAGCCCAATGCTTAACTTTAAAAGGTTAAATGTTTTGAGATTCTTAAGAAGCTCGCCTGCACTTTTCCTTATCAAACTACCCGCTTCTTCAACGTCATCAAAGAAAGAAGAGTAGGTAAGAGACAATCCCGATTTTGAGGTTGTAACTAAAGTCCAGGTAACACCAACACGTACATCTTTTACAACTTCTTTACTTTTATGTTTTACTGAATCAACCAGATCTTCATAAAGTCCCATTAAAAATCCTCCTTAATTCCTGTGAAAGATTGTCTCTATTTTTCTCTGTCACTTCAACGATCTCCACACATTTTGCAACTTCATCTAAAAATGGATTTCTTTCAGCTTTTATAATTCCAAGTACAAATCTATCACTTTTTAAAACTTCAAAAACAGTCCTTTTAAAGGATTCTGCCTCGGACTCAAGAAAACCGAGCTCATCCATTACAACCAAATCTTTGCTTTCAAGCGCATTTTTCAAGGATTTCACTCCAAGGTTTTCAAAACCTTCAACAACAGGATGAATTAAAAAATCCTCATCAAAATAAGCAATAGACTCTTCTTCGCCTGTCTCAATGTCCCTTATCTTAAAGCCTTTAAGCTGCCTTTCATCTATAATAGGGAGAACCCTAAATCCGCCGAAACTCAAACTTAGAGTCCCGACTAATCTATCAAGGAGAGTGCTTTTTCCTACTCCAATTTTCCCTGTCAAAAATATCTTTTTCATATTGGCAATTTTATAACAATAGAATTGTACACAATTTTGCCAATTAAGTCAAGAGAGGGAAAAACTCAAATACAAACTACTTCAAAGGAGACTCTGGATCATTATGATTTTCCCTTAAACTATCATTTGGTGCAAATCTTATTTGCAAATCTTATTTTAAGTGAGGATTCAATTTATTGGGGGTGTTTCGAAGGGAGCCTTTTATCTCCTCTACATTAGACACCATTTTGATAATTTTGTAAAATTTAAGAAATCTATTAAACTTCATCGAGAACTACTAATAATTCGCTCGGGAGGTTTTGTTGGACACTATGAATTATAAAGATTACGAAATAGTAAATTACAGTCCTGAATTTTTCACTGAGATTGTTGGTTTACAGAAATATCTATGGCCAACTTATGCAGGGACTACCGCAACTTACTTAAAATGGAAATTCGAAGAGAACCCCATTAACAAAAAATTCCTAGGTGCTGTTGCACTCTACAGAGGAAAAGTTGTAGGATTTAAAGGTTTTTTTGTCACACGCTGGAGAATTGGAAATAAAAGAGACGATATATTAATGCTATCTCCTGCAGATATATGTGTACATCCAGATCATCGAAAAAAGGGACTGTTTTCAGCAATGACAAATTTTGCAATAGAAGAATACGAAAATGCCCAATATAAAGCATTTATTGGATTAAGCATAAACACATCTTCGGGAAGTGGCTACCAAAAAATGGGATGGCCAAAAATTGCAGACAGAACCAGCACGAGACAATACACTTTAGTAGGATTAATAAATTGGGCCTTTGCAAACAAAACAGGAAGAAGTCCGTATAAACACCAAATAAACTACGGTAGATTCGGAAATATCGAAGTCTCCGATAAGCCAAAGCCATATAAGATGCACTCAGTTATAATGAAGCAAAAGGCCTTAGATAATAAAATCACATTGTTTAAAGATGCAGATTTTTTTAAGTGGAGATTTCATAATATCAGACGGAAATACTTTTTTTACTACCATTGGAAAAATGAATCCATTAATGGGTACGTAGTAATAGAAACGATAGATAACAGCACAAGCGGACATATTTTAGACTATGCAGAGGCAGAAAATGGGGTCCTTCGTGAACTTTTGCATTACATTATAAGAAAAAGGCATTTTGATATACTGTCAACCTGGAATTTTAATTTAAGAGAGGGCTTTTCTCAAACACTTGAAAGTTTAGAGTTTAGTACAACAAATTTACTTGGAAAAATAGAAAAAAAATTCCCGAGCGAGTTTCCTGTACTTCCTGTATTTGTACGGCCAGTAAAAAAGATATACAAAGAAGAAGACTGGCTTATTGAAGGCATTGACATCAGGAATATTAAAAACTGGGAAATTAATAGAATCTGCTCAGATAACACATAAACCTAAGCTTTTTCATAAAAGAGCCAAATAGTGCTAATGGGATCATAAACTAATGGTGCCAGGTGTGAACCCAACAACTTTTGATTATTTACGGCACCATTTTGCAGAGCTTGTAAAATTCAATTCTGTCACTAAATATTTTAACTCCAACAGGTGAATAAGAATCTGGTGCATCTTTAAATGTATTTACTGCAACCCATACTTTGCTATCAATTAATTTTGTTTTTGGATTTTGGGAGAATTTTTATAAATTGTCATACCAGCTCGTTAAGAAAATTATCTAATTTACTGTCAAAAGCACCTTTTTGTCGGTTAATGCTATCTCTTCTGTTGCTGATTTAAACTTTCTCAAAAGATAGGGAATACCTTTCTCTTTCCTCAAACTCAAAAGATCCCTGAGCAGAGAACTTGAGAAAACTAATGGATGACCTCTCTCGCCTTCATATGTTGGTATAAAAATTTTCCTGTTTGAAGGCAAAACTCTCTTGACAATCTCATTATAAGTAGATGCTTCTAAAGGCTCCTGATTACCAAATAACAGAACTATAAAAGAATTCCTGGGATTAATTGCTCTGAGCCCCATTTTAAGAGAGGTATAAACCGTGTCCTGGAAATCCTTGTTTAGTATTACCTTAATGAATTCGTCTTTGAATAATCTCTTTAAAGATTGCCTGTCTTTTTCGTTTCCTACAATGACAACAATATCAAGAAGTATGTTGAGCTTCTTGATATTTATAATGTTCTGCTCAATCTTTTCGATCTTAAGCTTCTTTGCAGTACAGATTATGACAGAAATTTTATCTTTTAATTCAAGAGGAAAAGTTTCAAAAATCTTTTTCCCATTTAAATAATAAGAATTTTTAACCCCTTCCTTTTCTAAATACAGAAATCCTGCAGGAAGTTTAACCTTTTTCTTCATCGAGTATCTTCTTCAGTAACTCTTTATTCTTAAGGATTTCTACAGATTCCTTTAAGCCCTCGAACAGTTCATAGCTTATAAGCACTGCCGAAGGAGAGCTTTTTCTGATGATAAGGAAGGAGTCCCCTTTTTCAACCTTTTTAAGAACCTTTAACAGGTCTTCTTTCAACTTGCTTGCCGTTATAACCTCAATCATAATTTTATTATACAGTATTTAGAGTAAATGAAAAATGCAAAACTTGCAAAAACAATTAAAAGCCTGTATAATAAAAAAAATAGGAGGTGAGAAATGAATAGTATGTTATTGAGTTTGTTTATTGGAGTGATTCTTATTGTGAGGCTTCTTCCTCTTTCAAGACCTTCAAACATTATTGTTAACGTTATTGCGGGCATTCTATTTTTGTTATTAGGAATATCTGAGGTGCATGTAAAAGGATGGAAAGCAATGCTTATTGCAGGTGCTGGTACTCTGTTTGTGATATTTGCATTTATACCAAAACTTACTGTAGGTGCTTCTTACATTGCAATAACGATTATTCTTTCATTAATTATTATTGTAGCAGCAATTCTCTCAGATTTCGACGGTTTTAAGAAGTCATTAAATAAAAAATAATCTGCTCACGAAGCGTGCAGATTTACTCTTTTCTAATCGCATTCTTTCCAGCGATTCCAAAGGATTAAAGGAGGTGAAATATGGAAGGATTTTGGGACAAGTTTAAAAAAGGTGCTCAGGATGTAGGAGAAAAGGCGGCACAGCTTGGCAAGATTGCAAAACTCCAGGCAGAAGTTGCAGGAATCAATACATCAAAGGGCGGAAAGTTAGCTGACCTTGGCAGAAAGGTATATTCTCTTTACAAAGAAGGTAAACTATCAGATGAAGTTAAAGGATTACTGCAAGATTTACTGTCTCCAATTGAAGAAGCAGAAAAGAAAGTCGAAGAGAAGGAAAAAGAAATTGCTACGATAAAGAAACAGACAGGCGAGACAAAAAAAGAAGTTAAGGAAGAAACCCCTCAAGCAAAGGAAACTGCTGCTGAAAAAGTAGAAGAAGCTCCTGCTGAAACGGCCAAAGAAGAGGCCCTTGAAGTAAGGAAAGCTGAAGTAAAACAGCCTGAAGAAGAAAAAGAGAAACCAAAAAGGAAATTAAGATGAGAAAGTTTAGTACTTTTCTTGTTATTTTACTGGTTGTCCTGATTGCAAGCCTGTTGTTTGTGGTGCAAAATGGCTCAACAACAGTAGAATTAAGGTTTCTCTGGTGGGTAATTCCCAATGTCTCTGTAGGACTTTCTGCAATTTTAGTCTTTCTTGCCGGGGTCGTTTCAATGTGGCTTATTTCACTGATGCTCTACATAGGAAGCACTGCCAGGTACAGAAGGGAGATAAAGGAAAGAGATAATATTATTAAGACATTGGAGCAAGAGAAAAGCTCGATGAAAGGCACTCAAGAAGCAAAGGCAAAAGAGTACGAAAATAAAGTTAGAGATTTAGAATTTAAGGCTAAGAATCTTGAAGAAAAACTTAAAGCCGCTACAACCCAAGCTACTGGAGCTACAAAAAAGGAAGATAGGGAGGTAAAAGAATCCCCTCAAAATACTGAGTCACAACAGCCAGAAGAAGAGAAGCCAAAAAGAAAAGGATTTTTCAGAAGAAACAAATAAGGCAAAAGCCGCTGTTAGAGGAGCGGCTTTTTTAGAATTTGGTGCTAGATATGATTTTGACAATTTTTATTGTTCTGATTGGTACAGTACTTTCTTAATTTTTTCTACTATCTCGTCCTTTCTGTCATAAATATCATTGCTGATTTTTACTTTTGGGAAATGCCAGTTTGCATAGAAATCTTTATATCTTTTGTCAAGGCTAGCAAGATACTCTCGGGGGATTTTTTCAAAATCTCTCCCTCTCTTGCCTATGTTCCTTAAAAGCTCGTCAACACCCTTTTCAAGGTAAACAAGAATGTTTGGCTGCGGTAGATGAAATACCATTAGATTATAAAGCTTATTATAAACATCCCATTCCTCATCTGTCATAAGCCCCTCTTCGTGAAGCGATTTTGCAAAGACCTCTCTATCTTCATAAATTGACCTGTCAAGAACTGCTGGAATGCTTGAAACGAGTACATGATGGATTATCTGTTCGTAACGCAGGGCAAGGAAGTTAATCTGGGTTGCAAAAGCCCATCTTTTCATATCCTGATAATAGTCTTTGAGAAAAAGATTTGCATGGAAATCTTCAAAATAGACACCAAATCCAAACTCTTTTGAAATAATCTGTGCAAGGGAGGTTTTACCTGCCCCAATATTTCCCGATACCACGATGTACATTATTTCACCTCTTTCAATATATAATTTGAAATGATAAGTTTTTGAATTTCATTGGTTCCTTCAATGATTTCGTACATCTTCGCCTCTTTGTAAAGTCTTGCAACAATATAATCCTCAATCCAGCCGTAACCACCAAATATCTGCACTGCAAGCCTCGATACATCTACTGCCACCTTTGAGGCATAATACTTTGCCATCGAAGCATACAATGAAAACTTTGGGTCATTTTGGTCTTTCTTTTCTGCCGCGTTCATTACAAGAAGTTTTGAGGCTTCTATCTCGGTTGCCATATCGGCAATATAAGATTGTATCATTTCAAAAGAGCTTATTGGTTTCCCAAACTGAATTCTTTTTTTGCTGTACTTTACTGCCTCTTCTAACGCCCTTTCTGAAAGGCCAAGAGCACCTACACCTGTAGTAACTCTCCCTATATCAAGTGTTTTCATCACGATGGCAAAGCCTGTGCCTTCCTTTCCAACAACTCTATCCCTGTAAAGTTTTACATCGTTCAAGAAAAGTGAAGCATTAGGAAGACCGGGGAGTGCCATTTTAGACTCTTGGCGTCCAATTTTAAAATTTTCATCAGTGCTTTCAACAATAAATGCAGACATTCCCCTTGCACCTCTTTCTCTGTCAGTTTTTGCCATTATTACATATATATCGGAAAGCCCTGCATTTGTGGTAAATGCCTTTGTGCCATTTAAAATATAATAATCACCTTCTTTTTTTGCCTCTGTTTCAATCGAGGATGGATCTGAGCCCGCATTTGGCTCGGTTAACGCTAATGAGCCAATTAGTTCCCCCTTAATAAGCTTTGTGAGGTATTTCTGCTTCTGTTCCTCTGTGCCGCCGATGAGTATTGAAAAAGCGGAAAGCAAATGGGCACCAATAACACCTGATATTGTACCGCTGTGTTTGGCAATAAGCCTTGAAACATCAACAAAAAGTCTGAAAGAGAGGCCTAAACCACCGTATTCCTTAGGAAATGGGATAGCAATAAACCCATGATATCCAAGTTCTTTGAATATATCTTTAACGAAAAGCCCCTCGACCTCGATTTCTTTCTCCCTGGGCTGAATATACTTCTCAATGAATTCAACTGCTCCAGAAAGGACTTCCTTATCCAAATCCATTTTTACCTCTTTTGAAACTGTATTTTCTCAATTATATTTAAAAAGAAAAATTTTTAAATATAATATTGGTTCTCTTTTTTTGTCACTGCCACACTCACTACGTTCACTCGCGGTGACAACAGTTGAAATAGGGGATCATCACGTCGCTTATTCCATTCACTCCTCGTATGATAACACAAAAATAAAGGAAAACCAAGAAAACTGTCCTTTGAAATTTTACAACTTCTCTACTATTTTCGCTTAATTAAAAAGATAAAACATTAAAACCAACCTGCTTTTTTCATTGCCTCCATTGAAATCCTGCCACTTGGTCCATCTCCTCTAGCAACAGAAATACCAACGTTTGGGTCTACTGCTCCTGCAATCTCGGCAATATCCCTGTGAGTAAAACCTGGACAGAGAAGGATCGACTCAATCTCTTCCTCTTTTACAAGTTTTTTGCATACTTCCAACGCCTGCTTCTGGCCTCTTACCAATCTTACAAACAGTTTGTACTTTGGAGTTTCGAGTATACAATTGTTCTTATCAGGATCTGCATCTGGAGTATGCGCAAGGAATAGGGTTTTAAATGCCATATTTATCACCTCCTCCTCAAATTTCCTATATTGATATGTTTTAGATCTTCATTGGGATGCTTTTTAAAATACTCCATTATTAAATCGCTAATGCTTTTTGCCATTATCTTTCTCCTTCCGCAATATCAAGTTTTAGTTGATTAACTCGTCCTTCTGTTAAAAGCCTTTTTTTGCCAATTCACAGTATTTCTCATCAATATCAACTCCTATGCCTACTCTATTAGTTTGTAAACAAGCAAGTAATGTTGACCCACTTCCAAGAAATGGGTCAAGAATTGTATCTCCAACAAAACTAAAAAGTTTAATGCATCTTCTCGGCAATTCGACTGGAAAAGGAGCCGGATGTCCTACCCTCTTCTTGCTCTCTCCCATAAAACTCCATACTCCATTTGTCCATTCCATAAATTCTTTTTTAATTATATCTGATTGACGACTGCCACCAGTTTTTTTCCACCTTTCTTTATAAAGAACAACTATGACTTCGACAGGAGCTATAACATAAGGAGCAGCTGCAGAAAGCCAAGAACCCCAAGCAGTTCTTCTTGAAATGTTTTGTTCATTCCAAATAATTGTAGAATGATATTTAAAACCAACCTGTTTAGTTATGTTTGTGATATCTGCATACACACTCTGCTGACCACCTTTATTCTTATCTAAAGGAATGTTCAAACAAAAACGACCATCGTCTTTAAGAAATTTGTAGCATCTACTAAGCCATCCTCTTGTAAACAACAAATAATCGTTATAGGACAATGCGTCGTTATGTGAATTATATTTAATATCTACATTATAGGGTGGAGAGGTTACTATCAAATCAATAAATTGTTCTTTAATGCTATTTATTTTCAAAACGTCAGCATTATAAATCCAGACCGACTTAGAATGAAAAAATAACTCATCTTGAGTGGAAACACTAAATTTGGTATTTTCTACAGAATAAGAAAACTCTCTATCTTTTATAATAAAGTCTGTTTTTTTGTATCTAATTGGATTCTTATGTGCTTTCAAATTCTTGCCTTTTTTAAGGTACTTCTCAATATTCTTTTTGCTAAAAACATCTCTCTCCTCCAGGTGTTTTTATAGAACATATTAATCCTCTCTTTTCCATACGATAAACAGTTGAAGTGCTTACGCCGATATATTTTGCGGCTTCTTTGGTTGTGTAAAAGCTTCTTTCTTTCACAAAATTGCCTCCAACATTTTTTCCATTTTTCTCTACAAATATTATAACATTATTTAAAATTTACATTAATTGTTTATTATGAAGCCTTTACTTAACTTAGTTATATCCACCTGGTTAGAATATATATCCTTATATTCTAATTCCTTTATTGTTTTTGTCACTTTTAAAAAAGCTCCATTTCTATTATATTTAATAAGATAAAATATTTAAGAGGAGAGAATGCTAATAGTTTCAGAAGTTAGTTACATAAACCAAGGGAAAAAACTGCTCGATGGGGTTTCGTTTACCCTCGATAGAGAAAGAAAGATAATTGTCGGCGAAAACGGGTGCGGCAAGACCACTCTACTTGAAATTATCTCTGGCAATTTTCCAAAAAATTCAGGGGAGATTACTATCAACGGAAAAGTTGCCTATGTGCCACAGGAAATAAAGGATATAAGCCTTACAGCTCTTGAGGAAATTGAGACTGCATTCATAGAAGTAAAAAAAATTGAAAAAACTCTTAAACAGTTTGAAAAAATAGGCAATTTCGAGGAAGAATATGGAAAATTATTAGAGCAATATGACGAAAAAGGTGGTTATTCATACAAGCAAAAAATTTATGAAATGCTTAATAAATTTGCCCTTAGCAAAGAAACTCTTAAGAAAAAAATGTATGAATTGAGCGGCGGTGAAAGGACCAAGTACGAAATAATTAAGACAATCCTTATGGAGCCAGACGTCCTCATTATTGATGAGCCTACGAATCATCTTGACATTGAAACAATAGAAGCACTTGAAGAGATAATTTTAAAGTTCAAAGGCGGAGTGCTGATAGTTTCTCATGATAGAACTTTCATAAATAAAATTGCGACGCACATCCTTAATCTTGAATACGGGCATTTAAAGGAATACTCTGGAAATTATGATAAATTTGAGCAGCTAAAAGAAGAGTTTGACGAAAGAATGAGAAAAGAGAAAGAAAGGCTTCTAAAATATGTTGAGAAAGAGAGGGCTTTCATCGAAAAATTCAGGTATGGTACAAGAAGTACGCAAGCAAAAAGCAGAGAAAAGCATCTCGAACATATAGAAATCCCCGAAGTACACGGCTCTCGCAAAAAAATTATAAAGTTGGAGAGCAAGGGAAGGGGTGGGGAAATTGTTGTTGAACTGAAAGATATAAAAAAGAAGTTTGACGGAAAAGAAATATTAAAAAGCCTCAACCTTTTCATAAAACGAGGAGAAAGGGTGGGTATTGTCGGTAGAAACGGCTCAGGTAAGACGACTCTTTTAAAAATCATCTCAGGGCTTGATAATGATTTTGAAGGAAACTTAAGAGTGGGGAATAGTATTAAAATTGGGTACTTCCCACAGGATTCTTTTGTCGTTGACAAGAATTCAACTTCCCTTAACGAAATATTGAAAGAAGGCCTTACTGTTCAAGAGGCAAGGGATTTGCTTGCGATATTTGATATTACAGAAGACAATGCCTTTAAAAAATTTTCTGAGTTTAGTGGTGGAGAAAAAAGAAAGCTCATCATGGCAAAGATGAGTCTAATGAAGGGAAATTTCCTTGTGATGGACGAGCCCACCAATCATCTTGACATAGAAGCAAACAAAGTTGTAACAAATGCGTTGAAAGATTTTAACGGCGCAATTCTTCTTGTGACTCACGACAGATTTCTGCTAAAAGAGCTCACAGATAAGATTTACTACCTTGAAGATGGGGTTTTAAGAGATAAATTACCGCAAGAAACAAAATTGAAGGGTGATACTCTTGAAAAGGAAAGAAATAAAATCAAGGCAAGGATCGAATATCTTGAGAGACTGCTTTCAAAAGAAGAAAACGAAAAGAGATTAAAGGAATTAAAGATACTAAGGAAGAAACTCACAGAATTAAAATAAATTGCAATTTGTTTCAGCTTTATAATTTACAGCCAATAAACCCTTTATTAATCTACATTTTTACTATTTCGAACCTTCCCCTTTTTTCCAAAACTGTCATTTTGGCACCAGGCACCATTTTGACAAATTACATTGGCAGCCTTCTACTATACGCTTCTTTGCCTTTTATGAATACTTTTTCAACCTGGGATTTTGTTTCCCAGGGAACGCCGTTAAATAGCACGAGGTCACATTTACTTCCTTCTTTTACTCTACCGAACTCTTCCACTCCAAGGATTGTAGCAGGAACAGAGGTAATCGTTTTAAGTGCCCTGTCTCTCTCAACACCTTCTCTTATAAGTAATCCCACTTGAAGCCTTAAAAATTCGGCTGGGTAGTATGGATGCCCTGAAACAAGCGCAACTGTAACCCCGCCTTCAATAAGCTTAGCTGGTACTTGCACAGAAAGGTGTCTTAACTCTGGCGTCTCCTTTGCAAGGATAATGGGGCCAAAAGCAACAGGTACATTTCTTTTCTTTATTTCATCAATCACAAGATCTCCCTCAAAGCCATGGGCGATAACAGTATCAAGTTTAAACTCGTCTGAAATTCTAAGACTTGTTGTAATATCATCAGCCCTGAAAGAAGAGAAAAAAGCCTTATCTTTTTTATCAAGTACACCTTGAAGAGATTCCTCAAAGAGTGAAAATTTTTTCTTATTCTTTTTGTACTCCTGGGCCTTAAAAAGTGCATCTCTTATCAAATATGCATTCCCCATTCGGGTTACTGGCATCTTTTTTTGCTTCATATAGGTTTCTTTTGGCTCGGTGTTTACGGAGAATCTCATGCCAAAAGGGGATTTGATGAGCATCTCAAGAATGTTGTTTCCGAAATTGAATATCACCGACCCTCTGCCACCAATACTATTTGATATTCCCGGGAGTACCAGACTCTTTGTAACCCCGCCTCTTACAGCCTTTGGAAATGCTTCATCGTATGGGTTAATGCCATCTAAAGCCATGAGTTCTGGAGTTTGTGGGTTTGTCGCTTCATCTAGGTCATTTCCTTCAACTTTTCCTAAGGATTCTTCTTTTAAGCCAATGCCTGAAATAAGATCAATAAATCCCGGGGTTAAAAACTTTGCCCTGAATGTTTCCTTTACCATTTCTTTTATGTCGCTACCTACATGGTGAATACCTCTCTCGTCAAAAAGGATTACTCTATCTTCAAGTGTTTTTTCGCCGTTAAATAGTTTATCTGCAATTATTTTATACATGCTTCCCTCCTTTAAAGACCGCTTTGCCGCACACCAAAACGGTGTCACACTTTCCAGTAGTTGAGAATGGGTGGCCGTCATAAATCGCAATATCAGCAACTTTTCCTTTCTCTATACTTCCGTAGTCTTTATCAATTTCAAGGATTTTTGCAGCATTTATCGTAATAAGCTCGAGCGCTTTTTCCTCGCCCAGACCACCTTGATAGGCAACAACTCCTGCCTGGATGAGCGCATATTGAATGGGGATCACAGGGTGATCTGTCATAAGCGCCGTTAAAACTCCTGCTTCCACAAGTTTTGTAGGGTTTTCAAAAGAAGCAGATCTTGTTTCTACTTTTGGAGATACATTAAGGAGGGGTCCTACAACTACTGGTACTTTCTCTTTTGCCAGAAAGTCCCTGACTCTTACCGCATCCGTACCATGCTCAATCACAACATCAAGATCAAATTCATGTTTTGCAATGCGAATAGCTGTAACAATATCATCCGCCCTGTGCGAGTGTATTCTCAAAGGTATTTGACCTTCAAAGACAGGGATAAGAGCTTCCATATTCAAATCAAAACTGACTTTCTTCTTTTTCTTTTTATTCTCATAATACTCCTTTGCTTTAGATAAAGTTTCCCTGAAAACTTTTGCCGTACCCATCCTTGTTGTGGGAAGCTGGGATTTTTCTGTATAGACCCTTTTTGGATTTTCTCCAAAAGCACACTTTAGACCAGCTGGATTCCTTATAATCATTTCGTCCGCAATTTCTCCATAGGTTTTCATTATAACGCTTTGGCCACCGACGACATTACCCGAGCCAGGACCTGTAAAAATAGTGGTAATTCCTGCTGAAATTGCATCCTTGTAAGCAGGGTCCTGCGGGTTAATTGCATCAATTGCTCTCATTGCAGGAGTCGAGGGATTGGTCATTTCGTTTCCGTCAAAGCCCTCCCAACCTCCTTCAAGGGCAAAAAGTCCAAGATGAGAGTGCGCGTCAATAAATCCTGGAAAAACAAGTTTTCCCTTAGCGTTAATTTTTTCAAAATTCCCTTTGATTGGTTTACTTGAAATTTCTTTGATTCTTCCATTATCAATGAGGATGAATCCGTCATTAATAATGCCATTCGTGACAGTAAAAATCTTTCCACGTTCAATAGATAGCATACTGCCTCCTTATAAAACAAAAAGATTTTACCACCAAAAAGATATTTTTGAAATTTAAGATAGTTATTCTTTCCTGTTTTTATCTATGAAATCTTTTATCTTACCCTTTGTCTCCTCAGATATGCTGTGTTCTATAATACATGCTTCCTTAAAGGCTACTGCATCAGATACACCAAGTATATCTTTAAGAAATTCATAAATTAATTGATGCTTATCCCAGGTAACCTTACCAATTTCTTTGCCCTTTTTTGTAAGAATAACTTCCCCATAAGGCGTATGACTTACAAAGCCCGCTTCCAGAAGACGCTTGACTGCCTCTGTGACAGATGGGAGTTTTACAGAAAGAAACTCCGCTATATTCTTTATCCTTACAACACCTTTCTTGCTTGCAAGGACATATATTGCTTCAAGATAATCTTCAACACCTTTTGTATGTTTCATATTAAAAAATCCTCAATAGAAGATTCAAAAGACCGCCCAGAAGAAGAGCGCCAATAAATTCACCTATAGAGACAAGAATAGCAGTAAGATTTCCGAATTCCCTTTTCAACGCAGCAATTGTCGCAACACATGGTATATAAATCATGGTAACAAAACCAAAGATAAAGATTTGCTGTGGGGTAAGAACTTTTGCAAAATTCGTAGTCTGATAAAATGTTGCAAGCATTATAAGGGTGAGTTCTTTCCTCAATACACCAAAAATCAAAGTGATTGTAGCAAGCGAAGGGAGACCAAGAAACCTTGAAATAGGACTCAATGCACTCGTGATAGGACCAATAAATTTAAGAAGTATAAGTCCTTCCATAACAATGTTAGCGGTAACGATAATCGGCATTGCAAAGTAGAAAAACTCTTTAAGCCTGACCCATGTTTGCCTGAATATGACCTTGAAAACAGGTTTCCTGAACCTTGGCATCTCCATAATGAGGCCCGTGGGTGTGCCTTTGATGTATTTATTTAACAGAAGCCCAACGATGAATATCAAGATAAAGTCAAAAACATAAATAAGAATGGCATAAAGAGGGCCAAGAAATACTGCAACGAGTCCAAAAATAATAACAGTTCTCGCAGAACAGGGAACAAGTGTTGCAAGGATTGACACAATAAGCCTGTCCCTCTTTCTTTCCATCACTCTTGAGCCCAATATGGCAGGCACATTACACCCAAAACTTTCTATGAGAGGTATAAACGCTTTCCCATGGACACCAAGTCTATGCATCAAATTGTCAGTAAGGAATGCGATACGTGCGAGGTAACCGGTATCCTCAAGGATTGAAAGGATTAAATAAAAAGGAGCAATGTATGGAAGCACTATCGCAAAACCAGCAATTATGCCTTCGATTGCACCGTTCCATATTAGTTCTTTTAAAGGAACAGGTATATTAAGGTACATAAAATATGGTTTTAAAAGACTGAATAAACTTCCTATCATGCCTGAAAGATAACTGCCAAATTTGAACACTACAAAAAATATGAAAAGAACAAGTGATATTAAGAGTACATATCCCCAAAACCTATGAAGGGCAACTTTATCAAGCACATCACTTAAATCTTTCTTCGCCTTCCTCATCTTCGTTATAACCGCTTCTGCAATGCGGGAAGCAACAGCATATCGCTCTGATATAATAACTGTCTCCGATTTTTCACCATGAATTTCCTCAAGTTCTTTATAGAGTATCCTGACAAGATTAATAATTTCGGTAGATTTAATTTCTGAAAACATAAGTGGGTCTTTCTCAAGAAGCTTTATTGCAATAAACCTTTTAGGATACTTCAATTCCTGTAATTGTTCCAATGCCTTTGAAAGTATTTTAATCCTACTCTCAACCTCTTTCCCATATTCAACTTTTCCTCTGCCATTTTTCCCTCTTTTAAGAATGTTTATAATAACCTGGAAAAGCTCTTTAAGCCCTCTGTTCTTTGTTGCAATAGTTTTTATTACAGGCAAGCCAAGTAGTTCTGATAATTTTTGTTCATCAATTTCGAGACCTTTTTCTTCGACCACATCGTATTGATTTAGTGCTACCACAATTGGCACTTCAAGTTCCATAAGCTGGAATAAGAAAAATAAGTTCCTTTCGAGGTTTGAGGCGTCAATAATATCAACAACCAGGTCAGGGTGCTCATGAGCAATAAATTCCCTTGAGACGATTTCTTCTTCAGAGTATGTTGAAAGAGAGTAAATACCGGGAAGGTCAACAATTCTTATTCTCAGTCCTCCCTGTTCAGTAAAACCTTCTGCTTTCTCTACTGTTTTTCCCGGCCAGTTGCCTACAATCTGACTTCCACCTGTCAGCTGATTAAATATAACGCTTTTACCAACATTGGCATTGCCTGCAAGGGCAACGGTAAAAGTTTTATTCATCAATTTCCTCGACATAAATTCTTGATGCAATGCCCCTACCTATTGCGAGGTGACTGTTTTTTACGATAACTTCAACAGGACCAATATTTCCATTTCTTAGAACCTCGATTATTTCTCCTGGCAATATTCCCATTTCCTGAAGCCTTCTTGTGAAAAATACACCATGTCTTTCTAAATCATTTGCTTCGTGCAGGCGTAAAAGTCTGTGATGATGTCTTGAAAAAAGGCCCATATGATAATCAAATCCAACCACTTTTACTTTTTTCCCCTGTACAATTGATGAAAGAATTTTTTTACTTTCCATGTTTCCTTCCTTAAGTTAGGATAACCTAACTTTTATTATATTCAATTGCAAAAATTAATCAAGTTTTTCAAAACTTTTTTCTCCTGATTTTAGAAATTCACAAAAGTTATTAGAATTAATATAAACCTGATGAACGGATTACAGGTTACAGAGGAATAAAGAGCTTACTAAGTAGTACGAAATAAATCAGTTTAGCTCCGAAAATATAAAAACGAAAGGAGAGTGAAATATGGATGCGAAAAAATTCCTTGCAGAAATTAACGCAGAAGTAAAAAGGCTCCATACAAAATCTGCAACTGCCTACTGGGGTCTTACGACAACGGGAAAAAGCGAATATGGAGAAGAAATGCAAAAGGCCGAGATAGAGTTGAGATTGTATCTTGCCGACAAGGAAAGGTTTGATACTGTCAAAGAGTCAATGAATCTCGAGCTCGACTCCATTGAAAAAAGAGAGATGAGGTTACTCTTTAATGAAATGCTCCCAAATCAATTATCAAAAGAAAGAATTGAGGAAGCAGTCAAGAAGGAAGTCGAAATAGAATCCTTGTTTGCTAATTTCAGAGCAAAGATAAATGGTAAAGAAGTTTCAAACAATGAAATCACCGAGATACTGGAAAAAAGCACAGATAGCAAATTAAGAAAAGATGCATGGATTGCAGGGAAAGAAATAGGAAAAGAGATTGCTCCAAAACTTATTGAACTCATCAAAATCAGAAATGAAAATGCAAAAACTTTAAGTTTTAATAACTACTATGACATGATGATGGAACTTCAAGAGCTTTCAACAGGTGAGATTCATTCAATGTTCAGGACTTTCAAGGAACAAACTGATGATTTGTTTAAAGAGATCAAAGATGACATAGATGAGACTCTATCTTTAAAGTTAAAAATAAGCAAAGAAGAGATGAGACCCTGGCATTATTCAGACCTCTGGTTCCAGGAAGTACCCGAGATAGAAACTTACGATTATGATTCTATTTTTAAAGGTAAAGAGATTATAAGCCTTGTAAAGAAAACATACGATTCTATTAATCTTGACATCGTTGATATTATTGAAAGATCCGATCTTTACGAACGAAAGGGAAAAAATCAGCATGCATTCACAATTTCAATAGATACTGAAAATGATATAAGAGTTCTTGAAAACATCAGACCCACTGTAAAATGGGCAGAGACAACATTGCATGAATACGGACATGCAGTTTATGACAAATACATTGA
>MNXV01000062.1 GCA_001871575.1 Caldisericum sp. CG2_30_36_11
TCGTATATAATTTAGATGAGGCAACCAAATAATATTTCGTAGAATCGCAAAAACAGCGATTAGAAAGGAGTAAGAAAATTACGTGAGGCAACACGTTAGGGAAAAATGATAAAAGCGAATTCAATTTTTATAAACATTATAATTTAAAAGGGTTTTTACTTATTTTCATTTTAATATTTTATGGAATGATTTTTGGCAATTTCTATATTTATTTCAGGGAAATGAGTTCACTCCACTTATTTGTAAGTTCGTCTCTTCGAGATTTATATATTGCCTCATAAAAGTATCTCTGCGATAATAATACTCCTTTATCGTAACTTTTACAAATTTTAATGGCTTCTTTCCAGGCTTCTTTGAATTTTCCTTCAAATCTTTTTTCAATTTGTTTTTTAAAATCCTCTTCTGTCTGAATTTCGTTTCCTATAGTGTAATAAATTGTACCGCCAAGTTCTACTGCATAGGCAAGTTCGTCACCTATTTCTTCTACTTTAAAAGTTTCTTGAATTTTTTTAAGTTTTTCATCTGAAATTGGTTTCTTCGCAATGTAAACTTCAGAGGGTGTTTTTGCCCCTTTCATTACCTTAAATCCTTTTTTTGCTGCAGCATAGAATATAGCCCTGTTTAACCCAAAGCTCTTTGCGCTATTTAAAGGTTTTCCTAAGATATACGCTCTTGCCGCCTGCAAAGTTGCCATAACTTGAAACCTTCCTACTGCCATATTCTCACCTCCTCTAAGGTTTTATTTTTCGCCAGTATTGCGTCGCCATTGGCGAATCTTTGCCAGTTACATATGGGCTGTCCAGTTCTTTTATCACTATTCCTTCAAAACCTTTATTTACTGCTTCTCTTAAATGTTCTTCAAGATTTTTAATCTTTTTAAATTTGATTATGTAAAAGGGTTTTTTGAATTTTATTGACTTTAAAATTTCTTTTCTTTCTTTAAGTGGTAAATTCCCTGTAAAATTTCCTTTGTAAAATATCATATCGAAAATAAAGACAACTGGTTTTGCTTTTTGATTATCTGTGAAAAGTGATGGGATAAATCTCCTTCCCCTGTCGGTGTAAAGTTCGGAATCAAGGACAGTACCTTCTGGAATGTCTTTGAGAGACTCTTTTGGGATTGCCTTTAGTTTTTCAGTCCAGTTAGGGTTTCTTTCAAGCCTTCTTCCCCAGAACTTCACATCGTTTGAATCTTTTATAATTTCTAATCTCCACCCATCAATTTTCGGTTTGTAAATCCAATTGCCTTGAAGTTTCTCGCCGAAGTATGGAATTGGCTGCATAAGCCAGACAGGTTTTAGTTGGTTAATGGTTGATGTTTGGTCGGGTTCGGTGGTAAATTTTCTGTTCACTGAAGCCACAGGTGATTTATTAACTTGTGAATCTATCAAGTTTATATTAATAATTGCATTCAAAAGTTTCCTATCGACTCTTCTTTTAGAAGGCTCTTCAATCCAGTAAGATAATCTCCATGGTCTTTCCTTGGTGTTTTTGCCTTTTATGCTCATTGTGCCAATTACCTTCGCAATTCTTGGAAGATCATACATGCTGTCAATTCTACAATTATATTTTTTAAGTTCTTTTTTGAATATTTTCCTCAATTCGCTTTCGAACCACTCAAGTGCCTGTGATATATCGTTGCGGTTTGTATCTTTGATTTTATAATATGGCACGGAGAAGTAAAGGCATGTTCCATTCCCGGTCATTGCAATGGAGGGCTTTTTAAACTTATTTCTCTCAAACCAATCTGAAATGATTTGAGCAATTTTTATTGCGTTTTTTGCTTCTTCGTCAGTCGAAGGAATTTCAGTAGATCTAAAGGGATCGATATCGATTGTAATTTGTTGAATTCCCACAATATCAAAGCTGGTTGCGCATTTATTTAAATTAGGGGCTCTATCTCTCAAACCTGCATATATATTTCTTTTGCCATTCCAAATTTTACACTGGTTTACAAAATCCTCTTCGCTTTTACAACTTTAAATGCAGGGTACATTTCTCATTTAATGAATCTGAGTTATGTGTCTCCCTTGTGATTAAGCAATCTGTAGAAAAGCCTCACTTGTCTTTCATTAAAATCCCTCATACTTTTATTATAATCCTTGAAAGATTCACACAAAACTATTCGAAAGGTAACCAATTTGAAAAAAGGGTTAATATGTTAAAATTAATTTGAACCATAATTAAAGGAGGTGGTAATGTTAACAGAGGTTTTGCTTTTAATAGCAATCGGGCTTCTTGTAATTCTTTTAATTGTTTCTTTAAGAAAAGGTAGAGTTAATCCTGTTGCGTTTGAAAATTTGGTCTCAAGCGCGATGGGCAAACTCGGTATAGACAGAAAAATTGGCGAAATCTCAACAATTGCTTCAGATATACAGCAAAATTATAGAAATCTTGACAGGATGCTTAGAGTTCCTGCTGAAAGAGGTGCATTTGGAGAAATCGCCCTCGAAAAAATCCTTGCAGATTCCCTGCCATCTGATATGTTCGGTATAAGAGAGCGAATCTTTGATGGCAAGACTCCTGATGCGCACATAAAATCTACTGCTGGAATTATATGCATTGATTCAAAATTTCCTCTTGATAACTTCAGGAAAATGATTGAAGCATCTGATACCGAAAAAGAAGGTTTCAAAAAACAGTTTATAAAAGATGTAGAGGGACATCTTGAGAAAATCAAGGGTGATTACGTGCATCCTGAAAGCGGCTCCGCTGATTTTGCGTTTGCATTTATTCCTTCCGAAGGTATCTATTACTTTCTTACGACAGAAGCCTATGATATGCTTATGGATTATGCGAGAAAAGGCGTTCAGGTTGTTTCACCTCTAACACTTGCCTATAAGATCGAACTTGTAAGAGCAGGAGTTCACGCGAAAAAATTATCAGAGGAGGCAGTTAGAGTAAAAAATGACATTATAAAAATTTCAAAAGCTTTTGAGGATGTTGATAAGACATGGAAAATATTCTACGAAACCCACCTCAGGCAGGCATGGAATAAAGCAGAAGATATAAATGCCGCTTATAAACGCTTGCATGAAGAATTTGACAGGGTTGTAAGGCTCTCAGAAGTTGAAGGGGAAGAGCAAAAAAAACCAAACCTTTAACTACTCAGCAATGGTACATGGCAGTGATGCACAGTAAAAAATTTTAAAGTGAAGGTGACCTTATATAATTTATCAAAGGAGAACTTATGAGAAGAGTAAGTGGAATACTTTTGCCCATTACGTCTTTACCTTCGCAGTTTGGCATTGGCGACCTTGGAAAGGGTGCATACAAATTTGTAGATTTTTTGAAAGATACAAAACAAAGTTTCTGGCAAATTCTGCCGCTTAATCCGACCGAAAGCTTTTACTTTAATTCTCCATATCATGGAACATCTGCATTTGCAGGGAATACGCTTTTTATAAGCCCAGAAATACTTTTTGAAGAGGGGCTTCTTGAAAAAGGCAATTTAGAGAACTTACCTCAATTTAGCAATGATAAAGTAGAATTCGATAAAGTCATTGAACTGAAAAAGAGTTTTTTTGAAATAGCCTTCGGCAAGTTCAAGATTAAAAGTCTTCGGTACGAATTTGAAGATTTTTGCCTTAACAATTCATCATGGCTTGATGATTTTGCACTATTTAGAGCGTTAAAAGGAAGATTTGGTGTAAGCTGGGGGGATTGGCTAGAAGAACTCAGGGATCGAAATTCTCAAGCTTTAAATGCCGTAAAAGGTGAACTTTCAGAAGAAATTGAAAAGGTAAAATTTCTTCAATTCATCTTTGATAAACAGTGGAAAGCTTTGAAGGAATATGCCAATGAAAATGGAGTACACATTATTGGAGATATCCCCTTCTATGTTGATTATGACAGTGTTGATGTCTGGGTTCACCCTGAATTGTTTAAGCTTAATGAGAATAGAAAACCTTATGCTGTTGGCGGTGTTCCACCCGATTGTTTCAGTTCCACCGGGCAACTGTGGGGTAACCCGGTCTATAACTGGGATAAATTCAGAGAAGATAAATACGAATGGTGGGTTAAAAGGTTTGGGCGGGCGCTTGAAACGGTTGATATAATTAGGATTGACCATTTCAGGGGGTTTGTTGCATATTGGGAGGTGAAAGCAGAGGAAAAAACTGCGATAAATGGAGAGTGGGTTAACGTACCCTCGTATGATTTTTTTAACACTCTACTCAAAAGATTTGTAAGCTTGCCTGCCATTGCAGAAGACCCTGGAATTATTACTACTGACGTTGGAGAGGTAATGAAACATTTTGGATTTCCGGGGATGAAGGTTCTTCTTTTTGCATTTGGTAATGATAATCCTTACAATCCCTACCTTCCCCATATGTACGAAAAGAATTGTGTCGTTTACACTGGTACTCACGATAATAACACAGTGAAGGGCTGGTTCGAAAAAGAGGCAAAAGAAGACGAAAAATTAAGATTTTTTAAATATATAGGTAAAGAAGTCTCAGTAAATGAGGTGAACTGGGAATTTATAAAACTTGCTATGAGTTCTATTTCCGACATTTCAATTATTCCTTTGCAGGACATCCTTGGCCTTGGAGAGGAAGGCAGAATGAACATACCAGGAACGATTAAAGATAATTGGAGGTTCAGGTTCTCTGAAAATGCTTTAATCGACTCTGTGAAAGAAAAATTGTTGAACCTTACGCAGATGTACGGAAGGGGCTGAGTTTCATTGATTTATACTGTACGTAAAGGGCTGCTTCAATCCTCATTTTCTGGATTTCACAACCAATTTGGTAGGGTTTCAAAATATCTTCGTTCATATTGTAATTATTTGCTAGACACCCTCCCGAACAATAGAATCTTGCCCAGCAATCTTTGCACTCCTCTTTGTTGAACAGGTAGTTTGCCCTTCTGAACTTGCCCTGAAGTTTTTTGTTTGTAATTCCTGTGAATATATCTCCAAGTTTTGTCTCTTTGATTCCATCAAACTGATGGCAGGGAAAAATATCACCATTCGGGGAAACCGCAATATATTCAACCCCTGCTCCGCATCCGTTAACTCTTTTCTGCACGCAGGGGCCTGCCTCGAGGTCGAGATTAAAATGGAAGAATTTCCATTTTTCTTCTTTTTGAGATTCTACATATTCCTTTGCAAGTTTTTCATACTCCATTTTGAGTTTAGGCAGGTCTTCCTTGGTTATTCCTATTTTATCTTTTGTTACTACAGGCTCAAGGGAAATAAATTTGAATCCCATATTCCTTAAATCCATAGCAGTTTTTGATATTTCAAGCGTCTCTTTTGTATATGTACCTCTTATGTAATATCCTTCAGATTTCTTTCTATGTATAGCTACTTCATTTATCTTTGGAAATACAAAGTCAAAAGTACCCTGCCCGTTTTTCAAAACCCTGAATCTGTCATTTGTTTCTTTATTCCCATCAAGGCTCAACACAATGCTTACATCGTTTTCATATAGGAATACTTCTTTTTCTTTATCAAGAAGC
>MNXV01000025.1 GCA_001871575.1 Caldisericum sp. CG2_30_36_11
AAACTCTAAAGAATTCCTTGTAGAAATAAAAAAGAGAATAAAAGATAAAACAAACAATGATTATTATCCTTTAATTATGCCTCTGGATATGCAAAAAGAAATCCAGGAAATCAAAGAATATGCAGTTAAAATCCAGGAAAATTTTAATAATTTTGTTGTTGTGGGAATGGGGGGTTCATCGCTTGGAAACGAACTTTTGCACTATGCAATTAATGGAATTTTTTATAACGAAAACCATGCAAGGAAATATCCAAAGCTTTATTTTTTCGATAATGTTGATCCTGAAAGTATCAAAGATGCTATTGATCTGTTGGATATGAAAAAAACCGTATTTAACATTATTACAAAATCTGGTACAACAAGTGAAACTATGTTAAACATGCTTGCAATAGGAGCCAGTTTAAAAAAGGAAGGTCTTAGCCTTAAAGACCACTTAATATTTACCACTGACCCTGAGAAAGGTTTTCTCAGAGAAATGTCAAAAGAGACGGGAATAAAAACATTTCCTATTCACCCTTTGCTAGGTGGTAGATTTTCAGTTTTATCCCATGCGGGACTTGTTTCAGCTGCGGTTACGGGAGTAGACATCGAAGCATTAATAGAAGGCGCTTTAAAAGAGTTAGAAGATATCAAGGTAAAAGATGTTTTGAGATCGCAAGCACTTCTTTTGCCACTATTTCAATACAATCTAAACAAAAGTGGGGTAAATATTAATGTTATTTTCTCTTATTCAGATAGCCTTTACTATATAGGCGAATGGTATAAACAGCTCATGGCTGAAAGCCTTGGAAAAAGATATTCAAGAGAAGGAAAAGATATTTTCGCAGGTATTACACCACTTTTTCTTAAAGGCACCACTGACCAACACTCTGTACTTCAACTCCTCATTGAAGGGCCTTTTGATAAATTTATCATTTTTATGGCACCTAAAAAATTTCGAAAAGAAATTAAAGTTTCTGAAGAAATCATAAGAGATGAAAGAATAAATTATCTTCAGGATAGAGAATACTCAAGTCTCATTAAATCTGAATACCTTGCCACAAAGGCCGCCCTCACGAAGAATGGTCGCCCAAATGTATCTATAGAATTCGATAAAATTGACGAGTTTAACCTTGGAAGAGTGATCTACATGCTTGAGTATGGTATTATTGCTCTTGGGGAGATGCTAAACATAAATCCAATTGACCAACCTGGAGTTGAGCTTGGAAAAAAATATACATATGGAATAATGGGAAGAAAGGGATTCGAAAAAGAAAGAAATGAATTTAAAAAACTTGGAAAAGGGGATCAAAGATATATAATCGAATAGATCCTGAAATGAATTCAGGACTAAAGATTTCCGAGGCAAATAATGAAAAAAAATAATAAGTTAATAATTGTTTTATTTTTAATAATTTTCTTTTTATGCGGATATCTTACCGGAATGAGATACCCTCCTTCTGTATTTATTAGCAATACTGGCACTTCGATCTTTAAAAACCTAACAAATAATAGCAATCTCTTGAATCAAACTTTTGATATTCTCCAAAACAACTTCTACAAAAAAATAAGCGGTGACGAGCTTATCAAAGGAATGGTAAATTCACTCAACGATCCATATACTGCTTTTTTCGACCCGACAGAAACAAAAGATCTTCAAGCAGAAATAGAAGGGATATATGCAGGTATTGGTGTAGTAATTAAAATGAATGAAAAAGAGCAAATCCTCGAAATCGTTTCGGTATTTAAAAACACGCCCGCAGAGCAAGCGGGGCTTAAAAGTGGGGACTTGATTGAAAAAGCCGATTCAACAGCACTTAAGGGATTGAGCCTTGAAGAGGCTTCATTAAAGGTTAAAGGAGAAATAGGAACAAGCGTAGTTTTAACAATTAAAAGAGAAAATGAAGAATTAACATTTACAATAAAAAGGGAAAACATAAAAATACCTATTATTGAAAAGGATTATCGTGACGACGGCAAAATCGGTTATTTAAAATTCAATATGTTTACCGATAATAGTTCCGCCGAGTTTAATAGTGTATTAAATGAATTTAAACAAAAAAATGTTAAAGGAGTAATTCTTGATCTAAGGGATAATTCGGGGGGGTTACTTGCTGAATGTGAGAAAATTGCATCTAATTTTATACCATCCGGCATATTACTCTGGACGAGGAATAGAGATGGAGTAACTGAACCCTTAAAAATCAAAGGACAAGAGTTTAATCTTCCTTTAGTTGTTCTTATTAATAATGGAACCGCAAGTGCAGCAGAAATATTAACAGGTGTAATCAAAGATTACAATGTTGGCACAATTATAGGCGAAAATACCTTTGGCAAGGGTGTAATACAACAGATTTTCAACTTACCAGGTAGCTACACCCTAAAAGTAACTGTCGAAGAATATCTTACACCTAATAAAATCGAAATAAACGGTAAAGGCATAACACCTGATATCACTGTCCAGAATAATCCAGATAAGCCACAAGAAGATCTGCAGCTACAAAAAGCAATAGAAATACTATCAAAGGAAATATGATAATAGTAATATCAGGACCTTCTGGAGTTGGAAAAGGAACAATTGCAAGAGAGTTAATAAAAAGAGATAAAAAAGTTAAACTCGCCGTTACCTGCACTACAAGAGCTAAAAGAAAAAACGAAATAGATAAAAGAGATTATTATTTTCTTTCAGAAGAAGAATTCTTTGATAGAATTAAACGAAGTGAATTTGCGGAATACTCAGTAGTGCACGGCAAACATTATGGAGTCCTGAAAAAGAGCATAGAAGAAAGACTTTCAGATGAAAAGGATATACTGCTTCAAATCGATGTACAAGGCGCAAAAAAGATAAAAAACCAGTACGGTCAAGCATTATTAATTTTTATTATGCCGCCTAGCATAAAGGATCTTCTTAAAAGACTCAACAAAAGAGGAACCGAAACCCCTGAAGAAGAAGAAAATCGAATAAAAAGAGCAAAAGAGGAAATTGAAGAGAGGTTTTTTTACGACTTTGTTGTTGTAAATAATAAGATTGGCAGAGCTGTAAGCAAAATCTTCAACATCATTAGGACTGAAAGAGAAAAACGTCTTAACGCTTGTAAATAATAGTTATTCTTCTGTTTATTCCATCCCAGCTTACTGAACTTCCAAAACTCTCGCTAATAAACCTTAAAGGTACCATAGTTCTTCCTGGGGGAATAATAACAGGTGCAACGTCAAGTTCCACACTTTTTAAATTTACTTTAGCTGTTTTATCCCCAGGCCAAAGCTCTATAAGAATTGCTGGATTGTTTTTGGTTGGCGCTTTTTTAATTGTAACTTTTCTAAGCTTTTCATCCCATTCAACTTCCGCACCGAAAGCCTGTGAAATAAACCTCAAAGGCACTAAAGTCCTTGAAGACTGTTTATCAATAAACGGTGGTGCATCGAGCAAAATTTTTTCACCATTTACATATGCATCTTTAGAATCAATAGTTAAAGTTATCTTTATTTCAGTAACTTCTAATACTTTAAAAGAAATATATATATTTTGAGCTCCGATGTTCGAACTAATTTTAATAGGAACTGTGTAATTGTCTGGAGAAAGTTCGGCCGTATCGACTATAAAGTTGATACTACTGGTATTTATAAAATTAGTCTTGTTGAGTTTTATAAATGCAGGAGCAAAAATAGTTCCATTTAAAGCACCATATCCAATATTTACTATTGAAAAGCTCCCGCTTAATTTGTTACCTTCGTTTACCACTCCAAGATCAATTTTTGTCCTGCATACAAGCAATGGTAAAGAAAGATCTATTAAAGATAGATTACCATTGTTATCTCCAATGTAAAGCTTTCTTGAACTGTTTTCTAAATATAAGCTTCTCGGAAATAAAACCTGGCCCTGCAAAACATCGTAGAAATTTATTCCATCCAGCGTTACGAATACTCCAAAATTTTGGATCGCTACAAATAGTCTATCATTATTGTAAATAATGCCAGCAATATAAGGCTCACCACCAATAAAGTCCATTTTTTGAAATTTTATACCTACATTACCTTTAAATAATCCTGAAGAAGTGCCAACAAAAAGACTCCCCATAAAGTAACTCAAGGAAGTTACACTATACTCTGGTAGCAGATTTTGCCATACAGTCTTTTCATCTAAGCTTTCGGAATAATACAGTCCAGAATCTTCTGTACCCAAGAAATTTCTCCCGGACTCAGTGCTGATAAATGATGTAGTCTTTTGAGTAGGTAACCCCGAATTAATATCAAGCCATGTTGAACCATAATCAAAACTTACATGAAATCCAGTGCAAAGAGAGGTAACAAAGATCATATTATCTTTAGATGAAACAGAACTAATAGTGGGGCAATTAACTTTATTAGAAAATGATATCCATTTTTGGTCTTTGACATTTCCAGCATACAAGCCACCTTCTGAAGTACCTATAAAATATTTATCTCCTGACCTAACAATGCCTGTTATATGGGTATCTGATAAACCTGAATTTTTTTGTACAAAGCCTCTTCCTTCATCGTTAGAAATGAATAAACCAGACTCGGTGCCAATAAGAAGATTGTTGCCATCGCTAAAAATTAAAGTGATAGGATATGGGAATTGATTTAAATTTCCAACAGAATTGCCTATAACGGAAAAAGGTAAAATCAAAATTGAAAATACAAGTAAAATAAAAACTATAAAAGTAAATAATTTACGCATATCATGCCCCCTTAACGTTTTAGCCTGAAAAACTTGGACAAATATTTTTAAATTCACAATTGGAGCAATTACCATTCACTTTTGGCTTAAAATCACCTTGTAGAATGAGGGTTCCTATTTCATAGATTCTTTTTTTAGTCTTCTCAATAATCGAATCATCAAAAGAAAAATCTATTTTTTTGCCGAATTTTAAAAAATAAAGAGAAACTGAATCAATATTATCTGTATCAAGAATGTCTCTTGCAGCCATATTATAAATTACAGGCTGTAAAAATTCCTCTTCTTTAAAAAGCTCCGGTAAAATACTGTTTGTTTTATAATCTACGATGGTAAAATGCCCTGATCTTTCATCAATTCTATCTATTCTACCCTTTAGTTCAAAATTTTCAACTTTAAATGAAAAATTTTTCTCTACAAATAAAGCAGGCTGGAAAGCAAAAATATACTTTCTGTAAAAACTCGTTAATATTTTTTTGGCTTCACTTTTTGCTTTAGTTTCTTTAGCTTCTGAACTATAGCCTTCAGACACCCAACATTCATCTAGTAGCTCCATCATATA
>MNXV01000060.1 GCA_001871575.1 Caldisericum sp. CG2_30_36_11
ACGATATGGAGACATTTATTGCAAAAGCAGAAAATAAAAAACCTCTATTATCAAATTTATTTATTGATGAATCTATAGGTGAACAAACAACCAACGAGCTGAGGTATTGGGTTTATGGAGCGGCAGAAGGATCTGGAGTATTTGAAATTGTTAAACTTACTCCGCTTGTAAGGATTTATAGAGTTGACGAGAAGGGAGATAAAGCTGTTGCATATGTAGAGCAGTTCTTTATGTACAAGGTAAAACCAGGAAAGAATGCGGTAAAGACAACAAGGCAAATACCTGACGATTGGCTTGTACCTGTCGATGAGAATGGTGCCTGGACTGCTGCAACCCAAGATTATTATACAGTTATTATGGAAAAAACCGAAAATGGATGGAAAATTGAAAAATTGATAGATGCAGATATAGGCGGAACAGAATATAGCCTTAAAATAGGGCTTATCTTTGCAGGGTGCGGTATTGAAGGATTCCCTAATCCTCCAGCAGAAGGGTTACCACTCCCCCCTGTTATTGAGGATGAGTTATACAAATCAAGTATGGGATACAAGCATAGTAAAGAGAAAATTACAGGGGAATCAACAACTCAAAGTCCTTATAGAAGGGCTGCATCAGATTATGCTGATTCACACTGGAATGATAATAATACTTCTACCGTGCCTAATAGTGCAGGGTATATTCGATTTTGGAATGATTGTGCCAATTTTGTGTCACAATGCCTCTATGAAAGTGGGGGTTGGAGTAAGGACTGGTATAATAATGGAATAATAGAAGATCCAAACAATGCTCCTTATCCTTCTCAGGAGTGGCATATTGTAAAGGGAACTCTAAATTCTTCCTGGAGCTGGTGCAGAGCCGACAATCTCGATTACTACATTCTGTATAACTTGGATTATAAATATGGTACTACTGCTTCCCCATATGGTTGGACAGAGAGTTATATGGACGCAGCTCGTGGGGATGTGATAACTCTTGATAAAAATGGGGAAGGAACGGCGGACCATGTTGGAATAGTTGTTGCGTTTGACTACTACACAGGCACTCCTCTTGTTGATGCCCACGATAATAATCAGTATCACACTTCCTGGAAAACTTGCGGAATAATACTCCATAATTTGAGAATGGATTATGAGTTTGAAAGATATGGTGCAGGTTATTAATTCAGTCGGGGGGTTACCCCCCGACTTTGTATTTACTCTTTTCTTACTCTTTTGGAACCTGCTCACAAAGATTGTGGGCTCCAAAAGAGTAAATTGCTGTCTCTGCAATTTATCGCTATCTTTTAGATTTTTTATTTTATAGTACAATGAGAAGGGACATGTATTACAAAGAGTAAATAAACTTATATGGAAGGAGAGATATGAAAAAAATAATTTTAATAATATTAGTTATTATATTTATTGGTGTAGAAGGTTGCGCAGAGAAGAACAATTCGCCTGTGAGTGTAAAAATTTCCTCAATGCCTTCTGAAGCTCAAGTGTACTTTGACCAAGAATTCAAGGGATATACGCCGTTAAATATTGATGCTACAAAAACAAAACACAGACTTATTATTTTGAAGAATGGCTATTCTGCATTAAAGACAGACATAAATATTTCTAACAAACATTCGTTTAACTTTACACTTGAAAGCATACCTGTGGAAAAGAATATAGAATGCGGTAGAATTATAAATACTTCGTTTCCAGTTAATCAACCTATATTTAGCTTGGATACTATATTTAGTTTGGATAATAAATTTATTTTCGCTGACTGCTACTATAAGCCAGAAAGACTTTACATACGCTGCATAGACTTAAATTCATATGACGAACTATGGAGGTTTGAAATAAAAGCAGAATCCAACCTTGATACTTTAGATAACACTCGTATGGCTTTGATTGATAATTTGTTATATGTATACACATACCACTATTCAGGTAAAGCGTTTTTGCCGTATCTTTATATCCTTGATACAAATGGAAAACTTGTATTAAAAGAAAAACTTCCCTTCTCAACTCATATGCCCGATAAAGATGTGGTGATTCTCGTAGACCAAAATATTGTAACAAATCCCAATCCAAATAAGGCTTCTTTAAACTGTTATTCATTAAAAGAGCATAAGGTAGTTTGGCAGAAAGAAATTAAAGTAGGTGTTGTAGTTACAAGAATCTTTGGAAATGCCTTGTATGCTTTCAGCATAAATGGAAACTTCATTCGGATACATAAAATTAATAAATTTACTGGTGAAATTTTGTCAGTGAAAGGTTTTCCTGAAATAAGAAATTTTCAAAGAAGCGAAGGCGGGTTACTTATTGCTGTCCCGCTTGCTATAGTAAACGGTAGGGTATTCTTTTCACCAGATGAAAAGAATATTTATTGCGTTGGTTTGGAAAGTATGGAGATTCTGTATAAGTGCGACACAGGTATATATTTTTATAGCGTTGACGTAAAAGATAACTTGTTTTTTGTTACTGGTTCAGGGAAAACGATTGCGATCGATGTAAATAATGGTAAAATTGAAGGGACATACAAAGCTGAATTTAGCGGTTCAAGTATTGCAGTAGTTGACAGAAAAGTTTTCATTGGCGTTGCAGGCGACAAAATTCACTGTTTCAATATAAACGGGAAAGAAATTGAGTTTCCTTATTCGCCAAATATGTTTGGTGGAAGTTTTGTAGATCTTGAGATCACAAACAACACCCTTATTGCACATGCGGTGAATAGGGCTACAGGCGAAGCAAAAGACTATCTGTATGTTTTTGACTTAGAGACTAACGAAACTGTCTTTTCTTTAGAAGACATAGGTAGTTTTCATATTGTAAAATCACTTCTGATTGTAATTCCATTAACTGAACCAGAAAAAAAGATAATTTTCATAGATTTAGGCAAATTTAGCAAATATCAGTAGGAGAAAGAAAAAGGAATACGAAGCAACAAAGATATGTAAAACGCAGGACAAATGCTATAATGTAAGTGATGGATGAAGATGAAAGACTTCTTATTGAGAGAGCAAAAAGCAATCCTCAAAACTTTGGACCTTTATATGATAGATATGCCGAAGACGTTTATAGGTTTATATTGAGTAGAACGCATAATCCAGATGAAGCAGAGAATCTTACTGCAGATACATTTTATAAGGCATTGAAGTCCGTAAAGAACTTTAGGGGAGAGGCTTCTTTTGAAAGCTATTTACTCAGGATAGCAATAAATACGGTGTACGATTGGTTTAAAAGGAAGAAATATGCAAATTTGGTTCCGGATTACGGAGAATATGAATTAAAAAATGAAGAATTAAGGAAGCTCCTTGAAGAAATTGAAAAACTGCCTCTTAGAGAAAGGGAGGTTATTAGGATGCACTACATTGAAGGGAAAGAACCTTCTGAGATAGAATTTATATTAAATATAAGTAAGTCTAATTTTTATAGATTACTAAACGGCGCTCTTTACAGATTAAGAAACGAAATGGAGAAAAATGAACAACAAGGAAATTATTGAGGAAATTAAAAAGATAAAAACAAAAGAAGGGGATATCGGTCCTCGCAAAGAGAAAATAAGGAGAAAAATTATTTTGCGCTTTGAGAAGGAAAAAAGGCATAGACAAATTCTTAGAAGATTTGTATTTGCCTGTCTTATTCCAATAGTATTAATTCTTGCATTCATTCCATTAACAACAAGCAGAAGCAATTTTATAAACCTCAAAGAGGGAAAAATTGTCATTCCTAAAATAGAGGCTTTTGCTCCTGAGATAGAACACATTAACACCTCGATAAAAGGTCCATATGTTTACGATGGGGAAAATAAATTAGTCTGGTTTATTAAGAAAGATAATAATTTGTATTCTGTTGCTTTGTATGACATTTTAAATAATAAGAAGATTGAAACACTATCGCCTTCGGTGGATAACATGAGCAATATTAACGGAGGAATAGCACTATCTCAAGAAAAAGTTATTGCAGGAGTGGGAGACTATTTATATGTCATTGACAGAAGAACAAAAGAAGTTTTAATAATAGAACTTCCTGAAGAAAGCCTGCCAAGAGAAAAAAAAGAACTCTATCCAATTAAGGCTATTGTTTCTCTTAATGAGGACTTTGCTCTAATCAGCAGAGCAGATTCTAAGGGGATCACTGAATTCAATGCTACATCTTTGAGAGCAAGAGAGATTGAGCTTCCATCAAATATAGATTCACCTGCTGCATTTGTAAAAGGGGGCAACTTAATATATTTTTTAGCAAAAGATATTAGAAGTGGCAAACAACTTGTTGGTTCCTTAGATATTAAAAGTGAAACCGTAAAAATTTTAAAAGACTTTTCGCCTGTAAGCATCTCAGCAAACAAAAGTTTATTTGCTTTGTCTAAAGATGGTTTTTACAAGATTGACACCGAAAACAACCAAATCAATAAGATCAATGCAGATATTCCTGAAAATGCAAAACTTGTATCATACGGAAAATTCATTTATGCAGTGAATTTAGAGGAGAGCAAAGACCACGCTCCCGAAAGAGTAAATAAAATATCTGTAGCAAAGTATGATCCAGACAAAAACATACTCTACGAAGGTAAAATAATTACAGGTGATAACACGCCCTTCTTGTTGATAGATGGAGGGGAGCCTATAATGCTTTTTAACCTATCTACAGAAAATTAAAAGTTCAAAGGGGAATTTTCTGTCCTTGTTAAGAATATGTTTCCAAGCCTCTCTTTTATAAACACTTATGTGCTTGCGGCTGTTATAATTTTTGAAGTTTTAGGACCAATAAGTGCAAAATTTTCAATATTTAGAGCGCATGAAGAAACTGTAGAAGAGAAATAAAAATATAATTAGTTTTCTGATTAAAATTTCTAGCCTGGGAAAGAAATACACAAAATCAACATTATCTTTTACTGTTTCGTTTAAGTTTGTAAACTTCTCATTTTGAATGTTGTATAAGTAGAAATCAACTAAACCCAAATCCCCTATCTTTTAATAACTATGGAGGTACGGGAGTGTTGATGTAAAGTATTTCATAGATAGAGTGAAACGATAAAACCTACAAGATAATAATTGAAAATCTTCTTCTCCTCTAAAACATCGGAAATCAATTTAATGGAAATAAGCATAAACACCGAATAAATTAAAATTATACAACCAAAAGTATTAGTAAGCTTCAATGAAATGGCTAATTGCTCAGAGATCATAGAGCTGCTTTAGCCAGACGAAGTCAAAACAATTGCCAAAACAGTCACTAAAACTTCAACCCCAGACCGACAAAAAAGAGCCTCTTTGCAATCTTTAATTTTTCTAAGTAAGTTCCTCTTTTGTTTAACTCGACTTTATCACTTCAAAAATATGAAAG
>MNXV01000001.1 GCA_001871575.1 Caldisericum sp. CG2_30_36_11
CACAAAAACCAAAAAAAGTTCCATAATTTTTGAGGAATTTCTTATTAATTTTTAAAAATTTTTTTAAAACCCTCTAAGTATTTCCAAATTCATAGATTTTCTGTATATTAAAGTGTATAAATCAATATACGGAGGATATGATGGACGAAAGAATTGAAGGTAAGGTTCATTATGCAAAGAGTTTTAAGGAACAATTAAATCTCAGGGTAATAATCCTGGGAATGCTCGGCTCAGCAGTTATATCAATGAGCTCAATGTATGTCGCCCTAAGACTTGGGGCGCTCCCCTGGCCAACAATCTTCGTTGCAATCCTTTCAATGTCAATACTGAAATTGTTGAAGCATACAAATGTTAACGAAATCAACGCAACACATACAGGCATGTCAGCTGGCGCTATGGTTGCAGGTGGCATCGCCTTCACAATTCCAGGTATCTGGATGATTCAAAAAGATGCAAACGTTAGTTTCCTTTACGTTTTACTTATTGCAGTTTCAGGAGTACTGCTTGGAGTTATGGCAGTAATACTTATGAGAGATTATTTTATTGAGAGGTCCAATCTTCCATATCCCATTGGTGTTGCATCCGCACAAACTGTCCTCTCGGGTGATACGGGTGGGAATAAAGCAAAAGTCCTTTTCACATCTTTGGGGATTTCAGCAATTTTTACGGCACTGAGAGATGCTTTTAATAAGATTCCACAGGCAATAATATCTAAAACTTTATATGCAAAAAACATACCTTTGGGACTATGGCTTTCTCCAATGGCATTTGGTATTGGTTATATTATTGGTCCTTTATACATGGGAATGTGGTTTATTGGAAGTGTATTTGGAAATATATTTTTAGTTCCCGCTGGAGTTGCATTTAATTGGTTTGCAAATCCCGACCTTGCGAATGCCTTCAAAAGCAGTCTCGGCATAGGCATGATAATAGGCGGAGGAGTGGGAATACTTATAAAAGATATTCTTCCAAAGGCAAGGACAATTTTTTTCTCGGTGTTTGATAATCGTGAAGAAAGAAAACTCTTCGCAAAATTATTCCCAATAGTTGCCGCCATCATAGTGGCAGTTTTAACTGCTTATTTCAAAATTAACATTATTTTAAGCATAGTTGTAATTGTGGGGGTGTGGATTACAGTGGGTATGGCAGCTTACATTGATGGAGCAACTGGGATTGATCCCATGGAGATATTCGGCATCATCATTCTTCTTGTTATAAGATGGATTGCAAGCTTTTTTACTCCAATGGGAATCATACCGCTTTTTGCCGTGGCAGGAGTTGTTTCCGTTGCATGCGGACTTGCAGGAGATAATTTCCAGGATTTTAAATCGGGACAAATTTTAAAAACAAATCCTAAAGCACAAATTTTATCAGAATTATTTGGTGGACTTATAGGCGCTCTTACAAGCGTAGTTGCACTTTTTGTAATGCACAGAGTATATGGAGCAATGGGACCAAACACAAATATGCCAGCACCACAGGCATATGCAGTTTCATTAATGGTTAAGGGACTTCCCAGCTCTTCTGGATTTTTCACCGGTTTTATAACTGGAATAGTCCTTTACTTCTTTAAAATTCCTTCAGCAATAATTGGTATAGGCATATACCTGCCATTTATCATAAGTGGCACGGCATTTCTTGGAGGAGTTATCAGGATAATTGTTAAAAAATGGTTCCCAAAGCAGGATGAAAACGGCACCCTTGTTAGCTCAGGATTATTGGGCGGGGAAGGCTTTACTGGAGTTCTTATTGCAATAATTAAGTTCCTGACTATCTTTAAAGGAGGCTAAATGCACTCCATTACTGATGTTAAAGGAATAAAAGTTGGAAATGCAGAAGATTTGATAGGAGCAACAGGCTGCACTGTTATTATTATAGAGAACGGGGCAGTCTGTGGAGTTGATGTAAGAGGAGGAGCCCCCGGAACAAGGGAGACTGACCTTCTTGACCCTGTAAACCTCGTGGAAAAGGTTCATGCTATCTATATTGGCGGAGGTAGTGCCTTTGGCCTTGATGGAGCATCAGGAGTTATGAAATACCTTGAAGAAAAAAGAATTGGTTTTGATACAGGCATTGTCAGGGTACCAATAGTACCTGGTGCAATTATTTTTGACCTCGGCGTAGGAAGCCCTTTTGTAAGGCCGGACAAAGAAATGGGATACCGGGCATGTTTAAATGCAAAGGATGAATTTTCAAAGCAGGGAAATATTGGAGCGGGAGCCGGATGTACTGTAGGAAAAGCATTTGGAATGGGGCAGTGCATGAAAGCAGGACTTGGAATAGAAAGTATCAAAGTTGGAGAATTAATAGTAGGAGCGCTTGCAGTGGTCAATGCATTCGGAGACATAGTCGACCCTGAAACCAATTCAATTATTGCTGGAGCGTTATCGCCTGATAAAAAATCTTTTTTAAATACCGAAGAATTTATAATTCATGGGAATGTTAAAGAAACTCCCTTCAAAAACACCACAATTGGAGTTGTTGCAACAAACGCAAAGCTTACCAAGGCTATGGCAAAAAGAGTCGCGATGATGGCGCAAGACGGAATTGCAAGAACTATAAGGCCTGCACATACAATGTTTGATGGAGACACAGTTTTTGCTCTGTCAACAGGTGAAGTCGAAGAAGATGTCAGCAGGATTGGGATTATTGCTGCGAAAATGCTTGAAAAAGCTATTGTTAATGCAGTAAAAAATGCCGACTCGTTATTCGGGATCACTGCTTATAAAGATCTGAAGAATTTTCGAGAGAGCAACCCCTGTAATATTAGTAAAGAAAACTGAGGAGGTTTAAATGATAAAGAAAGGAGACAGAGCAATAGATTTTCAGCTCGAAAACCAGAATGGGAAAAAGATAAAACTTTCAGATTACAAAGATAAAATAGTAGTTTTATATTTCTACCCAAAGGATCTTTCATCAGGATGCACAAAAGAAGCACGAGCATTTAGAGATAACTTCAAAAAAATAAAAGAACTTAATGGAGTAATTTTAGGAGTGAGTGGAGATATAAAGAAACTGCACAAAAAATTTATAGAAAAGGAAAATCTTCCTTTTGATCTACTTTCAGACCATGATTTCATAGTTTCAACTTTGTACAACGCATATGAAGAAAAGTCAATGTACGGAAGGAAGTACATGGGAATTGAACGCTCAACGTTCCTTATAATTGGAACAGGAATCATCAAAAAAACCTGGAGGCATGTAAAAATTGTTGGACACGTTGAGGAAGTCATAAAAGCAATAGAAGAATTAAAAGAGCAATAAATTTTTGATTGTAAATTAAACTGAATTTAATTGTAATTAATTCTCTGATATAATATTTAGGGGGTGAAATGTGAAAGCATTATTGATTGTTGATATGTTAAATGATTTTGTAGAGAACTGGGGGGCTTTAAAAGTAGAAGGGGCAAAGGAAATTATTCCTTATATAAAAACCCTTAAAGAAAAATTCGAAAGGGAAGATTCTCCTGTTATATACCTCTGTGACTCTCACGATAAAAATGACCCGGAATTCAAAATATGGCCTGCCCATTGCGTAGAGGGAACAAGAGGCGCAGAAATTGTTGATGAGTTAAAACCTAACAAAAAAGATTATGTAATTAAGAAAAAAACTTACTCAGGATTTTTTGGTACTAACCTTAAAGAATTACTTGATGAATTGAAGATTGATACTGTTTACATCACGGGAGTTGCAATGAACATATGCGTTCATTATACCGCTGCAGATGCAAGGATGAACGGCTTTAAAGTTGTTATACCACTGAGGGGCGTGAAAGGTCTCACAGAAGAAGACGAAGATTATATGAGGAAGCAATTTAAAAATATCCTGAATGTAAAACTCATCATCGGATAAATAAGGAGAGGCGATGGAGTCAAAAGTGAAAAAAAATGATAAAGAGAATTACATAACAAAAAAGGAAGTTGAGAAAATCCTCGAAAAAGAACTTGGTGAAATTAACAAAAAAATTTCTGATTTAAAAGAACAAATTGATAGAATTTACGAATATGTTGATGAGATATTTATATTGCAAAGAAAAGGGCAACCGCCAAATGAAGAAGAAATGAGAATTATCTACGATAATATCAATACTCAGTGTAGTTTTAAGGACTCTATGCCGCTCTATCTTTTCAAAGATGAACTTAAGAAGAAGTTTAATATTAGCGAAGAAGGGTTAAATAAAAAAATCATTGAACTTAATAAAAGAGAAATAATACATTTGAGGGGTGCTGACAAATCTGAAAAAATAGAAGAACCCGAACACTGCATAAAATCAAAAAATGGAAAACTGTTCTATTATATAACCTGGATGAAAAGATAATTGTAAACTTATATATGAGTTTTTAAAACCTGCTCCTCCAGAGTCCTATAACTTTTCCAATTATCTTTGTATCCCGCGTAATGTAAATAGGGCTGTAATAGGGATTTTCAGGAACAAGGTAGAAACCGTTTCTTCTCTTTTCAATTTTTTTGACAGTTGCCTCTTCTCCAATAACCGCAACACAAATATCCCCCTCAACCGGGGTAGTGTCAGGATCAACTACAACAAGATCCCCTTCGTCTATATGAGCACCTATCATACTATCACCCTTCACCCTTAAAAGGAATGCATTCGGGTGAGCTCGCTGGTCAATTGGCAATGGAAGAAAACCCTGAATTTCTTCAACGGCAATAGTAGGACCGCCAGCATGAATAGTACCCAAAATAGGAAAACCGTGAAACTGATTTTTCGTAGAGCGAAGTGAACGAGCTTTACCATCACTTACTAAATATCCAAGGTTTTCAAGCTTCTTAACATGTTGAAAAACGGTTGAAACAGAATTATAATGAAGAGCAAGCATAATTTCCCTGAATGTAGGGTAATGACCATTTGCTTGCTCTTCAACTATATAATTTAAAATCTCTTCCTGCTTTTTAGTTAATTTCTCCACAAGCATCACCTCAATCATATTATACGAACGTTTGTTCTAAATGCAAGAGAGGCTTTTGAAAAAAATTGAGTTTAACTGTTTACATATTCAAGCCAATTATATTTGTCTTCTTCGCCTCTCACTATTTTGAAAAACTTTTCCTGAATTACCTGCGTAATTTTTCCAATCTTACCGTTCCCGATCAAAATCTTATCAACAGTTCTCACAGGAGTTACTTCAGCTGCAGTTCCTACAAGAAAAATTTCATCAGCGACATAAAGCATTTCTCTTGGCATAAGCTCGAACCTTATATCAAAACCAGCATCTTTAGCAATTTGTATAACAGAGTCTCGCGTTATACCTTCAAGAATGGAAGCAGACAGAGGTGGAGTAAAAAGTACTCCATTTTT
>MNXV01000092.1 GCA_001871575.1 Caldisericum sp. CG2_30_36_11
TAAGACTTATAAGGCTCCCTTTTGTAAGTGTATAACCGCTTGAAGGAGTCTGCGCACTAAAGAATGCATCAATAGAAGAAACAAAAACGGCACTCCCAACACTTCTGAAAAGAGGCAATACACCTCTAAGTATTTCAAAACCTGCATTTACATTTACTCTTTGCATTGCCGTAAGTTCATTGTACCTGAATGTTTCAAAGGGCTCAGTGTAAATAACCCCCGCAGAATGTACAAAACCATGAAGCATATCCACATAATCAAAAACTTTTTTTACAACTTTGTCAAACGAATCATCTTTTTCAAGGTCTTCTTTTATAAAAACAATACGGGAGTCGACTGCTTTTACCTCTTCAATATGCTTCTCGTCCCTTCCAAGTGCGATAACTTTTGCGCCTAATTTAGACAATAGTAGAGCAGAGGCCCTTCCGATACCAGAAGAGCCCCCTGTGATAAGAATTACTTTCCCTTTAAAATTGTTATTCACTTTTTAAATACGGAATAAGACAGAGAAAAACAAGTTTGCCCGGTCCAATATTTTTGTAAGCATGCAGAGCATCAGGTTCAATAAAAATTGCTGTTCCTTCGCTAACCTCTTTCTTTACATTGTCAACTGTAATTTCACCTTTCCCCTTAAGGACAAATATCTCATGCTCCCATAGGTGATGGTGTTCTGGAATTACTGCTCCTCTTTCGAGCTCAAAATACCTCATAGCAAACCTTTTTGCGCCATCGCTTTCCTTGATAAGCCAGCGAATCGTTACACCAGGAATAACACTACCATTAAACTCAACTTGTTCAGCATTAATTTCTTCTGGTTTTATAGTTTTCATCACTTTACCCCCATAAAATCCCTGGCAATCTCTGCGCCTTTTTCAAGCGCTCTCTCGTTTACCTCAATAAGCTCTGCTTTTCTTCCGGTAAGATAGCTCTTCAAAGCATTTTTCAGGGTTTCGATTTTAACTGGTTTTTCAATTTCTACATATGCACCAAGAAGAATCATATTAACTACCTTTTTGTTTCCAAGGTCCTCTGCAACATGCTGAGCATCAATCTGAAGAACTCGTACATCGTCTCTCTTAACTTCCCTTGGAACAAGAGTTTTATTTATTATGATAATCCCATCTTTTTTCATTAATGGTTCATATTTGTCAAGAGAAGGTAGATTCAGGACAATTGCAGCTTTAGGATAGCCAATGATTGGGGATGCAATAGTTGTATCAGAGACTATAACATGGCAGTTTGCAGTACCACCTCTCATCTCAGGTCCGTAAGAAGGTAGGAATGTAACATACTTTCCCTCTTCCTTTCCAGCTTCTGCGAGGAGTTCTCCTGCAAGCATTACTCCTTGACCACCAAAACCTGATATAACAACTCCTTTTTCCATATTACTCCACCCCCTTTACGGCCCTGAATTCCCCAAGCGGGAAAATGGGTAATACTTCTCTTTTTACTCTTTCAATTGATTCAACAGGTGTCATCTTCCAGTTTGTAGGGCAAGTTGAAACAAGTTCAACAAGAGAATACCCTAACCTCTTTTGCTGTGCTGTAAAAGCTTTTTGAATAAATTTCTTTGCCTGATTTATATGCTGTGGATTATCAAGAGCACCTCTTGCAATATAAGCAGGGCCGTCCATTGTGGCGAGCATCTCAGGAACATGCAAAGGAAATCCGTTTAATTCTGGTTTCCTGCCATATGGCGATGTGGTAGTCACTTGTCCTATAAGGGTTGTAGGTGACATCTGCCCGCCTGTCATTCCATAATTTCCATTATTTATGAATACGGTTGTTATATTTTCTCCTCTTGCTGCTGCATGAACTGTTTCTGCAATGCCAATCGAGGCAAGATCCCCGTCCCCCTGATAAGTCATTACGAAGCTTTCAGGGTGCACTCTTTTTATTCCTGTAGCCATTGCACAGGCTCTACCATGGGCTGCTATAAGTGCATCTGTCCCTATAAAGTAATAGCCAAAAACAGAACAGCCAACAGGCCAAACAATCACAGTTTTTTTAGTTAGACCCGTCTCATCAAGTAGCTCGGCTACAATCCTATGAGCTACACCATGGGTACAGCCAGGACAGTATGTGGTATCTCTACTTGTGATTGCAGAAGGAACTTTATATATAGTTTTCATTCTAACCTCCTAAATGCTTCTTAAATTCATCAAGGATTTCTTCAGCAGTAGGTACAATTCCACCAAGTCTACCATGAAAATAAACAGGCTTCTTTCCGTTCACGGCAAGCTTCACGTCTTCAAGCATCTGGCCTTCATTCATTTCGGTATCAAAGAAAAATTTAACATTGGAAGCTCTATTCTCTATTACCTTTTCAGGGAAGGGATAAAGAGTAATAGGTCTGATTAAACCAATTTTTATGCCCTCGTTCCTTGCAAGTTCTATGGTTGTTTTAGCAATACGAGCAACCGTGCCAAATGCGGTAATCGCATAATCAGCATCATCCATTTTGTACTCTTCAAATCTTACTTCATTTTCTCTAATTTTTGCATATTTGTTTTGAAGAACAAGGTTCATCTTTTCAAGTCCTTCTGCAAGAATGTCAAAAGATATGAGAATATTTCTTTGAGCTCTGTCTCCTTGACCAACTGTTGCCCATTCTGGAGTTTTAAATTTCTTTACATCAACCCAATCTTTAAACTCAACTGGCTCCATCATCTGACCTAATAAACCGTCAACAAGCACAACCACCATGATTCTATATTTATCGGCGAGTTCAAAAGCATCGAACATAAGGTCTGCCTCTTCCTGAACTGTATGAGGCGCAATGACAATTGAATGATAGTCTCCGTGGCCTCCACCTTTTGTTGCCTGGAAATAATCTGCCTGGGCTGGCGCAATATCTCCAAGGCCTGGACCTCCTCTCATTGCATTTACCACAACACACGGAACATTCGTATTTGCAATGTAACTAAAACCTTCCTGCATAAGGCTTATGCCAGGGCTTGACGAAGTTGTAATAGCTCTTGTTCCCGTGCAGGCAGCGCCGTAAACCATATTAATTGCTGCAACTTCGCTTTCAGCCTGCAAAAATACCCTACCTAACTCTGGCATTCTCCTACTAAAATACTCTGGCGTCTCATTCTGAGGGGTTATAGGGTAACCAAAGAACGCCATTGCACCTGCTCTAATTGCTGCCTCAGCAATTGCTTCGGAACCCTTCATCAGTAATTTTTCTCCCATTAAAACCTCCTATTTAACAAACTCTGGTTTTTTAACTTCTGCTATTGCCATATCAGGGCAGACAAGATAGCAGAAACCGCAGGAAATGCAGTTTTCATTGTCAAAAAGCTCAACAGGATAATAACCTTTGGAATTAATTTTGTCTGATATCCTTAACACATGTTTTGGACAGATGTTCACGCAAAGGCCACAACTTTTGCACCTTTCCTCATTCACAATTACCTTTAAATCCATAATACCTCCTTAGATATTTTTAATCCCCGTTAAAGGAAGCGGGTTAATAAAAAGCTTTAAGGGCAAAATAGGAATATCAATCGAATCAAGGATGCCCATTCCACTTTCATCTACGCAACCAAAGGCAACAGGTATGTGGGTTTCTAATGAAACTTCTTTAACAACATTCAGCCCTTCCATTATTATATCCTTTGTTGTTTCCCAACGAAGGTTTGTGTTAAAAACAAGATGAGTAACTTTCATCCTTGATGCATCCTGAATCATTGAAATCGCTTTTATAATCTCTCTCAGATTTGAAGTTTCAGGCCTTCTAGTATTAACAATAAAGAAAAGATTGTAAAGACCTTCCTTTATCACATCTCTGAATTGAGCAATAGAACCTGCACCATACGGATCTCCTCCTACATCAAGGATTTTATAACCATCTTTATTCATAAGCCGACCTATAATAAATTTAGGAAATATTGGAAGATCTATTGCTCTTGTGGCCTCTGGTGGTGACACGATCTCTAAATTATACTTCGTCAGTTCCTCCATTACATCTCTAATCCTTATGTAAGGTTTAACGATATCCATATCAAAAAGGACCACTTTGTAACCTTCTTCTTTCAATTTCATTGCAAAGTTTATCGAAATTTCGGTTTTACCAGAGCCAATCCTTCCTATAAAAATCTGAAATTCTTTATCAAGCAAATTTTTTGGCTCAAATTCTATCATATGATTTTGCTTCCTCTTCTCCCTTAAGAACCCTTAAGGCACCAAGCGCAAGCGGTCGTATCTCGTCTTCACCAGGATAAACAAGCACTTTTGCTATAAATGAAACTCTTTCCTTAACCCAGTCAACGAGTAACTTGGAGTTTGCAACTCCTCCGGTTAACACAATGGCATTGACGTTTCCTGAAAACACAGTAGCCAATTCGCCAATAGATTTTGCAATTTGATATGCCATTGCTTCGTAAACAAGCTTTGCGTAAGCATCTCCCTTGTTTATCCTTTCCTCGACTTCCATTGCAGAGTTTGTACCAAGATGTGAAACAAGGCCACCATAACCGGCAAGATTTTTCAACATTTCCTCATATGTATATTTGTGAGAAAAACAGAGATCAAGAAGGCTGACTATGGGAAGTCCTCCGGCTCTTTCTGGTGCAAAAGGCCCATCTCCATTCAGAGCATTGTTCACATCTATGACTTTTCCTTTTTCATGAGCTGCCAAAGAGATGCCGCCGCCAAGGTGAGCAACTATGAGATTCACATCTTCATACTTTTTACCAAGGTCACGAGCTACAAGTCTTGCAATTGCCTTCTGGTTCAATGCATGCCATATAGATTTTCTTTCTACGTCCTTAAGGCCCGAGTATTTCGCAATCGGCTTCATTTCGTCAACTACAACTGGATCAACAATAAATGCAGGTACCCCGTACTTATCAGAGAGGGTTTTAGCAATAATGGCACCGAGGTTTGAAGCATGCTCTCCGTAGCGGCTCTCCATAAGGTCTTTAACCATATCATCATTTACCCTGTAAGTGCCCGATTTAATGGGATGCAAAAGGCCACCTCTTGCAGAAATCGCCGAGAAATCACTCATCTTAAAGTTGTTGCTTTCGAGTTCTTTCAATATGAGGTTTACTCTGAACTCAAATTGATCCACGATTTTAGGGTAATTTTTAATTTCTTCTGCATTATGTCTTATTGTTTTCTCGTAAATTGAGTTTTCTCCATCAAAAACAGCAATTTTTGTTGAAGTAGAGCCAGGATTAATAACAAGAGTTTTCATCGTTCCTCCTTGAATTGAAAATATGCAAAAAATA
>MNXV01000011.1 GCA_001871575.1 Caldisericum sp. CG2_30_36_11
CTTTGAAAATTATGGAACTTTTTTGGTGTTTGAGAGACTTATATATGAGGAAAAGAATTTTTGCTAAACTGAAAAATGGATTTCACTAAAACCAAAAATCTCTTAAAGAGGTGTTGACAAGAGAGAGTAGAATCTGCTTATAAAAAGCGCAGATTACAAAGAATTAAAAATATACGTAGAAGCAGGAGCTAATCTCCCTCAGAAAGAGAGGTGATGGGTTTCAAGCGAGGGCAAGGCTCCGCTGGAGAAAGGAGGTAAAAGAGGAGAGAAGAAAAAGGAGAAAAGTGGAATAAAAATAAGATTTGGATTTAGAAAAGGAAGTTTTTAAAATTGTAAAAAGTAAGTTAAATTTTAATTAGGAGGTTAAAATGAAGAGGATTTTAGCAATTATTTTAGTTTTAGCATTTGTTGGAATCTCTGGCATAAGTAGCGTAAAAAGCGTTACTACTCCTTTCTCAGAAAGTGCAGAAAAATTTCTTGAATTACACCAAGAAGCAATTACAAGTCTTAGAGGTGCAGAATTAGCTTCCCCCATGGTATATAAGAATAAAGACGGAAAAGATAGAGTAATAGTCTATGGAGTAAAAAAGAACGAGGAAATCATCGGAAGAATAGTAGTAAATTACGATGTAAAAAGTCCAATTGTTTTAGAATTTGCAGAGTCAGCTCCACCTCATTTATTGGATATTAAAGAGGAAGTCCTTAATAAAACTTCTTTAGAAAAAAATATGGCTTTCGGAAATCCGGAATTTATTTACGTTTTTCCTTTACTTTATTTTGTACATTTAAATGTGTATAATAAAAACCAGGCAGTTGAGGACATTTACTTTTTCTGGAACGAAAAGAGAATTGTTACTCTTACAGATATCCCAGACTTTCCAATTTTAGCCAATGACAAGCTTCCTCTTATGGAACAAGCGACAAGTGGAAGCTATAAAATCCTCTACGATGTACCTGATTATACTACTTCTACGAATAATTTATGTAATAATTGTGGGCCTGTAGCTGGAGCAAATATTCTTGGGTATTGGCATAAACATGGCTATTACTATCTGCAGCATGATTGGGATGAATCGAATGGTAATGATCTTATTACATGTCTTTGGTATGATATGAATACTAACTGCATATGGGGTACACCTGCCTCAAATTTTAGGTCTGGTATAGTATACCATGCAAATACAGTACATAGCGGTTATCTTGGTATTTATCATTTTTCTGCAGGCGGTAATTCCTATCCAGAATTCAGTGATGCTGTAAGTGAAATTAACGCTAGCAGGCCCTTTGGTATTTTAATAAATTGGAATATAAGCAGTTGGCACTGGATAACAGATATAGGTTACGATTCTCGATACGGCAATTATATCTGCGTAAGAGACGGTTGGGGAGATGGAATTGTATACATTAATTGGTACACTCCTTATTTACAAGGGTCTATTTCTATCGATGGATTTGACTATGTTTACCCAGGTTATTAGAAGGAACAAAGGACTTATATTATTCCTGCTTATTCTCTTTATCTTGCTTGTTTTATACTCTGTATTAAGAGTTCCATTAAGAGTTCCAGTCGTGAGAGTAAATGAGTTAAAAAACAAAATTATTAATGGAGAATCAGTAGATAGAGGAAATTACGAGAGAAACGGTTATTATAATTTAAATCCAATTTCATTGGAACCAAAATTGGAGTGGTCCTTTAAGATTTCTAATTTCTTGACCAGTAATTTTCAGTTTCCTTCTTATTCTCACATTGCCTACAAAAATTATGTTTTCCTCATCGATTCACACGGTATTTTGCATGCACTTAACGCTGACAGTGGAAAAGAAATTTGGAAGATTGAGGAAGAGGGCTTTGTATGTAGTGAACCATGGCTTATTACTGATGATGTGCTATTTTATATAGTGAAAGAATCCTTTCTTTCTCCTAATGAAGCAATTTTAGGAGTGGATATTAATGATGGAAGAGAAGTTTTCAGATGCGACCTCCCAAATAATGAAGTGATTGATAAATCAGGTTTTATAATAAAGGATAATATACTTTACTTTGCAGTGATGAAACTTGGTCGACACTTTGGAATAGGCACTTGGCCATATATTCCTGAGGAAAGGTTTTATGCCATTGATCTTAGTAATAATAAAATCATCTGGAGAGTAAAGGAAAAATGTAATATAGAAAACTATAATCCTAACTCTTCGGTATTTATATTTTCTTGGTATTCTGGAAATACACTTTTTTACTATAACCACATATCAAAAACTCTTATTTCGATTGATGTAAATACAGGAAAAATAAAGAGAAGAACCGAGCTTACTTTAGTTGATGCTGTGCCTATTGTGGATGGAAAGCTTTTTCTAAAAGATTCTGTCTACGATTTAGAAACTGGAGAAACTATTTGGAGTATGAATTTAAATTATAAATATTTTACAACACCAGCAATTAAAGGTGGCACTGTTTATTTTGCAGCTTCTAATGATAAAGAAGGTAATGTATTTGCTCTTGATATAGATTCTCATGAAGAAAAGTGGAAGGCAAAAGTAGGGAAAATTGTTAGCCCTAATTTCTTTTTAATTACAAATTCCGCTATATATCTCTATGAATATGAGACCGAAGGAACGCAACTTATTTGCTTAGACACTGCCAATGGAAAGATTTTATGGAAGTACGATCCTTTAAGAGCAATTCCTGATTTTGACAAAATCCGCACAATGGTAGGCGAACCAATTTATTCAGGATGGAAAGAATCCTTTACTAATCCAGTTCCTGAATTTGATGAGATTCCTTCAATAGGAAACGAGGCAATTTATATATCGGGAGTTGACGGTCTTTACAAGATACATTAACCTGCTGGAAATAGTACAGGTTACAGAAGATTAAATTGAATTAATAGAGGCTTGAATTAATCTTATCATGAAGCTTGCGTTGAATGGGGGGAACCTTACTTGGCTCCCCCCTAAACCTTTTTAAAAGTGATGCTTGAAGGTGTTAAGGAATTGTTGTAGCAGGCAATAAAAATTTTTCTTGCTGTTAATTTACATAAAAATATAACTTTAAAAGCATCTTTCTGACTTCTGGGGTAAGTTCATTTTGGAGTTGTGAAACTTCCTATCTCAAAGTATGATAACGTACTGAAATACCTAAATCCGAAGGAATTAACAACGAACTCTTTCCTTAAAAATTCTTTCAAAAAAACTGGAACTTTTTTGGAGTCTGAGAGTCTTTACTCCTTTCTAATCCGCATTCTTTCTCAGCGGATTCTATATAGAGGAGAAATAAATCTGCTCACGAGGAACGCAGATTACAGAAGACTAAAAAAACCTATTGCAAAAAAAAGATTAAGCTATTATAACTTGCTGAAGAAGAACGCAGGTTTATTCCTTCCTAATTCGCACTTTTTATCAGCGAATTCCAAAGAAGTATAGAAGAGGAATAAATTTAACCCTTTGAAAGGAGGTGATGGTTGTGCAAGAGGGAATAGTTCCTCGAAGGTAAATAGGAGGTGAGAATTTGGCGAATTGAGAAGAAAAGAAAGTAGTTTTGTAGTTTGTGAGAAGAAAATAAAAAAATAAAATTTACACAAGGAGAATAAAAATGAAGAAAGTTTTAATTTTCAGTTTAGTCGTTACTGTTTTTATGACGAGTGTTTTACTTCCATTGAGGGCAATCAATGCAGATGGAGAAAATGAAGGTTTAAACAATCCTAATTTTCAAAAAGGATCTCAACCCTTTCCTTCACTAACAGCTGAAGAGGAAAGATTGGAAGAAGAAAAATTACAGAGATATAGAGAATGGCTTTCAAAGCAACCAAAAATAGACATAAAGAATTTTGATATGCCCATATCAAATGACGATTCATCAAAGGAACCTTCAATACTTTCTATAACAGAATATGGATCTTTGACAATTTACTATCGAGTGCAAGAAACTTCATATTATTGTGGTCCTGCCACTGCTCAAGTAATCCTAAATTATGACTGGGGAATGATAGGATCAAGCAATTATTATACTCAGTCATATCTTGCTAATTATATGGGAACTAACTCAACTGATGGAACTTATGTTTACAGATTAAAAAACGCTTTAAATGAGCTTAAGAACCCAAATAAAAATCCTACAGCATATTGGATTTATACGCTACTTCCATCCAATGAAACAGATGCTGCAAACTATCTATATACTTATTTACAAAACGATATAACATATAATACCACTAAGCAGGCTTTAGCTTTCCATACTAATACTTATCCTAAATATGGATACGATGCATGGGGAGAGCGTTATGGACTGATCGGATATTATAACCCGAGTAATTCTTATGAATATCATTCAACAGGACACTATGTAACAGGATATGGATACGTTCTATATTCTGACGGGAGGCACAGAGTAAAGTATGCCGATAGTTGGAACCATGACTACGGGTGGGAGAATTGTCTTGGATACCATGAACTTGATGCAAGAAATATGGCAACTTGCATAAATGGAAATGCTGGGTATTTAATATGGTGAGAGTATGAAAAAGGAAAAATATCAATAAGTAATATTTTTCCTTTTATTTTCTCTATTTCTTTCGTCATGTAATAAGGGCAATTTTATTACTGGAGACAAAAGCCTGCCTCAATATATCAAAGATTTTTCAACAGTTTTTGCGAAGCAAGGATTAAAACTTATATACAAACCAAAGATCTTGCAACCTTTGCCATCTCCAGATAAGCCATATGCTATTAAAGAAAAGGAGTTTCCTGATAGTTGGGTCAAAAATGAACTCCAGTGGTGTGTTAATAAAGATTTGTATGACTTTACAAATATTCTTTTTTATGGAAATTATATATTAGAAAACACTATTGACACAAGCTTTAAACCTTCCTCTTCCTCATATTTTCAAAAAACGATCTACAGGCTATATAAACTAAAATCAAATATTACAACTTTATCTCAAACGATTACAAATTCGGATTTTGAATTAATAAAAACGCTTGATAAAGCAGAGGATGACCCATTTCCCCGGAATCAACTTGCAAAGATTTCAGACAGGTTTATTGTGTGGAGTGCCTCCTCAGATGAGGAGGCTGTTAATTGGTCGTTATGGGTTTTGATGTGACGAATAATGAACTATTCAATGTTTATTCATATAAAGACGCCGAGAAAGAATTCAGACCCATGGGTATTCCATCCTATAACATAATTAGCGAAAAAAATATCTTGGTTATTGATTTAACAGCTAATAGCAAGGAAGGAACATTAATGAATAAGGTAATATTTTACGATTTAGTGAGTAGAAAAATTATAAAAGAGATTGGTGGCTCAGTTTATAAAAGGCAATATACAATTGGATGGGGGCTTCCGATTGATCTAATTGATGGGTGTATGTATGGTGAACGTTTTTATATTGATAATAACAAAAACATCTCAGGCCAGTATATACTTTCCGATATTGTAAAGCTTAACCTAAATACTTTTGCTGAGGAAGTCGTTTTTCAAAGGACTCCTTTTAGGTTATTGGCAACCGCTTCTCTTGGGAAAATAATTTTAGCTCCTTATATTAATAATTATCCATTTCATGATATATGGATATGGGATACAAAAGAAGGTAAAATAGAATGTTATCTTAAAGTGTCTCTCGAAGGAAGCATAAATCCACTTGATGATATGAAACCTTATATTTCTTTTTGCAATTCAGCAGGTTTTTTATACACAAATAGTAGTAACCAGTTGCTTGAAGAGCGCTATACTTTCTTCTCTTTAAAAGAAAATAAAGCTTATTTTACAACTCCAATCCAATTTATCCTTGATAATGGAGAATATGCAATTATAAAATCGGTATATGACTTATTTTCAACCCCACCTTTTGATTATCCTGGTAAGGAAGAAAAGCTAAAAGGATGCAAGACTTACCTTATTATTAAACCTGAGTAATATGTTAGATAAGTTAATGCGCACATTGCAGAATCGTTTTTAAAAATTCTCCTAAATTTTTGAACCTTTTTTAAGTTTTAAAGTCTTATGCATGAGAAAGAAAATTTTAGAGAGAATAGAAAAATTCGCAAAGAAACTCATGCATCCTTCAAGAAAGGTGGAAACAGAACTTGGAAACCTTTTTGCCGATATATTTAAGGAGAGGGCAGATGTAGACATTGCCATAACCGGGAGCGGTTCAATAAGACTCAAGGAGATGGGACCCATTATTACCCTCGGAGACCTAATTGCGGTTTTCCCATTCAGTGATTCGCTGACCAAATTCAAAATTAAAGGTAAAAACCTGAGAAAGATATTCAGTAATTTTATGAGCAACGAAAATAGAGTGAAGGATGGTGAATATTATCAGGTAAATAGAAGAGTAAAGGCTATTTACAATGAAACAAAAAATGCACTTGAATCATTAACTATTAATAATAAAGATGTGCAGGATGAAGGAGAATACACAATTTCTCTCCAGGGCTATCACGTGGACAACTGTTTCAAAAACCTTAATATAACTTATGAAGAACTCACCCAATTGGAACAACCAAAGCTTATAACAACCTCGGTAAGAGATGTTGTTGAAGAATATCTGAGAAATCATCAGAACATATCGAGCAACATAGAGAGCAGGCTCACATATATAAAATAAATTTTTCTAATAAATTGAAGTAACTTTTTCCAAAAAAATACGTTTAATACATTAAGGGGCTAAATGATGAAAAAAATTTTGACCACAATTTTAATATTAGCAATATTTTTTTCTACTCTTCCCGTTAAAGCTTTGCCTTCAGAAGAAACAAAGATAATTGGTAGTGGTTTGTCTTCAGGAGAATTTCTTTCACCAAAAGGAGTTTCAGTTGATGAAAAGGGAAATATATACGTACTTGATTCTGGGAATTATAGGGTACAAGTTTTCAATAATAATGGTAACTTTAAATTTATGTTTGGTGGAAAAGGAACAGAGCCTTTCCAATTTATGCAACCATTGGACATTGCTGTAAAAAATGAAAAAGTTTACATTACAGACGGATACGGTGATATTCCTTCTTCCAACAAAGTGGTAGTTTACGACACAAAAGGTAAATTTTTATACAAATTTGGAGAGCGCGGAAGCGAAAAGGGTAATTTCATGGCACCAACAGGAATTGCAATAGATGAAGAAAGGTATGTATATATATGTGACACCGGGAATAGAAGGGTTGAAAAGTTTACTGAATCAGGACAGTTGGTTAAAACCTTCGGAGAAGGAGTACTTGACTCACCTATTGGAATCGATGCAAAAAATGGGAAAGTTTTTGTTTCTGATTTTTATCATAAAAAGATTTTTATATTTTCTTATGATGGAAAACTTTCAAAAAATTTGGTTTACAGTGAATTTAAGAGCCCAGGAGAATTAGCAGTAGATGACAATGGAAATATATTTGTTGTAGAGTCAGGACTTGCAAGCTGTGGAATTTTTATGTTTGATTCTAATGGCAAATTTCTAAAAAAAATAGGTAATTATGGAATAAAAGGTGGCGAGTTTCTTAAGCCATATGGGATATTTATTTCAAATGAAAAAATTTTTATCACTGATGAAATAACATCAAAACTCCAAATGCTCACAAAAGAGGGTAAGTTTATCTGGGAGATAAGAAGTATTCTTTATAGGCCTGATAGTATGTATTTGCCTACAGATATCCTTGTTTCAGATAAAAAGATATTCATAGTTGACTCAATGAACTGGAGGGTGCTTATTTTAGACGAAAATGGCTCTTTTGCAGGGACAATAGAAGACATTGAAGGTTTTCCAGAATGGAAATTAAAACCAGGCGTAGATCTCTGGTTTGAAATTCCTTTTATAATATACCCTATTTGTATACAAAAGACAAAAGAAGGAAACTTCTTAGTTGGTGATTTTGGAAGGTTCAAATATGCATTTGGTGGAAGTAATGAATTAATGACACCCGCACATTTTAGATTCCTTTTAATAAGAAGCGATGGAAGCTATATAAATTCTTTTTCTGATGACTCAAAATATCCAATAATCTACAATTTCGTGATCAATGATGAGACAGGGGAGATCTACGCTAATGATGGCTTTAACATTTTGGTTTTAGACTCAAGGGGAAAGTTTTTACGAAAAATGAATTTTGCAGAATTTGATGTCTGGAAAATACTCTCTCTTACTCTTGATAGCAATAAAAATCTTTTACTAAGCTTTATGGATGGTAAAGTACTAAGTTTTACCAAAGACAGAAAATTCATAGAAAACATTGGAATAGCTGGTGAAGGTCTTGGAGAACTTAAAAATCCAGAAGAAGTTGCAGAAGACAATGGGAACTACTACGTATGCGACAGTGGAAACTCCAGAATTCAAATATTTGACAAATTTGGCAACTTTATAAAAACTTTTGGAAAAAGGGGCACTAAAAAAGGCGAATTTATTCACCCGATCAGAATATCTATAAGTGATGATAAGATTTATGTACTTGATGATTACGCTTGCAGAGTCTCTGTCTTTGATAAATTAACAAAAGATGAAATTCTTTCTGCTGGTGAATCAGGAATCCAGTATGGGAAACTGCTCTTGCCAACCTCAATTGCTGTCGCAAGTTCTGGTGAAATTTTCGTTCTTGATAGTTCTGTTGGCTTAGTACATAAGTTCAATCCTGATGGAATTCCAATTTTTAACTTTGGAATGACTCTTGATATATCAAGAAGATTCTCTTTAAGTGCCATCTTTCCTTTCACAGGAAAAATCTCCATCGATAAAGAAGACAACATTTACGCAACAGATGTTTATGATAATCTTATTTATAAATTCGATAAGTTCGGGAATCTTCTTGGATTCCTGTACTGCGGTGACTATGGAATTAAATCTCCTTTTGGAATTTGCATTGGGAAAGATGAAAAACTTTATGTTACAGATGAATCTCTTTCAAAAATATTTGTCTTCGATAAAGACAGCGGAGGATTGCTGTTTTCTTTTGGAAGTAATGATGGAGAAACCATCTTGAACTCACCATGGGGAGTTGCTGCAGACGAAGAAGGAAATATTTATGTTGCTGATTCGGGAAATATAGCAGTAAAGTTCTTTGATAAAAATGGAAATCTTAAGAAGGAAATTCCGATTCAATGCGACTTTTCAGAACCTCCCTTCACTCCAACAGATATATTCTATTACGAGGGATATCTTTATGTGCTTGATTCCTACAACCACAAAATTATACTTATGAATAAAAATGGAGAAACAGTTGCAACTTTCGGTCAAAAAGGAGGTCCTGCTACAAATTTTTATGGATTTAGCGGAACCGATTTTTATCAGAAAGATTATGGTGAATTTTTATATCCACTTGGTATTTTTGTAAGAGACAAAAAAATATATGTCGCCGATACATCAAACTCAAGGGTTCAGGTTATACCACTGAGTATATTCTTCGATATAATTCCGCCTAAAATTTCTGTACAAAATAGTCCTGAAAGGTTTATAAACGAAAACTCTTTTAACATTACATTTAAGGTAAGTGACGACAGGACTCCACAAGATAAAATAAACATCTATATTAACATAAACGGAAACGGCTTTAATAAAATCTCAGGTGGTGATACGCTTAGACTTATAAATCTCAGTGAAGGCCCTTGCAGGATTTTTGCAAAAGCAGTTGATCCCGCAGGAAATGAAAGCGATCCAATCAAAATAGAGTTCATTGTTGATCTTACTCCCCCGGAGATAAATTTTAGCCTGTCTGGAAGCACTGAAAATAATAAAGTAACATTAAATGGAAGTGTATCGGATGGCTTGAGCGGAGTGAAAGAAGCTAAAATAAACGGTAATACAGTAAAAATAAAAAATAACGGTTCTTTTTCCGCAGATCTAAATCTGAACCCCGGATTAAATGAGATAGTAGTTGAAGCAGTGGACTCTGCGGGAAATAAAACTTCAAAAAGTGCAAATATTTACAGGAAGGTAACCATGGTCTTGAAGGCAGGACAGAATAAATTTACTGTGAATGGCGTGGAAGAATCTCTCGATGCCCCGCCTATCATAAAAAATGGAAGAACACTTGTTCCAATAAGGGCGATTGTCGAAGCACTCGGCGGAACAGTAATATGGGAAGACTCAAATAAAAAGATAACAATTTTACTTAAAGACGAAAAGATAGAGCTATGGATTGGGAAAAATATAGCTGTTACAAACGGAATTGTGAAACTCATAGATTATTTAAATCCAGACATTGTCCCTGAAATTATCAATGGAAGAGCAATGCTACCTATAAGGTTTATTGCTGCGAATTTAGGTTTTAATGTGCAATGGGACAACGCGACAAAAACAATTACAATTAACAACTAAATCTTATAAAGTCCTCTCAACAGTTATAGAACACTCAGTCACAAGTGCCGCAATAGCTCCAATAGCAGCAAGGGCCGGTGCAAAAAGTAAACCGACGACTCCTACTGTTACAGGGAAAACTGCAATAATCTTTCCATCTTTGTCCTTAATTGTAATCTTGTTTATATTTCCCTCTCGCAAAAGCTCTTTAACTTTTGCGACAAGATTTTCTCCATTAATTTTAAATGTTTCTTCATGTTTTTCTGCCATGTGTTCCTCCTTACATTAATTACCCTTCAAAAATATTGTAAAGTGCCTGGCACTTTACAATAAAAATCAAAACTTTTTTAAAAGTTGTTTATACCTGAAACAGGTTACAAGATGGTCATTTACAATGCCTACCACTTGAAGATGAGAGTAGACAATTGTTGAACCCAAAAAGCGAAAACCACGTTTCTTCATATCTTTGCTTATCGTATCTGAAAGGCTAGTTTTTGCAGGAATTTCGCTTAAACTTTTCCAACCCCCTACAACAGGTTTAAAATCAACGAAACTCCATAAATACTTATCGATACTACCAAACTCTTTCTGGACTTCAAAAAATCTTTTTGCATTATTTATTGAAGCTTCGATTTTCATTCTGTTTCTTATAATCCCAGGGTTATTCATCAGTATCTCGACATCTTTCTCAGTAAACTTTGCAACACTCGCAGGGTCGAAGTCTTTATATGCCTTTCGGTAGTTTTCTCTTTTCTTTAGCACAGTGTACCAACTCAAACCTGCCTGAGCAGATTCAAGGACAAGGAATTCGAAATGCTTTCTGTCATCATGCACAGGAGTTCCCCATTCCTTATCATGATAATTGATATACAAATCATCCTTTAAGCACCATGAGCACCTTTCCATATTTCCTCCACTTTTAAAAGTTTAAAGGGACACATCCCAATTTTACAATTTTATCTTTTTCCTACAGAGGGCCTTCCTTGCCTCTTCGATTGAAGATTCCTATCAAGTAATTTTTCAATTGTACTTATAAAATTAGCTGTACCAAGAGGTTTTCCACTCCTCGTCGACTTACGGATTATTTCTTCCCTATCTTTTTTACTATCCTTTAAAAACTGACCATATCTTACTCTATCTCTTTCTGCAAGCCAATCGTCGCCAATTAATATTTCATCAGGCCAACCAAAAAGATGGCTTCTAGCACTTGACCAATGATATTCTTCTATACTATTTACTATATTCGCTCTGACAGGATTTCTTTCTATATACTTTACCACCTCCCATAAATAGTTCTCTTTATCCACAATACAAGAATAGTATCTACTTTCCCAGAGTCTTCCAGTTCTTTTGTACTTGAGATTAAAATATTGGGTGTAACAAAGGGATATTCCTTGAAGACACTTTGCCAAACTACTTTCTCCCTTTGGAATAAGAAGCATATGGACATGATTTGTCATTAAGCAATATGCCCATACCAAACAATTGTACTTTGTTGAATATTTTTTCAACAATTTAAGGTAATAATTACAGTCATCGTCATACAAAAACACATTCTCTCGATTGTTTCCTCTTATCGTTACATGATGTGGATAATTTAATGCAACAACTCTTGGAATTCTTGGCATAGCATATTTTAATATTTTAAGGAAGATTACCAAAATATTTTTTACTTAGATTGAAAATCATATAGAAATGGGATGTGTCCCTATTTCAAAAAATATTATATTAAGAAAAAAATTTATCTGTATAATAAAATTATGAAAACTGGTTCAATTGATTTACCATTACACGACGGGCAGGCACCTCGCTGGCTATTCAACAGGATGAAAAAGCTTGCAAGGGAAATTACTCTTGCAATTATCATTGAATATGGAACCGATGAGGTATTAAGGAGACTATCAGATCCTATCTGGTTTCAATCCTTCGGGTGCGTGCTTGGCTTTGACTGGCACAGTTCAGGACTCACAACGACTGTAACAGGCGCATTGAAAGAAGGATTAAAAGATGAAGAAAAACATATTGGAATCTTTTTTGCGGGTGGAAAAGGAAGAAGAGGTATTGAAACTCCCAAAGATATTGAAACAGCAGGGGACAATGGTTATATCAATACAGAAATAGGAAATTCTCTTGTTAGATCCTCAAGGCTTGTAGCAAAAGTTGATGCAAATGCACTACAGGACGGCTATAACATATATCATCACTTTATGGTGTTTGATAAAAAGGGCAAGTGGATAATTGTGCAGCAGGGGATGAAAGTTGAAAAGCGATATGCCCGGAGATACCACTGGATATCAGAAGGTCTTAAAAGCTTTACGAGTAATCCTCATAAAGGAATAATAAGTGAAAAAACGGAACATCCTCTTAATCTTGTTGATGGAGAGATAGAAAAAACAAGGCAGGATATGGTATCTATATCGAAGGAAGATACAAATTCAGTTGTTAAAGAATTCAAAGGCATTGTTTTACCCTCACATCACCCGCTTTACCCCGGGGATTTTAAAACGGAATATTTAAGAAAAATTCTCAGAAAAACAAGAGAAATAAACCCGAATGATTTTGAAGATCTTTTACTTGTGCAGGGAGTTGGCGAAAAAACTTTAAGAGCACTCGCCTTGCTTTCAAACATAATCTTTAAAAGTGAACTTTCATTCAGAGACCCTGCGTTATTTTCATTTGCACATGGCGGAAAAGATGGCTATCCCTTCCCTGTAGATAAAGAAACCTATGATAGATCAATAGAAATACTTAAATCAGCGGTGAACCGAGCAAAACTTGGGGACGTTGAGAAAATCAACGCATTAAAAAGACTTAAACAATACACGAGTTCATAATGCAATACAAAACTATAAAAAATGAAATTACTGTAAAACAGACAATTAAAAAATCGACATTCATAGGTACAGCTGCGCCTGTTGAAAATGTAGAAGAAGCAAAGGCGTTCATAGCAAAAGTTAAGGGAAAATATAAAGATGCAAACCATAATGCTTTTGCTTATAAAGTAGATATTAAAAAGGAAGAATTCATTTCTTCGGATGATGGAGAACCATTAAAAACAGCTGGAATGCCTATACACAATGCAATAAGGAGTGCAGAAATTACCAATGTTGCAATTGTTGTGACCAGATACTTTGGCGGAATAAAGCTCGGCATTAGAGGACTTATTCAGGCATACGGGGAAACTGCAAGGTATGCAATAGAACAAGCAGAAATCACGATCAAAACAGTAAGGAAGAAGGTTTGCCTCGAACTTCCTTACAACGAGATACAGCTTGTCCTGCACTTTATTGAGAAGTTTAAAGGAATTGTTCTGAAAAGAGATTTCAAGGAATCAGTAACTATAACCGTAGAAATTGACGAAGATTTACTTGAAGAGTTTTCACAGAGCATATTATCACGGTCAAGTTTGATAAAGATAAAAGAAATTTAAAAAATACACTTTTTAAATATAATGATTCCAAGGGAGGGAAATTTAATTAGTAAGGGGCACATGTTGAAAAGATTCACTGCAGGGAAAATTTATGAATGCACACTTCCTATCGGTGCTTAGTAGTAAAATAATAATGAGAGGACTGAGAGAGAAATGTATGAAAGTGTTTTAAGAGAGATAACAAGATGAGACTTAAGCTTACTTATGAGAGTGTTGAGGGGCAGAAAATTATGCTTCCAGTTCATTATAACCATATAATTCAAGCGTTAATATATACAACATTTTCACCCCTCCTTGCGGAGGAGATCCATGATGAGGGATTCAAATTTGGTAAAAGAAGCTTCAAAATGTTTACATTTTCAAGAGTGCTTGAAAAAGGGTTGAGATTAAATACAAAATTACTTGATACTTTTGTGAAAAATGGCGACTCAAAATATCTATCATTCAAAACTTTAACCTTTTACTTTTCGTCTCCTTTCGATGAGATTGTTACTGACCTTGGAGGAGAGAGCCTCAAAAAATTGGAGTTTAACCTTCTCGGGCAAAAAATTTCACTTTCGCGTTTGGAGATTGTAGTAACACCAACTTTTACTGAGAAAATGCTTATAAGAATGCTTTCACCGGTTACAATTCACTCTACCTTGCTGAAAGAAGATGGCAAAAAGATGCATTATTATTTTAAACCAGTTGAAAAGGACTTCTCAACACTTATTGAAGAGAATGCAAAGAAAAAATTTGTGCTGATAAATAAGAGACTGCCTGACAGAATGGCTTTAACAATTAAACCTTATAAATTTTCAGTAAAGCAGAATTTATGTATAATTCTTTTTAAAGGAACCCCTGTTGAAGCTTACACAGGTATATACGAACTTTCTGGCTCAAGAGAGCTTATTGCAGCAACTTATGAAGCAGGTCTTGGTGATAGAAACCCTGGAGGCTTCGGAATGTGGGAAGTTTGGAAAGGAGGATAAAATGCTTGAGGCGATAAAAGAGATTGGGGAATACATATTAAAGACAGAAAAAAGGGACTTACTTGAAACCCTGGTTGAAGAAATAAATCCAAAGAGCACTTTCAGTCAAACATTGCCAAAAGGCAGATACCATAATGCAGCCGTGATTGTACTTAATAAATCAGATGGTATATATATTTTCCAATCAGTTGTCCTCGAAGAATATTTCGAGTCAAAGAAGATGCAGTATCTATATAGAAAATTGTCTGGACATGGACCAGATTTTTCTCCAACAGCAAAAGTTCCTAATCGCTCAGAACTCGAAAAAACGTTTACAATGAAAATCCTCAGGTGGTTTAAGATTCTTGAGAATAAGAATAATAATGTTTTGTGTGATGAACAGTTATTTCTTAAAAACATAAAAAAGGCATTAGAAGAAAACAAAACACAAATTGTCCAGGAAATCAGTGAAAAAATAAATGATATTCCTAAAAAAGAAGGTATTTTTATAACTTTGAAATTTAGCAATGGAGATGACGAAGAATACATTGGCGATTTTAAAATATTTAAGGACCTATTTTTAGAAACTTATAAAAAGAAAACATACAAGAATGCTCAGGAAAATAAGGTTTGTTCAATTTGCGGAGAAGTAAAACCTATTGTTTTGAGTGGGTCAAACGTTTATGCGTTCTATACTACCGATAAACCCGGATTTATTACAGGAGGTTTTCAAGAAAAGAATACCTGGAAAAATTTTCCTATCTGTCCTGACTGCAATCTTGCCCTTGAAGAAGGAAGGAATTATATTGATAAAAATCTTATCTTTAGTTTCGCAGGTATTAGATATCAGCTTATACCAAAATTGCTTGTTGGAAGCGAAGAAGTGGAGGATGAAGTCTACAACATTTTAATAAATACAGAAAAATTGAATTCGTTGAAGAATGATCAGAGAAAGAAAATACTGAGTGATGAACACGAAATTTTTGATTACCTTAAAGATGAAAAGGATTTTATGACCTTGAATTTCCTTTTCTTAAAAAAATCAAATGCGGCAGAAAGAATTTTGCTGCTCATCGAAGATGTCTTCCCCTCCAGAATAAAAAGGATATTCGATGCAAAAGCCTATGTAGATGGCATTTTTGAAAATGGTAACGGCAATCCTTTTACTTTCAGGACAATTCGAAATTTCTTTTCAAAGTCAGACGAGGGTAAAAGAAAACCCGATCTTGACACATATTTTCTTGATACTGTTGACAGGATTTTCAAAGATAGACAGGTTGACAGGGATTTTATTCTAAAATTTTTAATGAGAGCAATAAGACATTCGTTTCTATATGATGAGTATTTTTTATTTAAAGTAAGAGATGGCTTACAAATTATTAGTTTCTTAAATAATTTAGATTTGATAAAAATGGAGGTGAGATTAGTGGAAGAAAGAGAGTTTGATCAAGTATTCAAAAAGTATGGAAATACATTTGAGACACCCGTAAAGAAAGGACTGTTCCTTTCAGGCACACTATGCGAACTGTTGCTCAGGAAGCAGTACAAAGAACGTGGGGCAAAACCGTTCTCGAAGAACTTGAAAAGCCTGAAGATGACTGAAGATGACTTCAGAGCATTGCTTCCAAAAATTCAGAACAAGCTTGAGGAATACGATTCATTTGACAAAGGAAAAAGACTCATTGCCACAGAAGTAGCTAATTATATGCTGGAAGCAGGGAATGAATGGCATATGTCTATTGATGAAATGAATTTTTATTTTTCATGCGGAATGAATTTGGTGGATGAAATTACAAAAATTATTTACAAAGTCAAAAAAGAAGAGGAGGATGCAAAATGAGCGAAATGATTAAGAATCGTTCAGAAATTTTATTTCTTTACGATGTAACAAATTCAAATCCAAATGGTGACCCGCTTGATGAAAACAAGCCAAGGATTGATGAAGGGACCGGGATAAATATTGTTACGGATGTTAGATTAAAAAGGACTGTTAGGGATTACCTTCACGATTTCAGGCAACAGGAAATTTTTGTTAGAGGGATCCCTGATGAAAACGATAAGACCAAGTTGAAGACAAAAGAGGATCGCTATGCAGAGTTTGGTTCACCCAATGAAATTATTAAGAAATGCGTTGATATTCGGCTTTTTGGTGGAACTTTTGCTCTCAAGAGTGGGAAAAAGAAAGGGGAAAAATCTGGAAACGAAGAATCTCCCGAGACCGAAGAAGGTAAGGCATTTTCAATTACAGGCCCAGTTCAATTTAAGTTCGGCCGTTCTGTGCACAAAGTAGGTTTAGTATATGTGAAAGGAACAACTGTAATGCCTTCCGGGAAGGGAAAAGAACAGGGAACTTTTACCGAAAGATATATACTACCATACTCGCTAATTGCATTTTACGGCATAGTAAATGAAAATGCTGCTATTAACCAGAACATTCCCCTTTCGCAGGAGGATGTAGACTTAATGATCGAGGCTATTTGGAATGGTACAAAAAATCTAATTTCTGGCTCAAAGTTTGGACAGGTACCAAGGCTATTAATTAGAGTTGAGCATAAGGAACCAAATTACTATTTGGGAGAGCTTGACAAAAGAATAAAATTTATAAGCGACAAGAAAGACGAAGAAATAAGAGATATTGCTGAAGGTGTTATTGATATTACTGAGCTTGTAGATGCGATAAAAGATCAGACCAAAGCTATTAACTGTATCTATTATAAGGTTGACGAGCGTATAAAACTTCAATACAAAGGTAACAGTGTTCATATTGATAATAATCTATTTCCTGATATTAAACTCGAAGCTTTAAACTTCTAATATGGAAGTCTTAATTTTTGATATATATGGTGATTATGCCCATTTTAAAAAGTTTTATACTACATCCTCCCCTTTAACATTCTCTTTTCCTCCCCCACCTACAGTAAAAGGAATACTTGGAGCTATTTCTGGTGTTGATAAAAGTAAATATTTAGATACTTTTTCAAGTGAGCAATGTTATATTGCAATCAGGATAATATCCCCCGTAGAAAAAACTAGAATGGGTATTAATCTCATAAACACAAAAGGAAACTTCTGGCAGCCTGTCAAAAGAGGCTCTCACGAAGCAAGAACACAAATAAGGACAGAATTTCTTAAACACCCAGCATATAGAGTCTACTTTATGCACAAGGATCAGAACTTGATGAAAGACCTAAAAAATATGCTGCAATTTCATAAAACTGTTTACACAGTATCTCTTGGTTTAAGTGAACTACTTGCGGATTTTAAATATAGCGGACCTTTTAGTGTAGATGTTGTTGATAGTACAGATAATCCTACTGATATAACAACTATTATCCCTTTGAGTCTTATTGATAAAAACGGAATCACATTTGAGGAAGGGAAAAAATATTTTAAAGAGCGAATCCCGGTAGATATGACTCAGGATAGAGTCGTTAAAAGATATGAAAACGCACTAATGGAAATAAGTGGAAAATCTATTAAAGCAAAATTAAAAAAATACTGGCAAACTGAAAATGGAGAATGCATTACTTTCTTCTAATCTTTATTCTCATCCAGACAAATTACTTGAAACACACCTGATAAATGTTGCTAACTTTGCAAAAGAGAATCTGAATCAAGCCCCTATAGCTAGATTATTAGGGCTTGATAAGCAGATTCTCTATGATGTGTTGAATATTGCATCCCTTTGCCATGATATTGGTAAATCAACAGACTATTTCCAGCACTATCTTTTTGCAGGTGAAAAGGAAAAACAATCTCTAAAAAATAAACCTGAAACACATCATTCGTTGCTTTCGGCAATTGTAGCTTTCTATGAAACTGAAGCATATGTAGAGACAAAAGGAATTCAGAATTCAAACATTATTTTGCCTTTTATTGCATATCTTACAGTTAAAAGGCATCACGGAGATTTTGATGATGCAAAATACGAGATGGTACTCGAGGAAAATGATATTTCAGTTTTGAAGAATCAAATTGAACACATCAATGAGACAGCACTCTACAATTTAAATAATCATCTTAGGATTGAAGGGCTTTTAGTTGACATCTCAAAAGAACAGCTTTTTAAGTGGATTTCTAATTTTCAAAAAGATGTAAGACCAATAAAAAGGGAAATAAGAAACCTGAAAGATGAAAAGAATTTTGAGATTTATCTTACAATTAATATTATGTTCTCCTGCCTTATAGATGCCGATAAAAGCGATGTGGGAGTAGGAAAGTTATTATCAAGATCTCATTTATATCTTGACCAAAATATTGTACAAGGCTATAAAGAATCAAAACAGTATCCTACAAGCCCGCTTAATAATTTACGTGAGAGTGCGTATCAAGATGTCTTAAATGAGCCAATTGACTTAAAAAATCACATCTATTCAATCAATTTGCCAACAGGAATTGGCAAGACTTTGATTTCCCTTGCATTTTCATTTAAGCTACGCAGGAACATCTACACTCAGAAAGGGCATATGCCAAGAATCGTATATTCTCTTCCCTTCTTAAGTATTATCGATCAAAATTATGACGAAATTAAAAAGGTATTTGAAAATGCAGGAATAAAGATTGATAGCTCCATACTACTAAAGCATCATCATCTGTCAGAAATATACTATAAGAAAGATAGCAAAGAATTTGAAACCGATGAAGCAAAAATTTTAATCGAGGGATGGAATTCTGAATTTATTGTTACAACATTTATGCAATTATTCTATTCTCTGATAACAAATAAAAACAGCAACCTTCGCAAGTTGCACAGGCTATCAGGGAGCATTATTATCCTCGATGAAATACAATCAATACCTTTTGAATACTGGCCTTTGCTGAACAACCTTTTAAAAGAGCTCACAAGTAGTTTTGATGTATATATAATTTTTGTTACAGCAACCGAGCCTTTGATATTTAATAAATCAGAAATCTTTTCATTAACAAAACCCGAGCAATATTTTAAGGAGCTTTCAAGAACAATTCTATACGCAAATATCGATAATGATTTAACTATTAGTGAATTCTTTAATTGTTGTAAATTGGATGGTTCAAAGAGTTATCTATTTATTTTTAATACAATTGCATCTGCTAAAGATTTTTATAGTTTATTAAAGGAACAACTGCCGAGTGAAGCAATTATATTTCTATCCAGCCATATTACGCCATCCGAAAGACTCGAAAGAATTAATAACATTAAGCAAAAAAAATCAAGGCTTGCTGTTACTACTCAGCTTGTCGAAGCAGGAGTGGATATTGATTTTGATGTAGTCTACAGGGATATGGCTCCACTTGACTCTATTATCCAATCAGCAGGGAGATGTAATAGAAATTGGACTTCTCAAGGAGAAGTCCATATAGTAAGCCTTAAGGACGAAAAAAGAAGATATGCCTCCTATATATATGATCCAGTGCTCCTGGATACAACAAAAGAAATTCTGAAAGAGAGACCAACTATACAGGAGTATGATTTGTACTCAATTGTTAATGGATACTATAAAAAACTTCAATCCAGAAAGGCGTCTGATCAATCAAAGTACCTGATAGAAGCCCTATATAGTTTAAAATATGATTCAAGCGATGAAACGATAGGGATTTCTGATTTTAAACTAATCAAGGAGGATTACCCGAAGGTTGATGTATTTATTGAAATTAATGAAAAAGCAATGGATCTTTGGAATACCTATCAAAAACTTAAAGAAATTAACAATATATATGAAAGACGCAACGAGTTTAGCAAAATTAAAGCAGATTTTTATAAATATGTCATCTCTGTTCCAGAACGTATTGAAAATATACCTCCAGAAGTATCAGGAATAAGATATGTAAATAAAGCGAGTCTTTCAGATTACTATGACCAGGAGACGGGGTTTAAGGTAAAGAGAGAAGTTGCAATATGGTAGCTCAAATCACTGGTGTTTTATTACAGAGTTATAAAAATTGTAAGAGACAAGCATGGCTTATGGCACACCAGATAGTTGCCGATCAGGATAATACTTACCTTGCATTGGGCAGACTAATTGATGAAGATAGTTATAAGAGGAATGTGAAGCGGGTCGAGATGGGTAACCTTATAATTGATCTTGTGAAGACAAAACGCGGTGAAGTACTCATTGGTGAGGTAAAGAAAAGCTCAAAGTCACCTGAGGCAGCCAAACTACAACTTGCATATTACCTTTATTTTTTAAAGAAAAACAATGTCACTTCAAAAGGGATGTTGCTCTTTCCTAAGGAAAGGAAAAAAATTCCTGTCGAACTATCGAGCGAATTAGAAAAAGAAGTTGAGCAAACTATTAAGGAAATCCAGCAAATAGTACAGAGTGAAATTCCACCATCAAAGGAAAAGAATCGATTTTGTAATAACTGCGCATACAGGGAGTTTTGCTGGGCATGAAAGGGTCAATTTTCGTTTTTTCAAATGGTGAGTTGAAGAGAAAACAAAATACAATTTACTTTGAAGGAGATAAAGGAATTAAAAAATTTATACCAGTTGAAAACACTGCTGAACTCCACCTTTTTGGCGAGGTAACAATAAACAAAAAAGTTTTAGAGTTTTTATCTCAGAATGAAATAATCCTGCATTTTTATAATTACTATGGCTATTATGTTGGCACATACTATCCGAGAGAACATTACAATTCAGGATTTATGATTCTTAAACAAGCAGAGTGTTATCTTGATAAAGAGAAGAGGCTTGAACTCGCAAAGAGGTTTGTCTGGGGAGCTTGCAAAAATATAGAAAAAGTTCTCAATTACTATAACATGAGAGAGATTAGTTTGAAAGAGATATTACTCAAGCTTTCTCCTTTAGAGGATTCTATCACTTCCCAACATGATATAGAATCTCTTATGGCGATCGAGGGAAATATTCGTGAAATCTATTATTCTGCGTTTGATCTCATAGTAAATAATGAAAGTTTTGTGATGGATACAAGGACAAAACGACCGCCTAGAAATAGAATGAACGCACTTATTAGCTTTGGAAACTCCCTTATGTACACTACAGTTCTTTCCGAAATTTATAAGACGCATCTTGATCCAAGAATTGGTTTTCTCCACGCAACTAATTTCAGAAGATTTACACTTAATCTTGATGTTGCTGAAATTTTTAAACCAATCATAGTGGATAGAATAATATTTCAGATACTCAACAAGGGTATGATTAAGCCAGATGATTTTAATAATGAATTAGGAGGATTATATCTTAAAGAAGGTGGAAGGAAAGTCTTTATAGAAAAATTTGAAGAAAGACTTGCAACTACAATAAAACACAGGAAAATTGGAAAAGAGGTATCTTACAGAAGGCTCATCAGGATAGAACTTTACAAGATAGAGAAACATTTAATGACTGAGGAAGTTTATGAACCATTTATTTCGGAGTGGTAATTTCTGTCACTCTGAGCTTGTTTTATTATCTTTCCCCTTCTGTCACCCTGAGCAATTTGTCCCTCTTTTCCGTCACCCTGAGCAATTTGTCCCTCTTTTCTATCACCCTGAGCAATTTGTCCCTCTTTTCTGTCACCCTGAGCTTGTCTCAGGGTCTCAAGAGCTTATGAGCCATTTATATTGGAGTGGTAAATGTACATAATAATGGTATATGATATAAACGAAAAAAGAGTCAACAGAGTCTTGAAAATAGGAAGGAAATATCTTGATTGGATGCAGAACTCAGTACTTGAAGGCGAAATAACAGTTGCAAAATATGAGAAGCTAAAAATGGAGCTTCTCGATATAATTAAAAAGGATGAGGATTCAATAATCTTTTACATTTTGAGAACAACAAGGTATAGCAAGCGAGAAATTATTGGGCAACAAAAAGGTGGGTCAAAATTAATAATATGATTTATATTTTCTGTCGACCCTTAATCTTGTAAAAAAGGCTTGAGTTCGACAATTCAAAAACTTTTTCTTTAAAACTATTTATCTATTTAATTTTTTGAAGTATAATACTTACACG
>MNXV01000050.1 GCA_001871575.1 Caldisericum sp. CG2_30_36_11
ATTGATTGATGAAAATGGTGTTCAGCTTGGTGTTGTAAACTCTAGAGAAGCGCTTAGCCTTGCAAAGGAGCGAGGTTATGATCTTGTGGCAGTTGCTTCATCATCTAATCCACCTGTATGCAAGCTTGTTGATCTCGGGAAATATATTTATGAGCAAAACAAAAGAGAGAAAGAGGCGCGTAGAAAGCAGACAAAAGTTGAAGTGAAACAGATGAGATATAAACTAAAAATTGATTCAAACGATATTTCCATAAAGAACAAGAAGGTTAGAGAGTTCATAGAATATGGAAATAGGGTAAACATTCAACTCTGGTTTAGAGGAAGAGAACTTGCTTATCCAGACAAGGGATTTGAACTTGCAGATAAAATTATCCAGGCTTTTTCTGATATTGCTATTGTAAGTTTCAAGCCAAAGATGGAAGGTAGAAATATGATCTTCTCACTGGAGCCCAATAAAGAAACTTTAAAGAGATTTAAGGAAAGGAGAGATAAAGATGCCAAAAAAAATGAAAACGAGTAAGTCAGCAGCAAAAAGATTTAGAGTAACAGGAAGTGGTAAAATTGTTTTTCTAGGTGCCGGGCATAGCCATCACCTTGAGAAAAAGAGCATGGCAAAGAAAAAGAAATACTTTACTTTGAGGACTTTATCAAGTAGTGATAAGAAGAATATTAAGGCTTTGTTGCCCTATCTTAAGTAAGAAGGAGAGTGATTTTTATGAGAGTTAAAGCTGGAACAGTAACTAGAAGAAGACATAAGAAAATACTTAAAATGGCAAAAGGGTACAGGGCTGCTGCTTCAAGAAGGTTTAAAGTTGCAAATGAAGCTGTAATGCATGCATTGAAGTACTCGTATATAAGCAGAAGATTGAAGAAAAGAGAATACAGAAAACTCTGGATTACCAGAATAAATGCCCTTTCAAGGCAATATGATTTGAGCTATAGCAGATTTATCAATGGTCTTAAACTTGCAAATATTGAAATTGATAGAAAAATTCTTGCAGATATGGCAGTAAATGACCAGAAAACTTTTGAAGAGCTCGTAAATAAAGCAAAAGAAGCATTGGAGAAAAGTATTGCAAAATAATACAGATTAGGTATTTATAAGACTTAGGGGGCATTTGCCCCCTTTTTTTAATTTCAAGGAACCTTGTAGTTGCTAAGTAATTTTTCTTTTCTTCAAGGTAGTGAGAATTATTAAAGTAACAGTGGTACCAATGGCTCCTTTTATAAGATTAAATGGAAGATTTATTTTAAGAATGTAGTCATAAAGTGCTTGTTTCATTTCTGGTTTCGCAAAATTTGGGGAAAATAGTGGTACTGACCATAAATTTATCGGAATCATAATAAGAGCCATTGCAATAAAACCAGTAAATAGACCAGCAAGAATAGTTGGTAGATTCTTTTTTCTCATTGTGATAAGCCCTGCTATTAAGCCGAATGTACCTACTGCAATAAAGTTTACAAAAACTCCAAGAACTCCTCCTTCACTTCCACCGCTTGCAAGGAACAATAAGTTTTTTATAAGTGCGATTGCAACTGCATACAAAGGCCCAAGTTGAATTGCGCCTACAAGTATTGGAATGTCGCCAAAGTCTGTTTTGAGAAAAGGAAAAGATGGAAAAATTGGGAATTCTGTAAACCTCATAAGAACGAAACTTAATGCTGCGAGAATCCCTGCATAAATCAGGATTCTTAACTTTTTTGTACGATTAGTTTGATTCCAGGACATACTTCACCTCCTTCCATCCAGACTTTACTGTCGGCTCTGGAATTTCACCAGATCCACCTCTTCTTTGAAGAGGGTCGTGGGCTTAAGAGCAGTGCTCTTTTACCACCGGTCAGGAATTGCTATCTTTTGGATAGCTCACCTCGCCCTGGAGGTTATTTACAACCTCTTCTTATTTTATCTTAAATAGTCGATTTTTCAAAATTAATTGAATAACTTGCCTTTCCTATGCTTTTAAAAAATGGAATAAATTATATTATTTAGCTATGAAATTAGAAGATCTGATTGCACTCAATTTACAAAGATTTAAGAAAAGAGAACAAAATACCAGGTTTTTGCTTAAAGAGTTTGAAGAAAACGGAAATTTTAAACCCAACTTCTCAAAAGATGATTATAGAGCAGCAGAAGAGGAGATTAAAAAAGCAGAGGAGCTTTCTGTTAAAATTTATCCGTTTAATTCAAATACTTTTCCTGAACAATTGCGAAAAATTAAAGACCCTCCATTACTTCTTTATGTAAAAGGCGAAATTCAGGATTCTGATGTTTTTTCAATAGGCATTGTAGGTGCTCGTAAATGCACAGAATACGGGAGATCTATTGCAAGAAAATTTTCTAATGAACTTGCTATTCTTGGAATCACTATCGTAAGTGGGCTTGCCTACGGAATTGATACTTCTGCCCATAATGGAGCTCTTGACGCTAATGGAAGGACTGTAGCATTTCTTGGCTCAGGAATAGATGTTATTTATCCTCAATCGAACAAATCTCTTTACGAAAGAATCTTAAAAAACGGCGCAATTATATCTGAATTTCCAATAGGAATTCAACCTTCTCAGTACAATTTCCCTTTTAGGAATAGATTAATAAGTGGCTTTTCTCTTGGTATAGTAGTTGTTGAGGCAGAAGAGAAAAGTGGTTCACTTATAACTGCTGGATTTGCCCTTGAACAAGGCAAGGATGTTTTTGCTGTTCCCGGTAATGTAACAAGCGCCTTCAGTAAAGGAACAAATAAACTAATAAAAGACGGAGCCATACCTTTGACGGATATTTCAGATATACTTGAAAACATAAATGAATTTAGAAATTTGAAAAGAGAAAGGAACGAGGTAAAATTTAGCGATGAAGAAAATTTAGTACTAGGAGTGCTTGAAAATGGAGCAAATACAGTCGAATCGATATCTTTTGGCACAAAAATAAAACCCGTAAAGTTAAATCAAATCCTGACTGAGATGGAAATTAAAGGGCTTGTGAAAAGAATTGCCGGAAGGTATATAAAAACTTATGAAAATTAATGTTATAGGTGGAGGCCTTGCTGGTTCTGAAGCAGCTTTACAGATTGCAAGACAAGGAATAGACGTTTTTCTCTATGAAATGAGACCACAAAGATTGACCGAAGCTCATAAGACTTCACTTTTTGCTGAACTTGTCTGCAGCAATTCATTAGGTTCTCTTGATATGAAGGATGCAAGAGGTCTTTTAAAAGAGGAAGCCAAGAATCTCGGGTCATTGATTCTTCAAGTAGCTTTTAAATACAGTTTGCCGGGTGGTAAAGCCCTTGTAGTTGATCGAGAAAAATTTTCTAAAGAAATTACTAAACTTATTGAGGATAATCCTCGAATAAAAGTTAAAAGAGGAGAGGTTACAAATTTTCCTGTTGATGAAATAAATGTAATAACTACAGGTCCTTTGACCTCTTCCGATCTTTTATACGATATGAAAGAAAAATTGGGAATGACCAGTCTCTACTTTTTTGATGCTATATCCCCGATTGTCACAAAGGAATCCCTTGATTTAAGTAAAATGTTTTACGGAGCAAGATATACAGAGACTAATGATTATCTTAATTCTCCGATGACAGAAGAAGAATATAAAACTTTTTATAATGCGCTTATAAATGCAGAAAAACATACCCCTCATGATTTTGATAAAGTCTTTTTTGAAGCTTGCCTTCCAGTTGAGGAAATTGCTAAAAGAGGTTTTGATTCAATGCGATTTGGACCGCTTACTCCGGTAGGCTTTAATAAAAAATATCATGCTATTGTCCAATTAAGAAGAGAGAATATTGAAGACACTCTTTATGAGCTTGTTGGATTTCAAACTTCTCTTACTTATGCTGAGCAAAAGAAGGTTTTTAGATTAATTCCGGGACTTGAAAATGCAGACTTTGAACGTTTCGGTTCTATCCATAAAAATTCTTATGTAAAGAGCAATGAAATACTACTTTCAACTCTCCAAACTAAAAAATTCAAAAATATTTTTATAGCAGGACAGCTTTGTGGGGTTGAAGGTTACACTGAATCAACTGTAACCGGGCTTATTGCGGGAGTAAATGCAGCGAGATTACTTAAAGACAAAGAGTTAGTTTCGGTTCCTCAAGATACAATGCTCGGGTCACTCATAAAATTTATAACTCAGAATCAACTTCAAAATCCTCAACCTATGCGTGCGAATTTTGGGTTAATTCCGCAAGAATATTTTTCAATTAATAAAATCAAAAGAAAAGAAGTGTTTATAGAGAAAAGCAAGGCAGAAATTGAAAAGTTAAAGGAAATTATTAATGAGTGAATTAGAAAAAATAAGAGAACTATATAAATTGTTGTCTCCATGTTATTTATGCCCATTAAACTGTGGAGCAAAGAGACTCAAGGGAGAGCAAGGAACTTGTAATTCTCAGGTTGTTCCAAGAATCTCTTCCTACACTCTCTATAAGGGGGAAGAACCTCCCGTTTCGGGGCAAAATGGTTCAGGCGCAATATTTTTCAGCAATTGTAATTTGAGGTGTGTATACTGTCAGAATTACAACTTTAGCCAACTGGGGAAAGGAAAAGATGTTTCTGTTTTGGAACTTTCTGAAATAATGATGAAACTTCAATCAATGAATGCTTCAAACATAAATTTAATAACTGCTACTCATTTTCTACCCCAATCAATTGCAGCACTTCGCCTTGCCAGGCAAAAAGGGCTTAGTTTGCCGATTGTTTTAAATACCAGCGGTTATGAGTCTTTGGAAGTTTTAAGGCTGCTTGAAGGGTTTATTGATATATATCTTACAGATTTTAGGTATGCAACTGATGAAGAAGGAATTAAATATTCTGGCGTACCTTTTGTTTCAACCTTTACGCTTTCGGCAATTAAGGAAATGTTAAGACAGGTTGGTAATATCACTTTTGACTCAAAAGGAATTATGAAAAAGGGTGTTATCATAAGAATTCTTGTTTTTCCAAATGGTATTGAGAATTTGAGAAAAATATTGAGAATTATAAAAAAGGAATTTTCAACGGATATTTATATAAGTCTTATGAGCCAGTACGTGCCTGTATATCTTGCAAAAAATTTTCCTGAAATAAGCAGAAAATTAATAAAATATGAAATTTTAGAGTCTATAAAAGTATTACGTGAGGAAGGATTTAAAAATGGTTGGGTTCAGTATGATTGAAGAAAATTTGTATTTTTAAATTAATTCTCTTATAATTTGTTAGGATGTGATTTAATT
>MNXV01000049.1 GCA_001871575.1 Caldisericum sp. CG2_30_36_11
ACAGCGAGTATTACCAAACCCGGGTGCTCTCCCCAGTTGTTAGGGCCCATCATTCCATAGTTCCATAGCCCACGGCCCATCATTCCAGGGCCTATTGTAAAGTTTCTTAAACCATCTGTAAAAACTCCTGCTTTTCTAAACATTAATGCAGCTCCTCCGAAAAGAAGCGCTAATGAGCCAACGAAGCTTAATATAGCTGCAACAAGGTAATTTGTAAAAATCTTATGTTCTTTAGTAAGGTCTGAAATTGTTTTTACTGAAATCAAAACAAGCACAAGCCCTGCAATACCCAATAACCAGCCTATCACTGGAATAACTATGAATAGGGTTAAAATTGCCCCTATTCCGCCCATTAATTTTGCTGTTTTTAAATCCATTTCTGCCCTCCTTAAAGATTTATCCTTTTAAATGTAAAAAATTATATAATTAAATTGTGAAGACAAAATGAAAAATGAAACAAATATAATTTATTTAAGTGTACTTCTTGTAAGAAACAATTTCTTCAATTGGTTTACGGTTCTTTTTTACTTCTGTTGGGTCTTTTGGGTAACCAAGCGTTAAAAGTGCCGCAACTTTTATTTCGTCTGGTATTTCAAGGATTTTTTTGACTTTATTTTCTTTGAAAGCCCCAATCCAGCAGGTGCCAAGCCCGAGGTGAACTGCCTGTAATGTCATATGGTCAAATGCAATGCCAATGTCAAGTACTGCAGAATCGTACCACCCGCCCATATTGTACCCTTTAGAAACAATACAAGCTGCAATAATGACTGGTACTTCTCCTACAAACTTTTGGTTTTTGCAAGCAATTGCAAGCTTCTCCCTTCTTTTTTTGCCCTTTACCACTATAAATTTCCAGGGTTGTATATTGCATGCAGATGGAGCAAGTCTGCCTGCTTCAAGGACTTCATTTAATTTTTCCTCTTTCACAGGTTTATCGAGATAGGACCTTACAGATTTCCTTTTTAAGATTTCTTCCAGTATCATTTTGACCTCCTACTTTCTGAGATTTTCAAGTTCATTGTATAATATTCTATTAACAAGTTCAGGATTTGCTTTTCCCTTGCTTTTTTTCATAGTCTGTCCTACAAGAAAACCTATTACTTTTGTTTCTCCTGAAAGATACTGCTTCACCTGTGTTTCATTTTCATTCAAAACTTCTATGACAAGCTTCTTTATACCATCTTCATCTGTAATCTGTGTACATCCTTTTTTGGAGACTATTTCAGAAGGTGTTTTTCCTGTACGCAGCGATTCATTTATTACTTCTTTTGCTATATTGCGGGAGATAGTTTTATTGTCTATAAGATCAAGCAGTTCCTTAAATTTTTCCTTTGTAAAATCAATTTTGTCTATTTCTTTTTTTGTCTCATTAAGATAAGCAGATAAATCTACCATTATGAAATTTGCAACATCTTTTGCCATTTTTATTCCTACATATTTAACAATATTTTCAAAGTATTCTGCAAGTTTGGGGTGGTATGCAATTGTTCTTGCATAGTCGCTACTTATTTCAAATTCTTTGATATATCTTTCTTCTTTTGTGTTTGGAAGCTCTGGAATTGTATTTTTTATATTTTCAATGAATTCATCGGAAATAACAAGCGGAGGTAGGTCTGGCTCTGGGAAATAGCGATAGTCGTTTAATTCTTCTTTTGTTCTCATTGGTTTTGTCGTGTCTTCCTTTTCATCAAAATGCCTCGTTTCTTGGACTATCCTTTCACCTTTTTTAAGCGCACCAATCTGTCTTTCAATTTCGTATTCAAGAGCCCTTTTAACGCTTCTAAATGAGTTAAGGTTTTTGATTTCAACCTTTGTACCCATCGTTTCGTCTTTAGATACGGAAATGTTAACATCGCACCTCATAGCGCCCTTCTCCATGTCTCCCATTGAGACGCCAATATATCTTACAATGCTTCTTAATAAGATTAGGAAATCGTATGCTTCATCGGGTGTTTCAATATCAGGCAAAGTTACAATTTCCAGAAGAGGAATTCCGGAACGGTTAAAGTCGATTAATGAAAACTCTGATTCTGTTATATCGCCCATGTGGATAGATTTACCAGAATCCTCCTCTATGTGAGCTTTTTCTATGCGAATTTTTTTCTTTTGAGACCCTGCCCTATTTTGATGCGCAGGCCCTATTTCTAAATATCCACCTTTTGCAATTGGTATTGCGTACTGGGTTATTTGATATCCTTTAGGGAGGTCAGGATAGAAATAGTTCTTTCTATAGAAAGAAGAGAATCTGTTAATGGATGCCTTGAGAGCAATTCCAAGCTTTACTCCATACTCGACTACCTTTTCATTAAGTACTGGAAGTGCTCCCGGTAGTCCTATGCAGACAGGGCAAATATTCGTGTTAGGAACTCTCGCAAATTCTGTGGAGCAACCGCAGAAAATTTTTGTCTCTGTCATGAGCTGTATATGAATTTCAAGTCCTATAGTGGGTTTATACATATTAACTCTCCTTCGATTGCTCAAGCGCATAAGAAATCTGGAATATTTCTCCTTCTTCAAACCATTTCCCTACAATCTGTATCCCTATTGGAAGTCCTTTATTATCTTTTCCAAATGGAATCGAAATTGCAGGAATTCCAGCAAGGTTCATCGGTATCGTAAATATATCGCTCATATACATTTCAAGAGGATTTTTCTTCTCGTTGAACTTGAACGCAGTGGTTGCCGTTGTTGGCAGTATCAGAGCATCAACTTTTTCGAATGCTTTTTCAAAATCCATTGCTATAAGTCTCCTTACTTTAGATGCTTTGAGATAATATTCATCAAAATACCCTTCTGAAAGCGCGAAAGTCCCTATAAGGATCCTTCTTTTTACTTCTCTTCCAAATCCTTTTGTTCTTGTATCTTCATAAAAATCTCTCAGATTATCTCCGCAACCTTGTAATCCATATCTTACTCCATCAAATCTTGAAAGATTGGATGATGCTTCAGATGGGGCGACGAGATAGTATGTGGGAAGTGCATATTTAAGATGCGGGATTGAAACTTCCTCAATTTCACAGCCCTGGATTTCCAATTTATTAATCGCCTCTTTTAATGTAATGCTTACCTCATCCTGAATTTTAAAATCGTTTATTTCCTTTATGACTCCTAATTTTTTTCCTTTTATACCTCTTTTTAAGAAATCTGTATAATTTTCAACAGGCAAATTTGCTGTTGTTTCGTCTTTATGGTCAAAACCTGCGATTACATTTGTCAGGATTGCGGCGTCCTCGACATTTTTTGCAAGCGGCCCTATTACATCAAGGGAGGATCCAAATGCAATGAGTCCATACCTTGATACTCTCCCATATGTGGGTTTTAAACCAACTATACCGCAGAATCCAGCAGGTTCTCTTATAGAGCCTCCTGTATCAGATCCAAAAGCAGCCGCAGCTTCATTTGCTGCAACAGAAGCAGCAGAGCCGCCTGAAGACCCTCCTGGCACGTAGTCGGTGTTTACGGGGTTTTTGGTGTTAAAAAAAGCCGAGTTTTCTGTTGAAGAGCCCATCGCGAATTCGTCGCAGTTGGTCTTGCCTATGGTAATTCCATTTTGCTCTTTTATCTTCTTGACAACTGTCGCATCATATGGAGAAATGTATCCTTTGAGGATTTTGGAGCCCGCAGTGGTTTCAGTGCCATATACATTTATATTGTCTTTTATCGCAACAGGAATACCAAATATCTGCCCATTTTTTTCATTTTCTTTATCAAGTTCTTCTGCTTTTATTAACGCTTCTTCATTGTTTATCGATAAGAAAGCTTTGATATTGTTATCTTTGTCTTCGATGTTTTTTAGATAAGCTAAAACAGTTTCTTTAACTCCAATTTCCTTCTTCTTTATCTTTTCTACAATTTCTTTTACTGTAAGTTCTGTTATCTCCATCTTATCCTCCAGTTACTGTTTGTGCCTGGCACCAAGGGACAGTACTTATAACCATATCATTCCCCTACGATCTTTTTCACTTTGAAGAAGTTATCTCCAAAAAGTTCTCTATTCTTTTCAACCTCTTTTATAGGAAGTCCTTCCTTAATTTCGTCTTTTCTCAAAAATAGTTTTATTTCCTCTGTATAAACAAGTGGTTCAACATCCTCTGTATTAACTTCTTTAAGAATATTGAAGTAATTTAAAATCTCTTCAAGGTCTTTGGTAATACTTTCCTTTTCCTCGCCCTTAAGCTTTAAAGCCGCAAGGCGCTCAATTTTTTCGATGTCAAACATATTTCACCTTCCAATCAATTTTTTAAATTCTTCTTCATTAATTGTTTTTATTCCAAGTGCTCTTGCTTTATCGAGTTTTGAACCGGGATCTTCTCCAACTACTACGTAATTGACCTTCCTTGATACAGCTTCGGCAGCTTCTCCCCCTAAACTTTCGACTATTTTCTTTGCATCACCCCTCGTGACTTCTTTAAAGGTTCCAGTAAATACGAACACAAGTCCTTTAAGAGGTCCTTCGACTTTTTCCTCTAACTGTTCAGCTATCTTTACACCTGCTTTTTTCAATTTTTCTATAATTGAAATGTTTTCTTTTGCACTGAAGAAATCTTTGATGCTTTGTGCAGTAACGGGGCCTACTCCTTCAACCTCTAATATATCCTCAATGGTTGCATTTGCAAGTTCGTCAATACTTTTAAATTTCTTTACGAGAAGTTCAGCGGTCCTCTTTCCTACCTGGAAAATACCTAATGCGAATAAGAGATTTGCAAGAGGCTTTGTTTTGCTGTCCTGGATATTTCTCAGTATTTTTTCTGCAAGAATATTTCCCATTCTTTCAAGCTTCATCATATCTTGTTTTTTAAGGTAGTAGAGGTCCGCAAAATCTTTCACAATGCCTTTATCAACCATTTGCTCAACAAGCTTTTGACCTATTGATTCAATGTCCATTGCCTCCCGAGAGACAAAGTGTATTATTCTCTCTTTTAGTTGAGCAGGGCAGGATGCATTTATGCAACGCGTTGCTGCCTCACCTTCGAGCCTTACCGCAGGACCACCGCAAACGGGGCATTTGTCTGGCATTTCAAAAGGTTTTTCATTACCAGTTCTCTTTTCAGGGATTACTCTTACAACTTCAGGTATAACAGAACCAGCTTTTCTTACTATGATGTGGTCTCCAACTCTTATGTCAAGCATCTTCACCTGGTCTTCATTATGTAGAGTTGCCCTTGACACAGTCGACCCTTCAAGGTTGACAGGATCAAATATTGCAACAGGTGTAAGTGCACCTGTCCTGCCTATGTTTACAATAATATCTCTCACAATCGTTTCCTTTTCCTCTGCAGGGAACTTGTAGGCAATTGCCCATCTTGGTTCGTGAGATGTTGCTCCAAGCTTTTTTTGAATGTCGATG
>MNXV01000027.1 GCA_001871575.1 Caldisericum sp. CG2_30_36_11
GGCTAATAATGTTATTCTCTCTACTTCCAGAATCTGAGTACATATCAGCAATTTTAACTCAAAATGAACCACAGGGCATATACACATTGCCATCTTGAACCTTTACTTTTACATCGCTTTTAATTCCGGGGATAGAGGATTCAATTAAGTGACCGTCTTTTGTAAAGCATGCAGTATCGTATCCCCATACCAGAATATTTGCATACATCCTTACAGATGCAGGTTTGCCGTTCACATAAATCTCATAGCAGTGTTCACAACCATTTCTTACAACCTTCACCTTGAGTTTTGCTATTCCGTCTTTATCTGTTTTCAAATCATATACTTCCAAAGATGTATTTCTTATGGGGTCTCCTTTTGTATCGGTTATAACGAGTCTTGCCTCAACCTCTTTCCCTACAGGCACAGCAATTGCATTTTTAATACCATAATCTGGAAAAACTTCTTCTAATACAGGAGTTCCAGAAATAATTTTTGCCCTGTAGCACACTTCAAAAGAATACTGTTGCTCACCGTTTGAGATAATTTCGTAACCACCTATTTCATCAAATGTAACAACTTTTGAAAATTTCCTTATCCTTACATAGTTTGGAACTTTTTCTGTGTCAAAGTGCACGGTTTTGCCACCCGGAAAGATAATATCAAAAGAATCGAGGGTAGTTGCGCCACTTACTGTGTAAGTTCCACCGTAAAAAATGTTTGAGTAAGCAATTGCAGCAGCAGAGCAACAGGTAAGATAAGGAACAGTGCTAAAGACAATGGGGCCTAGTACGTTAAAGCCAATTGCATTCATTTCTTCAATCTCTTCCGCAGTTGGCATAGGCTCAAGAGTTGCACTAATTGAAGTTGTATCCTCATTCACCTCTACATCTTTTTTCACGAAATCATAATAACCCTCTTTTCTGAAAGTAATAAAGTGCGTTCCAAAGGTAAATTTGTATTCAACAGGTGTTTCTACAGGATCGTCGTTATCAATAAATACTATTGCACCCTGAGGGTCAGAGTCAATCTTAACAACCTTTGTTTGTTCTTGAGGAATAGGATTAATTGGAGTAATGCTTGTTTGCTCTTTACGACACCCTGCAAAACTTATCAAAAGCACAACTAGAGTTACTACCAAGAACGCTTTTTTCATAAAACCATCTCCTTCCAACTATATTCTACTACTCTTTAACTTCAAATTATACACTTCTCAGAATGCTTTGAGAGGTTTGCTTTGAAATATTTCATCAACCTCTTCAAATCCTGGCAGGAATGCGAAATTGTAGCGTGCAGGAAGTGCAAATACATATTTGCTGTTACGCCCAAGTTCTGTAGGATAGATTGGCGCTGCGCCAAGATAGAATTTCTCCTGCTGAAGTTCATTCCACTCACTAATTGTAAAAACCATTATCGGGATATCCTGTCTTGGGTTTTCTTTTGTCCACTGCGGGTGCCTTATGAATATAATTGGCCCTTTTTCAACAACCACATCGCTTCCTTGAACTGAGGCCTCCCCTTCCCATTTATCTCCTGCTATGGAATAACCTTGCCAGGTTAAAGGTAACGAAAAAGCAAAACCGTATTGAGTATTCTTATACTCAATAATGGATAAGCTCTTCTTGAGGAGCTCATTGCTTACCTCTAAAATGCGTTCAGCAGTGACTGGCTCTGCATAGCCTTTCATAAAAGCAGACATCCCACTGGGGTCGTCTCTTTTTATCATCCAGGCGCTAAAACCAGGCTCTAATTTCTGTTTACTCCAATCAACCCAGGGCCCATACATTGGCAAATGCAATTTTTCACGCATAGAATAAAGTGCATTACTATAACCAACTACTATAATAGGATAAAATTTCTGAGGCTCCTGGTTGAGCCATCCTTCGGGTAATAGGTCTACCGCATCCTTATCAATCCATATAGCAATGTGTTTATTGGTATGAGAAGTCAATGTTTCAAAATCAGTTACAGGCAAAATCTCTGGGTAAGCTGCTAAGTCCTCTTTGGTAATCTGCCCACCGGTAACTGGCATTAAATAAACGGCTTTGATCTCAACTGTGGATTGGTTTAATTCAGTGCCCTGATTTGTAACAATCTTGTTAGCAGATTTATTTTTCATTAACATAACTGGAATGCCATAAATGACTATGCCAAGTCCTACAACAATAAGCACCAACAAAAACACTTTAAGTTTTTTACTCTGGACTACTTTCTTCATATGCCACCATCTCCTTTCTGAGAGATTCTTGTTCTCTCATATATATAGACTCCCAAACCCACAAAAAAGTTCCATATTTTCATGAGAATTTTTTAAAAAATTCTTTTCTCATATATAAATCCGCTAATAAAGAGTGCGGATACAAAAGAGTAACCTGCTGAACAAATCGCAGCAGGTTACAAAGGATTTAAGGGTCTAAAACTTCAAAAAGTTTCAGTTTCTTGAAAGAATTTTGAAGCTAAAAACACAACTCTAAATAATAACTCAATCTGGATATACAACCTTCCAGAAGTTTCCACCATCATCGCTTCTAAGTAGTACAGTTTTATTATCACTCTTAACCAGAGCAAAGCCCGTTTTAGAGTTTATAAATTGAATCTGAACCGCACCTTTTATTGAGGAAATCTCAACCCAATTTTTCCTACCATCCTCAGTTTTATACAGATTACCTTCTGTCAAGACCCACCAATGGAATTGATCCTCAATATCCATATAGATAACCCTTTCTTTTATTTTAAGAGTAGATTCTTCGTGCCACGTTGTTCCTTCTGCATCTTTCGAAAAGAAAATAATTGAATAATTCATATGATTGCTACTTATTTTTTCACACAAAACTGGTAAAATTACAGCTACTTTTGTTCCATAATGCAAGAGTTTAGGAGCATACATAACAAAGAATTCATCCTTCTTGCTTTCCAACTTGCCAAGCCTTTCTCTGTGCCAGGTTTTACCACCATCATCTGTAGCATACAGACCGTAATCACCAGGTGAACGGTATTCAATCGTGACAAAACCAGTCAACATATCAGGAAGCATTACAAAGCCATTTTTCTCGTCAGTCCAAGGGATAGCATTTTTCCTGTTTTCTTGAGGCATTTCTCCCTTTGAGACAAGCATCCAGGAATCATTTTCAAACTTATACAAATCTACAGGCTCATCACCCGATGCCATGCCATAACTCTTTAATGCCCACCCTATAAATGAATTACCAGAACGAGTAAATAATAGAATTGCTGAATCGAAAGGCACTTTATTACTTTTCCAGTGCGTTCCTCCGTCTTCGGTTGAATATAAGGTAAAGGTATCTGAGTAGAGAACCCATGAAGTGTATGGATCCATAAAATACCAACTGTAAGAAAAAATGGAACTTTTATTTTTAGGAGATACATCCACCCAGGATTTGCCTCCATCTTGGGTTTTATACACCTCTCCTTCCCCTTCATTAATAGCCCAGCCATTATTTATATCAAATATAGTTATTGAATCAAAATTGTATGTTTGGGTTAATTCAGAAGGAGAAGTTACTTTTTTGCTACATGCAGAAAAAAATGTAAGCAATAATATTAAAATCAACAAAATTTTCTTCATACTTTACCTCTCTAATTAAGTATCAATATTTCCATCCACCGGCAGCCCCACTTGACACATCCAAATTTACATTAATACTACATAAACTTTGGTTTGAAGCAACTTGTCTTAGATGATAGCCAGCCCAGGGATTAGCATTTCTGCCACTGCTCCATCCTGGAGCATATGCCTGGAAAAAGTAGGTAGCAATGCCCTGGTCTTTACACCATGTTAATACATCATAACTTCCATAAACACTGATTTTGTAATAAATTTCTGGTAATCCAAATTCGTGACGGTCGTGAAGATATTGCAAATAACCATCTCTAGCTCCGTTAAAATAGTCTAAAATGCTTTGCTTGTTAGATAATTTAGCATCGAAGTCTACAGCAAAATATACAGGGGTATTAGCAAGCTGACCAAGATTTGCAGCATAATTAAAAGCGTTTTTGCCATCGCTTTTCCCATTCGAATATGAAAAATAAGAAGGATCTTCTCCGTCTCTATCTTCCCAGATGGATACAATATATATACCAGCAGCAGAAATATTTTGCGCTTCAGCTCTCGTTAATGCTTTCCAGGTATTGACAACTGCAAAATATCGCCCAACGAAGGTTTTGCCATTGCTCTTGAGACAATTTAAAACATTCGACACATTTGTTGCTGTGTGAATTCCGTTTCCCATTATTTTACCTCCTGTTAAATTTTTTATTTTTTAAACGCCCTTAAACAAGGCTAAACTTTTAAGAGATTCTGGTGCTGTAAACTTCCTGCAACATGTTTCAAATTTTTAACCACCAGTTCTTAGAGATTCTGCTTGCCAAAACCTTCCTGATGCCGCTTCTTCATTTTCACACCAACAACCTGTTTCACCAGCATTGATTTTCAGCTAAATACTCTCATATTGCACTACTTCCTTTCTGAGAATTTCTTCTCATATAATAAGACTCCAGATTTCCAAAAAATGTTACACTTTTTTAAAGAATTTTTAAAAAACTTTTCTAACTTATCAAATTTTATAGTGTTTTCTGAATTAGTGGGGGTTACAAATATTTTAATCTCTTTACTTTTTCGTCCAAGTTATGAGAAATAATGTCCTTCCATTAAATTGAATTGCAACTTTTCTTTCTTCTTCACTGAGTCCATTTAGATTATCGGCAGTTTGAAGATACATATGAAACTGCTACCTTAGAATATCTTTTCAATACTGTTATATTTCTGTTAAGTACTTTGTTAAAATTAAACATTTTTGAAATTCTTTCTTATTGAAAATTATGGTCTATTTCGTTTTATATTAGTCAAATATACCGCACGCAAATGCCCCTGGAACGCGCAAGTCACTCTGATTTGATACTTTTCTACTAGTAGATTATTTTCGTTGAAATTTGAGGGGTTCTGAAAGGGTAATTTTTATGTAAGGTAATTTGTTTTTTTAAAAAAGTGCTAAAATTTCTTAGGTTGATAAAAAATCACTCAATTTAGGTAAAATAATACGATAGGAGTAAATCTGCTGAAAAAGAGTGCAGATTAAAAAATAGCAAAAAAGCAGAGGTCATCTACCAAAAAGAAGGTACTTGAGAGAAATACTATATTAAGATAGGAGTAAAAAGATGAACAAATTTCTTGAAGGTAATCGTGTGTACTTACGACCCGTTGAGAAAGATGACTTGAAAGCTATTTCTGAATGGTGTAATGATGAGGAGATCCGATCCATTATAGGTGAGGTTTATCCAATGACGGAAAAGGGATTTGAGGAATTTTATGAAAAGACGCAGAAAACAGAGGATACAATCTGGTTCGTTATTGTATACAAAGAAAAGGATG
>MNXV01000047.1:0-463 GCA_001871575.1 Caldisericum sp. CG2_30_36_11
TACAGAAAGTCGATGAAAAATTACCCAATGATTTTCCTTTATCTCAAAATAATTTCGTATAGAATCTGCTGAAAGGAATTGCAGATTACAGAAGATTAAATTTAAATGAGGCAACCAGATAATATTTCGTAGAATCGCAAAAACAGCGATTAGAAAGGAATAAGAAAATTAAATGAGGCAACACGATATACGAATTGAATTATTAAAGATACTACGATCCGTGTCAAGAGGAAAAACATAAGTTTTCTCAATGTTGAGGTGTTGCATTCTTCACTTCTAAGCAACAATAATTTTTTTTTGCAATTGATAGAAAATATTGTTTTCATAAACATATTTTGCAAAAGGAGTATAATAAAAATCGAGAGATTAAATGAGAAGAAAAACAAACAACTTTCTTTAAGAGCTTTTGTGGAACATACCAATAATAGTGGCATTGATGATTGCAGGAGTTTATCTCACAATA
>MNXV01000047.1:511-5034 GCA_001871575.1 Caldisericum sp. CG2_30_36_11
TTTTTGGAAGCAATTTTATTTAATAAACAAGGAGGCATAGAATGGAAGAAAAAATCAAAATTGGCATTATTATCTGCGACCGCTATCGTACATGCGCAGGGGGCAAGTGTCTTAGATCTCTTCGTGAAAGAGTTGGAGCCTTCAGTATCTACAAAGGCAAAGAGGTTGAACTCGTAGGGTACACTACCTGCGGCGGGTGTCCTGGTGGAAATATTGAGTACGCTCCAGAAGAAATGAAAAAGAATGGTGCAACGGTTGTTCACTTTGCTACAGGGATGATCGTAGGGTACCCCCCTTGTCCTTATGTAGGTTACTTCAAAAAATTCATAGAGGAAAAATATAAGATGGAAGTGGTTATTGGCACTCATCCAATTCCACAAAAATATTACAACATCCATATGAAATTAGGAACATGGGAAATGCCTGAATGGCGTGAAATGATAAAACCCACTTTGACTGACGAGAAAACTCGCCTTTCATATGATTGAGATGTAAGATATCAAGAGATCTTTGATTTTCTTTAAATTCGCGGTATAATTTTATTATAAAAGTTAGGTAAACCTAACTTAAGAGGAGGTGATTACTTATAATTATTTTTGGACCTGTCCCTTCAAGGCGTTTGGGGAGAAGTCTGGGGGTAAATAATATTCCTCCAAAGTATTGTTCTTATTCCTGTGTTTACTGTCAACTTGGGATAACATACAATCTAACAATTGAGCGAAGGCAATTTTATGAACCAAAAGAGATATTTAAGGAAGCTAAAGAAAAGATCATAAGGCTTAAGGAAATTGGTGAAAAAGTTGATTTTATCACATTTGTGCCTGATGGAGAACCTACACTCGATATTAACCTTGGAGAGGAAATAAGAATGCTGAAATCTTTCAGTATTCCTGTTGCAGTTATTACAAACAGCTCTCTTTTGTTCCTTGAAAGCGTTCGGCAGGATTTGTATGAGGCTGACCTTGTTTCTCTGAAGGTAGATGCAGTAAACGAACTTACCTTTAAAAAAATTAATAGACCAAATCATTTTCTGAACCTTGATTCAATTTTTGATGGAATTGTTGAATTTACAAAAGTCTTTAAAGGCAAACTTATAACAGAGACAATGCTTGTTAAGGGAATAAATGATTCAGGAGAAGAGTTGAAAGATATTGCATCTTTCATAGCAAAGATTAATCCTTCTAAGTCGTATATTTCAATCCCTACTCGTCCTCCTGCAGAAAGCTGGGTAATATTCCCTGAAGAAGAAGTTTTGAATATGGCATATCAAATATTCAGAGAAAAAATCAAAAATGTAAATATGCTTATAACTCCAGAAGAAGGCGAGTTTACAATAACAGATGGTTTGCAAGAAGATCTGCTAAGTATTGTTTCTGTGCATCCAATAAGAGAAGAGGAAATTCATAAGTTATTGAGTGAAAAAAGAAGCGATTTTTCTTTAGTTAGTAGTCTAATAAAAGAAGGCAAGATTAAGAAGGTCGAATATAATAACAAAATATTCTATATTAGAAAACTTAGTTGAGGAGGAATAAATGGAAAAAGAACATTTTTATGGTGAACATGGTGGACTTGGAGCAGGTGGTTTAATTCTCTGTAACCTGCGATATTTGTGAGCGGGTTATTGCATCTGTCCAAAATGCGGTGAGAGAATTCCTCATAGACCTGGTGTTCCTTGCAGGGAGGAAAGATGTCCTAAATGTGGTGTAGTAATGCTGAGAGAAGGTTCTCCTGAATATTTTGCGTGGCTTAAGGTAAAGGAGGAAAAGGAAAAAAAATAGCAAGATTACCACGGATACAAAGGATGTGTGTCACTTTCCTGAAACGAGTTCAGGATTGCAAGGAAAAGAGTGGCAGTGACTAGGTGTAGAGACATCTTTGTGGGGTGTATTAGAAACAACTTTCCTCTTTTGTATGAACTATATGAACACTCACTCCTCCAGCAAAAACTTAATAAGAGGAACAAATTTTATTTGACCATTTTCTGTGAGCTGAACCTCTTCAGTATTTTCTGAAACTATTACTCCAACACTCGTTTTAAACTCTTTCATAAAACTATTGATTGTTGATATGTCTGATTTATCAATATTTTTACGATACTTCACCTCATAGGGAGTTACTTTGTTATTTTTTGTTGCGATAAAATCAATTTCTTTGCCACGATCGGTTCTGTAAAAGAAGCTGGTATTTAGTTTTTGTAAAATCAGGTTTTCGGCGATTTTGCCAATAAAATTCTTCATATCTATCTCCTCTCTCAAGGCAGCGAAACTAAATGCAGTATAAGAAGGATAGATTTTCCTATTTTTTTTGTATCGGGTTAAAGGATTGGATGAGTAGTTAAATAGAATTTTGGTGAGAAATGAATATTCAAGATAGTAAATATATTTTTGGATCGTTCTTCTGTCACGTTTAAAGTCACTTCCAAGAGAATCATAACGCAAAATCTGTCCGGGGTTAGCACATATGGAAAGATAAATCTCTTTCAGAAGTTCTGGTTCATTTATTCCTGCAGTTTGAGGGATGTCCTGAAAGACAATCCTGTCGGTAATTGTTTGCCTGAAATACTCTTTTATGAAGTTATCATCAAGTTCGTTAACAAGCTCTGGAAAACCGGATGTCTTTATATAATTCACGAGCTCTTTTTCAAGTTCAAGTCGATAAACTTGGTATCTTGAAGGATCGTAAGTTATGTTTTTGAAATTAAGGAATTCTACAAAGTCCAGTGGGTTGATGTGAATAGTAAAAAAACGCCCTGCAAGGCTCTCTTTCTGGCCTTTTTCAAGTACAATGCTTGCTGAAACATAGTTTTTCCTGCTCTTCTGATGCCTTCCAATATCACACCCTGCCTCCTCGTAAGATAAGGTAGCAGTAAATCAAAAGCTTTTCTTTTTTTACCTTTCAAAGAAGGTGGGATGTTTTGTTTTTTCCACCACAAATTGAAATTGCTTAAATCCATACTTTTTCTCCTTTTTGCAAATTAAGTACATCGCAATGTACTTAATTCATCAACCTAAGTACATTAGAATGAACTTAGATTCCAAGTCAAGAGATAAATCTGCCGTGAAGACTAAAAGTCAAGAAAGATGAAAAAGATCTCTTAATTTAGATGTTCAATTTTTTTCAGAAGTGGTAAAATAATAGAGAGGTTATTAAATGAGAAAAGTTTTAAAAGTCGTTTTAATTGCAATAGTTGTTTTGATACTTGCCATGGCAGGAACTTATCTTGTTTTAAAAACTAAAACATCAAAAAATAATCCTTCGGAAGTCACCCCATCTGAAAATCCAAGCCAGCCAGATGAAGATAATGCATCGCAGGTTAATCCTGTAAGCGACTACCTAAAAATAGAAGAGCTTCCAAATGGTAGTACCCCAGTATTACCCACAGATGAGCCAAAGGTTATTTTTGTTTCGGATAGAGCGATCTATGCTGGGAGCATTGACGGTAAAGTTACCGAGAAGGTTGCATCTGCCCCTGACAAAAGTTATTCAGTTAGGATAAGTACTGAATCGAAAGACAAAAGCTGGATTATAGTAGATGTAGAGGATAATCAAGATTTAGTTGCAGATAGACGAATGCTTTATGCAATAAACATAGAAACATATGAACTTATAAAAATTGCAGAAGTTGATAAATTTGAAACTTCTTTCCATGCATATTTTTTTAACAACACCAACCGTTTAGTCTATTTTGTAAAAGGTATACCTGAGTCTCCAATCTTTTATGTTGCTGTCTATGATCTTGGCGCAAAGACAAACACTTACCTTTTAAAACCTGCAGATGAAAAAAAGGATTGGGCTTTTGGTTTTGACCTTTCTTCTGATGGGAAATACCTTGCATATGTTGGTGGAAGAAATGCTCCTGCTCCAGATAACGACGCATCTCTCTGGTTAAAAAATCTTGAGACAGGTGAAGAAAAACTACTTGCCAAAGGCTCCGAGCTTAACCCTAATCTTGGTTATGATTATCTTAGTAGCCTTAAATTCATAAATGGTGGAAAAGAGATTCTTTACAGTGAAAATATATGGAAAGACGGCTCCAACTCCACAAAATATTTTGTAACTGACCTAAAGGGAAATGTTCGCCCTGCAACTGATAAAGATCTGGAAGCTGAAAATTCAACCCTTGTTGATAAACTGAAAAGTATTTTAAAGAAAGACCTGTATATTAATGCCGTGCTTAAAAACTGCAACAAAATTATATTTACTGTTTCTAATGGTTTAAAAGAAGAACTCTGGGAAGCCGATCTGGACTGCAGTAACGCCAGAAGTTTAAACTTCGGAGGATCCAATTTTATGAACTTTACAGACAGCTGCAAATTTACCTGTCAAGCTTCAGATATATTCAAATGGTATCTTTTAGATTTAGAGACTCAAAAACAAATAGACCTTGACGAACTGTACAAGATGGATATCAAATCTGCGATTTATGTAGAATAAGCAGGAGGAAAGGTGAAGAAGACTATAATTATTTTTGTTCTCGTTATTCTTGTGATTGTGCTGATCTACTTCGCCTCTAACATTCCATA
>MNXV01000047.1:5044-5153 GCA_001871575.1 Caldisericum sp. CG2_30_36_11
GTGGCTCACCAGGAAGGAAATCCATGGGTTACTTTTAGGGCAATTATTTCCTTGAATCACAACCACCGATACTCCCAGCTTTCGCAAAATCCAGAAAAATACATAATGC
>MNXV01000047.1:5166-5428 GCA_001871575.1 Caldisericum sp. CG2_30_36_11
TGCGTTCAAGTGATTTTAACGCAGCACTTAAGTCCCTATGCAAAGATAAGGGCTGGCTTTCGTTTGAACAGTTAGGGGCTTCTGTCTCCTTCCAGGATAAAAATGGAAAACATATTCTTGGTGTCTTTTGGCCCTATACAAGGTTTTTCAAAGTTTTGGAAATTAAAACCTTGTGAAGACGTTTGCTTAGAATCCTCGGTATTTGTTCGGACAAAATAGTGATGTCTCAGTGGCTCATATCCCAGACTAAAAAGGTTTCTTT
>MNXV01000042.1 GCA_001871575.1 Caldisericum sp. CG2_30_36_11
GCCATCGATAAGGCTCGGACTGATGCAATTTTTGAAACACTCAAAGGCATTGACCCTCAGTAAAGGAAAAGCAACTTTTTAAACATCTACAATAAAATCAATACAAAAAATTTTATGACCTTTACAGGTGACAATCAGGATATTGTTGCGATCATAAGCATAGTAATCTATTTAGGCGAGACTTCTTTTGACGAGTTTGAAAAAGGATTAAAAGAACTTAAAATCATAAACCCAACCAATTTTTTAATGGGGCTTCTTAAAAAGGGGGTTAAAAATAAAAATCTCGAAGCTACAGTTTCAGACATTGTTAACCTACTTTTAGAAAATAACCCAACCCCTTTTGTTGAGTTTAGGAAAAAAGAATTTAAAGCAACCATTGACAGGATGGATTTTTTAAGCGACCATGAAGATATAGATAATCTTTTAAATGAGGAAATTTTTATAACAAAAGAGGTTTTTGAGGTGGGTAAACTTGCTCAATTAAACTCTGCATGTATCTTTGGGCTATCCGATAAACCTGAACTTGCAACACTTCCCTCAAAAGAAGTTGGCCTTCCGCCAATTTTCGAAAAAACAATGAAAATTTATTAAGCTCCTAAGGATGTGCTCTCTACCTGTAAGATAAATCTATAGACTGCGTCCACAAAACTCTCCGGAGTTTCCTCATGAGGAATGTGGCCACAGTTTTCTATTTCAACAAGATGCACATTCTTAATCGTTGCAGCAAGCTTTTCTGAATTTTCGGGTTTTACGACCTGGTCGTTTTTGCCTGTTATCACAAGAGTTGGGATGTCAATTTGAGAAAGTTTATCTATGAAACCCACTTGGTTTTGGGCAGTCAAAATCCTGTACAGACCGTAATCCCAGTTTTTTACCTTTAACTCCACTTTAACACTTGCAAGTAGTTAAAATATTGAAGTAAGTAAGTATTTATAAGTGCTTCTTAGGATAGTGTGAATTTTAAAGTGTATATCTATGTTTTTTTCTACTAATCCACTAAAAAGAGCGTGGATTACAGAGAAATAAGAAAAGAGTAAATCCACAATCCTTTTCAGCAGATTTATCACTCTATGAAATTTTAGCACTATTTTGAAAAAAATCGAATTGCCTCAAGTAAAAATTACCTCTTCAAAATACCCTCAAATTTCAACGAAAAAGATCGAGTAGATATAAAACTACTATCTTACCCTAGATTTGAGCTCCTGGGGTATAAGATTCGATGAGAGAAAAAAATGTGGGTATAGAGAGGAAAAAATACCTTATCAGGCGTTATTAAAATGAAAATTTTTGCTCTCACAGCATTATAAAACAGGGTAAACTTTTCCGGGAGGTACTTTTATACCCCCAGGGGAGTAGATACCCTACAAAACCCTTATGAAAAAAAGAGAAAAGTTAGACAAATAGTCTTACAATGCTTCCTGAAGGGCAAAAAAGAGAATTGAAAGTGCTTAAAACTCTTTTAGGATGTGACATTTCAAAGTGACGAAAAATTTAGAGATAATTTTTTAAAGTTTTGTATTTAACGATATAACTTCTCTGTAAGCGAAATGTTATATCAAGTGAATAAAGATTTGTTGAATTTCAACAAGAATTCAACAAATTCATGATATTCGCATAACAAAATACCAATTTTGATATTGCATTATATTTTAGATCGCAAAGAAAACGATTTCAGTAAAAATTGCATATTTTGCATAAAATTCCGCAAACTCGTTAATTTATAGAGTTTTGTCTTATATAGTCAAAAAGTGGTCGAATTTGAGGGGGGTAGGCTGCGTAAGTCGGAAGGTTTTGATAATTCACTCACCTGTTTTTTTCTCGTTGAAATTTGAGGGGGTTCTGAAGGAATAATTTTAAACTTTTAAGGGCAGGTATTCGTCCTGTTTTGCCCACAGGGTATTATTGCTGAGGCAGCTCAGTTGGTAGAGCAGCGGACTGAAAATCTGCATGTCAGCAGTTCAATTCTGTCTCTCGGATAAAAAGAAAAGCAAACTCTTAATAGCATTTACCTCTTAGCTATTAACTTTTTTAAAGTGGATAAATGAATTTAAAGATTCTCTTATTTCTGTCGCTATTATAGGTGGTGCCGAGGGAGTGGAGACTCCCAAAACCACGACAACAGTTTGCCTATATTTAAGTATGCTTTCAAATTGAAAAAGGAATTGATAACTAAAAGATAGAAAAGCAAATACAAAAATACCGAAAGCTTATAGCAATGCAAAACGACGAAAAACAAAAATTGTCTATACAGAGAAAATAAAAGAAGCTTTGGTGGCGGGAAGATAATTAAGGAACTCTTTATACGAACCGTCTTGTCAAAAATTTTATACTAAAAATAGAGATGGTGGTCTCGTATCTATGTAACGCATACACCCACTTGACAAAAATTAAAAAGATGCTATATTTTTTAAAAAGGTGCTACTTTAGAGGATAAAATGGCAGGACTTGCAAGATTTGGCGTTTCGATTGAAGATGAGCTATTGAAAAAATTTGACAGGCTTATACAGCAAGAAGGGTATTTAAATCGTTCTGAGGCAATCCGTGATTTAATACGCAAGAACCTCGTTGAGAAAGAATGGGGGGAAAAAGGTGATGTTGCTGGAGGAATAGTAATTGTTTATAACCATGAAAAGAGAGAACTTGTAAATAAAATTATTGATATTCAGCACGATTTCCACGAGATAATTATATCCAGCCAACATGTCCATCTCGATAAACAGAATTGCCTGGAAGTTATAATAGTTAAAGGCGAGGCTAAAAGAATTGGAAAACTTGCGGATACTTTGCACTCTTTAAAAGGTATTAAGCATTGTACACTTGCCCGTGCAACCACAGGAAAGGAATTATAAAAAAGGAATGCTTCTACTTTTAAATAAGATGAATGTGACCCTATTTATTTTTTTATCATTTAGTAGCACAAAAATATAATAAATAGCATGAAAGAGGTACTGTAATGGCACAAGAAATTAATCAACGAGTTGACGACTCGATGAAGTCCGAGGAAATGATTGCAAAGGAAGTGGAGATTAAAGCTCTTCTTTCAGTGGTTTTTTAAAGGAGGTGTAAAATGCATATACCAGACGGGTATTTAGGACCAGAAACATGCGGCGTTTTTTACGCGGTGATGCTCCCAATATGGGTACGTGCTTCAAAGATTGTTAAAAAAACGCTGAAGGCAAAACAGGTGCCAATACTGGCAATTGGTGCCGCATTCAATTTTGTGATTATGATGTTCAATGTGCCCATACCGGGCGGGACCACGGGGCATGCAGTAGGCGGTACTCTCGTTGCGATACTTCTTGGGCCATGGGCGGCAAGTATCGCTACTACAATTGCGCTTCTAGTTCAGGCGCTTCTCTTCGGAGACGGCGGGATTACTACTTTCGGCGCTAACTGTTTTAACATGGCCTTTGTGCTTCCATTTGTTGGATATTACATCTATAAAGCGATTAGTCGTAACGCTCCCATTGGCTCAAATAAAAGAGTTATTGCTGCAGGAATAGGCAGTTATGTAGGAATTAATATTGCGGCTGCCTTTGCGGGGCTTGAGCTTGGTATCCAACCACTTCTCCATAAAACAGCAACAGGACAGGCGTTATACTGTCCATATGGATTGAATGTAGCGCTACCGGCAATGTTGGGAGGACACCTGTTGGCCTTTGGATGGGTGGAGGTTATTGCAACTGCTCTTGTAATAAAATATTTGCAAAAACGATCGCCGGAACTTCTTGAAGAGGGGAGGAAAAACTGATGAAAATTACTACTAAACTTTGGATAGTAATAGTGATATTGATCGTACTTTCTCCACTCGGGCTTATAATACCGGAATATTTTAAGGCAGGCGGGGCATGGGGTGAATGGGGTGCAGATGAGATGCAAAAACTCGTCGGCTATATTCCGAAAGGCCTTGAAGAACTTTCGAGCATTTGGAAGGCGCCAATGCCCGACTATGCTTTCAAGGGCTGGGAAGAAAAGGGATTATTGCACCTAAGTTTCGCCTATATAATATCTGCTATCGTGGGAATTGGTATAATTGTGCTTGTTATAATGGGTGTAAGAAAGTCAGTGTTGAAGAGAGGTGATTAATTAAGTGTGTTAAGAGACAATAATTTTGTAGAGCGCTCTATTGCAGGCACCGTATCACTCTTAAAAGAATCTGTCTTCGCCGATGAATATGCGGCTAAGGATGGATTTTTGCAATCTTTGGACCCGAGAATCAAGGTAGTAACATTTATCATGTTTATGGCAGCGATACTTTTCACAAAAAGTACCGCTGTTTGCCTCTATCTATACGCGTTATGCTTGGCTCTTGCATTCTTTTCTAATGTGAATATGGGCTTTTTTTTGAAAAGGACATGGATATTTATTCCGATATTTTCCTTCTTTATAGCGATCCCAGCGCTTTTCAGTACCTTTACTCCTGGAGAAAATCTCTTTATCATAAATCTGCTTGGCAGGAAACTTATTATTACATCTCAGGGGTTGTATACAGTGACATTACTTGTCATGCGTGTAATAGCATCGGTATCGTTTGTTGTTCTTCTCAACATTACGACGAAACATTTTGCATTACTCAAGGTTTTGCGGATTTTCTGGATACCACAGATTTTTGTGATGACGATAGGTATGTCTTACCGGTATATATATCTTTTTTTGGAGATAGTTGAAAACACATACCTTGCCATTAAGAGCCGCGTGGGTACACGGCTGGACTACAAAAAAGGCCAGCATGTCACCGCGTGGAATATATCCTTTCTTTGGCAGAGGTCGTATTATTTGAGCGAAGCAGTATATAGTGCTATGCTTTCAAGAGGATACACCGGCGAGCCTGTCCTATTAGATGATTTCAAGACTAAATTAAGAGACTGGGTATGGCTATTTCTTACGTTGACATTTTTTGTAATCCTGCTCTATGCAAATGCTAAACTGATATGAGCGAAACAATCTTTGAATTAAGAGATGTTTATTTTTCCTATCTTGGAAAATTTCTGGCATTACAGGGAATAAACCTCGATATAGAGAAAGGACAGAAAATAGCTATTATAGGCTGCAACGGTTCGGGTAAAACGACGCTTCTACATCTCCTGGATGGGCTTATTTTTGCAGATAAA
>MNXV01000075.1 GCA_001871575.1 Caldisericum sp. CG2_30_36_11
TTTCAGCTCCAGTTTTACCTACAAGTTTAATGAAACTTTCTATTTCAATATATGCTGGCTCATCTGTAAACTGAAAACTAATGTCTGCATGAGTAATGTTCAATGGATGACACAGCGGAATAAGCTCATGAGTTTTTTTCGCAGCCAATATTCCTGCAATCTTTGCAGTTGTTAGAACCTCACCCTTTTTTACCTCACCTAACTTTATCTTCTCCAATGTTTCCTTATTTAAAATAACTCTTGCATGTGCTCTTGCGGTTCTAAAGGTTTCGTTCTTTTCTGACACATCAACCATATGCACTTTTCCATTTAAATCGAACTTACTCATTTTAGCCTCCTAATTCCCTCATATTCTCAATGAACTCTTTAGCATCTATCTTTATTTCACCATGTTCTTTTCCACAAATCACGAACTTTCCCCAAGAGAAATGTTCAATTGGACCTTTCGGATCACCAAACATATTTTCCTCCCTTCTAGTTTTGTCTAAATACTGATTGGCGAGAAAACAAATACCCCTAAAATAAGTAAACTAGTTTTTGGGAAATAAATAGGCAATCTCTGATGTTTTTAACAATTTTTTTAACTCCTTTTTCTTGAGCCAGGGTCTTCTTCTATGCAACATTCTATGGCAATTAGAGCACACCAATACAATATCTTTCGGCTTGATTTTATAATCCTCCGGCGTATCTGAAGCTGGTACTGTATAATGACACTCTATATAATCTTTTCCAATTTCCCCATACTTTTTAGAAAAATCAAACCCGCATATTTCACAGTATAAACTCCCGTGTTTCTCTTTAAATCTTTTTTTTGCTACTTCTGCCGGTTTTTTGCTTCGTTCTCTTATTAGGTGCGCTTTTAACTGTTCTTTACCTTCGGGAAATCCTTCATCATCTTCGCTTAAACCAACTTTTTTGCATGTATATAATTCTCTATCCATTTCTTGCAAATTTTTAGGGATGCCAAGAAAACTCTCTATCGATTCGAACCTAGCCAGGATATTATTTACTACTACTTCCTCTTCTTTAAAATACATGAAGCCCTGAGGAGAAAAACCTTTTTGATAATTAGCCAAATCGTTTATTTCGTCAACTTCAATATCTATATGCCAGATTGTTTCAAAAAAGTAAATATATTCAAAAATTTCACCACGCTTATTTTTCACCCAGATATTTTCAGCAAGTAAAGGATTATGTGTTTTGTAAATTGCCTTTCCAGCATAAATATATTTTTTCTCTTTGCAGAATAACACCCAGCTATTAGTATTTATTTGATCCCATTCCTTTTTTGTGCCTAAAGCATTGCACCAGGCAAAAAGAATACTAAATTTTTCAAGTTTATTTTCATCTCTTTTGGTTAGATACCCGCTGATATCTTCATATTTCAAACTATTTTCTAAAGATTTTTTATAATTAACACTGCTGCCTAAAGGAGCCAAGAAAATCCTTAATTCAGACTCATCATTCATATAACCTCCTTTTATTTTGTAAAACACTTACATTATTATAAATCTTTTATACAATTTCTTTTATAAACAGACGTTTTGATTCTGGGTCAGACGGAGAGTCCAACCCCTCTCACTTTTTCCAAAAATAATCCAAAACTTAGAGAATATCAAAGTTACGAAATTGTAAAGTTTAACGAGAGACCCCTTAAAAAGGTTTTTATCTTTCAGGCAAGAGGGAGGAGGAGATTTCCCTAACTAAAAGAGTTTGCTTGTTTAATGTGATGGCATTGCCGTCGACTACGAAAGAAAATAGAAGTTTAGAACAGCAGTTTCTTGAAAGTGTGTCGAAAAGCAAAATTCTGATTTAAAAATAATTTATTTACCGATCAAAACAACATACTTACAGAATTTCCTTATTGATGTATTACTCTTTTAATTTCCAAAATAATTCATTTTTGGAACTTTTTGAGAATTTGGACAGTCTGAATTATATAAAAAATAAGGAGGCACAAAATGAAGAAAAGAGTAACTTTGAGATTTTTTGAATACAAAAGTAAAATAACGAAAATTTAGAGATTTAAAAAAACGACTTGAGGCATTGATGACTTTTTTTATACTTTAAAATCTCTATAATTACTTTTATAAAAGTCAAACCCTTATAATGGTATTTAAAAGAACTTATAAAATGCTTCTGAATTAAATGGCATTATTTGTAAAACAGCTTAAATATGCTATTATTATAACAAAGGAGATAAGACATAGAAACTATAAAGGCATTTAAAGGATTTGAGGCTTTAGTTAATGGAAAAGATAATATTTATTTAAATAGAGATGTGGTTTGCTTTATAAATTGTTTTTTACAAGCACCTAAAAAGGAAGATTAAACTTATATGAAAAATCTTAGAACATATAAAGATAGGCTTTTCATCACAAATTTTAAGACAAAAAGTCACAAGTTTTTTACAAGGAAATCATTCTTTGTTCTGATCCTTTATATCTTAATTTTTGCAACAGCTTTTAGCTTTGCTTTCTACGATTTCTTCCCAAGAGTCACTAATTTACAGGTTGGAAGTATTTCTCAGGAAAATATAATAGCTAAAAGAACTGTATCGTTTGTGGATACAAATAAAACAAACGAACTGAGAGAAAAAATAGCCGAATCAGTCTCGCCAGTGTACAGATTTGATACTAAAAAACAGCAGGTAGTATCAAATAATATTGATAAATTTTTTTCTGACTTAATCAACGTTGTCTCGCTTAATGCTAAAGAGGATGAAAAAAAATCAATGCTTGATAATATACTTGGCAACAATTCGCAATATACAACCCTGATATTAAAGGAAAATGTCGAGAATCTTAACAAGTTAAAAACTTACATCTATGATTCAACTTATAAACTAATGATAACCGGGGTAAGAAGCGACGAACTATCTCAAGCAATTAAAATTGGGAGCGATGATATAAAGAATTCTAATTTTAACGACCAGGAAAAAAGTTTTTTGATTTATGTACTTGAAAAGTTCCTCCAACCAAATTTGATCTACGATAGTGCTGCCACTGAAAATGCAAAAGAGGAAATAATGAAATCAGTCCCCTCTGTGAAGATTACTATTCAAGAAGGAAGCATAGTTGTTAACAAGGGAGATAAAATTACCCAGGACAACATTGAAATTTTGCAAGCTCTTGGGTTGGTCAGAAGCAGGGATGCATGGAAATCTATTCTAAATATTATTTTCCTGATCTTCATTTCCATTGGGGTATCTTACCTTTCTATCATAAAATCTAAAGTTGTTAATGACAAAAATCTAATAAAGAAAACTGCTGAATTTTTAATCACCTTTGCAATTACATATCTTTTAGCGTCCTCTATAAAAGGGATCTCTTACTACATTATACCAATTCCTCTATTTGCGATGATTCTGTTCGAATTCACCGACTTCCCCACCACCCTAATACTTTCTATTGCCTTCCTTTTGATTGTTTCTATTCCAATAAATATGTCGCCTATCTTAATATTAACATTACTTTTAAGCATAGTAATTTACCTGATTGCTCTAAGGAAAACATCCAGAATTTCAACCTTCATTTACGCTGGAATCATAGGGGGAGGTATTTTTTCAATTGCTACACTGCTTTCAAACCTTTCCGCTAAAGAAGCTTTAAGCTCGTCACTTTTAAATTCAATTTTTAGCTTCACCAATTTCTTTATCTCAACAATAATTGCAATAGGTTTTGTATACATTTTAGAGCACGTGTTTAATGAAGTAACAGACATAAGGCTGCTTGAGCTAAGTGACACTAAAAATCCACTTCTTAAAGAATTGTTACTTAAAGCTTCCGGTACCTACCAACACAGCATGATGGTTGCAAACATGGCAAGTAATGCAGCTGAAGCAATAGGAGCTAATGAGCTGCTTACCAAGGTAGGTGCTTACTATCACGACATAGGGAAAATGATACACCCCTATTATTTCACAGAAAATCAGCAAATGATCCCGAATATTCACAATAACCTATCTCCAAATTTAAGCAAAACAGTAATAATAAACCACATAAAAGATGGAGTGCAGCTGGCGAGGCAGTACAAATTGCCAGATGAGATTATCAAATTTGTTGCAACTCACCATGGAAGAACAGTCGTCTCTTATTTCTACCATAAAGCTAAAGAACATGACCCAAATTTAAGCAAAGAGGATTTTCGTTATCCCGGCCCTCTTCCAGAAAGCAAAGAAACTGCCATTTTAATGCTCGCAGATGCAATTGAGGCTGCATCGCATAGCATAGAGGAAATGGATTATGGAAAAATTGAGGATTTAGCAAACAGTATAATTCAGGATAGAGTAACTGATGGGCAATTAGACCAATCAGAAATAACATTTTCTGAATTGAAAATAATTAAGGAGTCTTTCGTTAAAAATTTGATATCGCTATATCATAAGAGGGAAAAGTATCCTGATGGAAAAGAAAATAAAGGTTAGTATTGTTAATGAAACAAAAAGATATACGATAGTAAAAAAAAACCTTGAAGGATTTATAGAAGGTCTTACAAAATTCCTAAAGATAAACAAAAATGTTGAATTAAGCATTGCCTTTATAGGCACGAAAACTATCACGAAAATTAATAAAAAATTCAGAAATGTTGATAAAGCTACCGATGTTATATCTTTTAATCTCAGCAAAAATAAAAGTCCGCCAGATTCTATTGAGGGGGAGATTATAATATGCCCCCTTATTGCAGAGAAAGAAGCAAAAAAGAACCTAAATAACTTTCCCGACTATATAGAGTTTCTAATTATTCATGGCTTCCTGCACATTTTAGGGTACAACCACGATATAGAAAAAGATAGAGCTAAAATGGAAAGCCTTGAAGAAAAAACATTTAAAAGTTTAAAAGTCAAAAGTTTTATTACAAAAGAGGTTCTAAAATAAATGAGTCTAACCAATCTTTCTTTTTTAATCCCACTTCTCGTTGTTCTATTAGCACTTTCCGCAATTTTTTCAGCTTTTGAATCGGCTATATTCAATGCTTCTTACATCAAACTTGAATCGCTATCAAAAAAATCCAATCTGGCAAAAAAAATACTTAGTCTCAAAAAAAGGACAGACAGTGTAATAAGCACAATCGTGCTCGGAAACAATTTCGTAAACATCCTTTTCTCGGCAATAGTTACTTACCTTGCAATAAAAATAGCAGAAAGTAAAAATGTTTCCCAATCATTAGCCGTGATTGTTGCAACAATAATAGCAACACTGGTTATTGTTCTTTTTGGTGAGACTGTTCCTAAGAGTATTGGTGCATACTTGTCTGAGAAATCCTCAATGAAACTCTACTATCCCTTTATGCTTTTCTGGTTTTTGTTTTATCCGTTAGCATTAGCTCTTTCGCATATTACAAATGGTTTTCTTAAACTTTTCCATATAAAAAAGAGGGGTAAAAGAATTTTCGACACTCAAGAGGAAATGCTTTCTATGCTTGAAATTGGAAAAGAAGAGGGAATAATAGAGAAAACAGAACAAAAAATGATTTTCAGCATATTTGAATTTGGAGATACCTTAGTTAGAGAGGTAATGACACCAAGAGTCGATATAATATCACTATCGGTTGAATCAACTCTCAATGATGTGTTAAAGTGCATAATGAACAGCAATCATTCGAGAATTCCAATTTATGAAAATAATATCGATAACATCATTGGAATTCTTTATATAAAAGACCTGTTTAAAATATTTTCAGCGAAAACTGAAAAGACTACAGACCTACAAAGTATTTTAAGAAATGCATATTTTGTACCCGAAACGAAAGGGGTTGATGAATTATTCAATGAAATGCAGAAAAACAAAATTCAAATTGCAATGGTTTTCGATGAGTACGGCGGCTTATCTGGACTTATAACCATTGAAGATATACTTGAAGAAATTGTAGGGGAAATTCAAGATGAATATGAAGTGGAAGAGAAAACATCACAAAAAATCGGAGAAAACGCATATTTAATTTCGGGTACTTTAGAAGTAGAAGATTTTAATGAGCATTTCAATGCCAATTTCTCAGACGAAGAAGCAACTACAATAGGCGGAATAATACTCGAAAAACTCGGTAGGCTACCAAATCCAGGCGAAGAAATAAGCATAAATAAATTTAAATTTATAATCAGCAAAATAAGGAATAGGCGTATAGTTCAGGTAAAAGTAATTGTCAAATCAGGGGAGGAAAAAAATGAAAAAAGAGCTCATTGAAGAAGCTACAAAAGCAAGAGAAAAAGCCTATGCCCCCTATTCTAACTTTAAGGTGGGCTCCGCTGTACTGACCAAAAGTGGTAAAGTTTTTACTGGAGCAAATATAGAAAATGCAAGTTATGGTGCAAGTGTTTGTGCTGAAAGAGTTGCACTCTTTAAGGCTATAAGCGAAGGCGAAACTGAAATAGTGGAAATTGCAGTAGTTACCTGTGCGGAAGAACCTACTATGCCTTGCGGTATATGCAGGCAAGTCCTTAAGGAATTCTCTGAAAACCTAAAAATTTATGCTGCTAATCTAGAAGGTAAAGTTATTGAAACAACGATCGATAGACTTCTTCCAATGGCATTTACAAGAGAAGATTTAGAAAATAAAAAATAGGGAGGGGATAAATTTGAGAGAAAAAATTCTTGTAGCAAATTGGAAGATGTACAAAACAATTGACGAAGGCATCGAGCTTGCAGAATGCTTGAAAGAAAAAATTAATGGAAGACCAAAGATAATTATTTGCCCACCATTTACTGCTTTAAGCAACATCAATGAAGTTTTAAGCAATAGCGAATTGGAATTAGGCGCTCAAAACTTTTTCTACGAGAAACAAGGAGCATTTACAGGGGAGATATCCCCGATTATGTTAAAAGATGCTGGAGCAAAATATGTGATAATAGGGCATTCAGAAAGAAGAAATATTTTTGGCGAAGCGAACGAGTTGATAAATAAGAAACTTATTTCAGCGATTGAGAATGAGATTTTGCCAATATTCTGCGTTGGAGAAAAAATAGAAGACAGACAGGCAGGCCAGACAGAAAACGTAATTAAACGACAGATATTAGAGGGCTTGAAAAATATGAGTAGAGAAAATGTTGAAAAAATTATAATTGCATACGAACCAGTCTGGGCAATTGGCACAGGGCTAAATGCAAAGCCAGAACAAGCCTCTGAAGCACATAAATTTATTAGAGAAACCTTAAATGAAATGTACGGCGATAAGCTGGGTGAGAATATTACAATACTTTACGGAGGCAGTATAAAAGAAGATAATATCGAAGACCTTGGAAAAATGAAAGAAATTGACGGAGGGCTTGTTGGTGGCGCCAGTCTAAAATGTGATAGTTTTGTTACCATATGGAAAAAGTTAAAATCTGCGAAAAATATTTAAGGAGTAAAAATGGGAAAATTTCCAGAAGAACAATTAGAGAAGCAGAAAATAAAGAAGAAATAACAAAAGACAAGAAGAGTAAGAAAAATAGTGATAGATTATATATTAAAAGAGCTTCAAACCGATGGAAATTATCACGGGCAGTTTGTTAAAACCTTTGAGATTAAAACTGAGCTGCCATCTCTTTCCACAATACCAGAAGATTTACACCCTTCGATTAAGAACTATTTAAAAAATAAAGGGATAAATAAGCTTTATCCTAATCAGATTGAGGCAGTGCAGGAGATAAAGAAAGGTAAAAATATAATAATCACCACATCAGCCTCGTCTGGAAAAACTCTTGCATTCAACATTCCCGTAATTAATTATCTTTCAAAAAACCTAAAATCATCAGCGCTTTATATTTACCCCACAAAAGCTTTAACCCAGGATCAATTTGAAAAAGTAACTGAAATAATAAAGGAAATAGGAATCAATGCAGGCATTTATGATGGCGACACTCCTCAGGACAGAAGGACATATCTAAGAAGACACTCAAGGTTATTACTTGCAAATCCTGATATCTTACACATTGGAATATTGCCAAACCACACAAACTGGAGTAATTTCTTCTCAAACTTAAAATTTGTGGTCGTTGATGAAGCTCATTATTACAGTGGTGTTTTAGGCTCTCATATGAGCGAGATAATGAGAAGATTAAGGAGAATCTCCCATTATTATGGAAGCTATCCACAATTCATACTTGCCTCTGCAACACTTAAAAACCCAGAAGAATTTTCATTTAAATTAATCGGTGAAAGATTTAAATTAATAGGAGGCTTTGAAAATTTACCATTCAATAAAAAATTAATAATCTTAAATCCTCCTTTGATAGACCCTGTAACAAATTTAAGGAGAAGTATATATAAAGAAGCAGTTTGGATCCTCAAAAAGCTTTTAAAAAATAATGTTAAAACAATAGCTTTTGTTAAATCAAGGCAGGGAGTTGAGCTTGTAACAAAAATGCTTATAAATTCAGTAGAATCCGATGAAAAAGAGCTTATATCTTCCTACAGAGCTGGCTACACTAAAGAAACAAGACACAAAATAGAAAGCGAACTCAAAAGTGGTAAAATAAAAATGGTTATAACAACAAATGCACTCGAACTTGGCATCGATATCGGTGATCTTGATGTGTCTGTTATCGTAGGTTATCCAGGTAGCATCTCAAGCATTTTTCAACAATCGGGAAGATCGGGAAGAAAAGGAGACTCCCTTTCAATTTTAATAACAGGTTCAAACCCTATTGATCAATACTTTGCAAAAGATCCAGATTACATTTTTACTAAGAATGTTGAGAGTATTTCAATTAATCCAGAAAATCAATACATTGAAACTCCCCATATAAAATGTGCTTCTTATGAAATTCCAATTACTATAGAAGTTGACAATGAGTACTTTGGAAAGAACGCAAAGGATATAATAGAGGAACTTAACAAGGACGGCATTCTTGAGAGAAAAGGTGGTAAATATTTCTTTACTGACAGGTATTCCCCAGCCGCCGAAATAAATATAAGAGGAGCCGGACAAGAACAAATACGCCTTATTAATTCTGAAAACAACCAGGTCATAGAAAGAATTTCAAGAGACAGGGCCACAGAAGAAACTTTTAAAGGCGCCGTTTATCTACACCTTGCAGATACATATTTAGTAAAAGAACTTAATCTTCAAGACAATTTCGTCATTCTTGAGAAAAAAGAAGTTAATTATTATACTGATTCGCTTGCAATTGAAACAATTTGGATAAAAAAAATAATTAAAGAAAAAAAAATTAACAAAATCAACATATTTTTCGGAGATGTTCTCGTAAATGAAAAAGTAAGGGGTTTTGTAAAAAAACAGTTTGAGAGTGATAGAAGAATGGGAGTTGAAGAACTGGACCTACCTGATATAGAATTTATAACAAAAGCATTCTGGTTTACAATGGATGAAGCAATGTGCAAAAAAATCGCAAATTTGCATGAAGATTTGCCAGGAACAATTCACGCTGTTGAGCACTTGCTTGTAGGTATGATGCCTCTTGTAGTGTTATGTGATAGAAATGATGTTGGGGGAGTATCACACCCAATGCATCCTGATACCCAAAAAGCTACAATTTTTGTTTACGACGGAGTCGAAGGAGGCATTGGATTAAGCGAAAAGGGTTTTGAAAGAATCGATGAGCTTTTAAAACTTGCATACAAAACTGTTTCAGAATGCAACTGTAAAGATGGCTGCCCATCATGTATATTCTCACCAAAATGTGGAAACGAAAATAATCCGCTAAGCAAAAGTGGAGCAAAAATTCTGCTGGGGGAGATTCTATCTTGAAAGGCTTAAACTTCCTTATTTCAATTACATTAATTATTATAGTAATTTTCTCGCCGTTGTTTTTGCTTATGAATAATATATTCTTGACACAGGAATTCTATAAACAAAGCATTCAAAAGAGCTCTAAAATGACGAAAAATGAATATTTATTTTATGCAGATCAAATTATAAAATATTTCTTCAATAACCAAGGTAATGTGGTAATAAAAGACGAAAACGGCCACAATATAAATGATTTCTTTACAGAAGAAGAGACTCTTCATATGATAGATGTTAAGAGAATAATTAGGTTTGTCTTTATTCTATTAATTATTTCATTAGTTACTTTGTTCGCTTTATTTAAAAAAATTAAATTCAAAATTGTGTCAAATGCTTTAATTTTATCTTTCGTTGCTCTATCAATTATTGGAACCATTCTATATTTTAATTTTGATAGGAGTTTCTACATTTTTCATAAGATTTTTTTTAGAAATCAATACTGGCTGCTTCCTGAAAACGATATGCTTATAAGAATGTTCCCAGAGAATTTCTTTTATGATTATGCGATTACCTGGTTTGTAATTTCATGTTTCCCTGGATTTATACTGATACTTTTTAAAAGATTTGGACATTTAAAAAGTTCTTCCTGATAAAGCCCAAATATATAAGCTTTTAAACTCTTTTGTCCCTACTATAAAACCCATAAGCATTATGATTATGGATGCTTTCAAAGCTAATAGCTTCAATTGCATAATAAGTTATCCTCTCATCTTTATCAAGCAAAATTGAAACGCCCCTCACCATATCCTCCACAAACTTTGGATTTTGAAAAGCATGTTCAGTAACATATTTTTCATCTTCTCTTTTTAGAAGCGAATAGAGAGGAGCGCTTGCAGAACTTTCAGAAATATTTACTATCTCTTCGATCCATACAAGCTTTTTCATTCGAACCTGTGCCTTTATGTTTGCCCTTTGATTGTGAGCTCCAAAATTACTTATCTCCTTCGAACAGGGGCACAAGCTGTGAACTGGAGTATTTACTTCAAGGACAAAATCAAAATTTTTCCCTTTAGAAGCAATAAAAGCACATTCATAATTCATAAAACTTTCTATCCTAGAAATTGGTGCTTTTTTAATCATAAAATAAGGGAACCTTACTTCAATATGTGCCGTCTTAGCTTTTAAAGCAATTTTAATATCATCAAGAATGTTTTCAAGAGTCGCAAGACTCATATTGGTACGATGTTTGTTCAACACCTCAACAAATCTGCTCATATGGGTCCCCCTGAACTCCTGAGGCAAATCTACGAACATATTTATTTTGGATACAGTATGTTGAAATCCATTATTTTTATCCATCACTCTAATAGGATAAACAATCCCGCTTACTCCAACCTTATTAAGCGCAATGTTTCTTAAGTCTAAATCATTCTGAACGTCTCTCATTTTTTATAGAAACCTTATTATTTACACCTTCGGTTAAATCAACTTCATAAATTGAACAATTGACCTCCTCGAAAGGCTTCTGAAGTTTTTCAAAAATCCAGTGGGCAATTATCTCAGTTGTAGGGTTTTCAAAAACATCATTTAAATATTTGTGATCAAGTCTCTCTAAAACATTTTCCTCAACAATTTGTTTTAAGATCGCAAAATCAAGAACCATCCCATCACTTTTAAGCTTACCCGTTATGGTAACTGTGAGTTTATAGGTATGTCCATGAAGATTCTCACACTTACCTGAGTAATCAATAATTCTATGCGCTGCGTCAAAAGTAAAATTTCTTGAAAGATAAAAAGAAAGTTTATTCATTTTCTCCCTCTAAATAACTGGCGGAGAGAGTGGGATTTGAACCCACGGCAGGCGGTTAACCCGCACACGCTTTCCAGGCGTGCACCTTAAACCACTCGGTCACCTCTCCAACAGAGTTATAATAACAAAATTCATTGAAAAATCAATAGCACAAACAGACTACCTTGAAAATTTTAGCACGAGCATCCATAATACAGAAAGAAGGAAAACAAAAGCAAGATTTTTAATAAGAATTATATAGGTTTCTTTAAATTTTGCTGAAAAATATTCAATGCTTAACGATAAACATAAATGTGTGGGGGTTAACATTATTCCAAGCCATCCGCCAACAAAGGCAATAAAAAGATTTAAGGGGATAATATTCACTGACCTTATTATAGGGAGAAGCAAGGGATATGATACGCCAAAAGTTGCAGTAGAAGCTCCTGTCATAATACCTACAATAAAAGGAAGAAAAAATAGAATAATGAAATTGGGAACATTATAAATCTCAAGGACTTTGTATACACCGGTTATTACATTACTATCGATTACTGTATACTTTAAATAAAAAATCGAGAACATCAAAAACAGAATCTTAAAAAGAAATTTTAAGTCAATTGATTTAATGGCTTTCTGGAAAGAAACCCTCTTCACGAATATTACATATAATATACCAGCCGCTATCGACAAAATAATCGATAATTTCAAAACAAGTATTAGCAAAATTACAAGAACAAGCGGAAGAACACTTTGCAGTGCTTCTAAATAAAATTTAAAGCTTTTTTCCAATTTTGAGTCTCCATTCACCCTTATAAGTGGTAAGAGAAAAATTATTCCTGAAACTATCATAGCAACAGAAACTGGCCATTGAACACTCACAATAAAAGGAATGGATGCTCCAAGTATTGCAGCATTCATTGGCATTTCAGGGTAGATAGGCGAAACAGGCTCCCAAATATGCCTGAACCAATAGTTAATAACTGTTTTTTCGCCACTTGATATAACAGAACTTTTTGCTCCTTCTTCAACAAGTGGAGCAGATACAAGAGCACCACCAGGCATAGGAAGAGCACCTACTATGAAGGCAAAAGCAGGAATAAAAATTTTAGGCGAAAAAATCTTTGAAAAACTCTTGACTATTTCTTCTAAAAATCCGAAAGTTGCAAGAATACTTACAAAAATAGTAATAAAAACAACAATAATTAGAACTTCCAGAGTATCTGATGCGGAAAGCGTAATCCATAAATTTTTTAGAAGATCTAAAAAATTAAACCCCCTGAGAATACCAAGAAAAATTGCAGAAATAAAAATTGAAAAGCCAAGATTCAGCTTTAAAATAATAAGTACACCAAGCAATAAAATAGCGGATAAAAGAATTATTAAATCAATCATATGAAAGATATTATACTATTTTTAATTTTTTTCCGAATATACAGTATAATTTTCCATGCTTAAAATTGATAAAATCATACCACAGGTTGAAAAAATTGTTGAAGAAAAATATTCTGAAAATCTCAGAAAAATAAGTGCTATAGATTTTGTAATAAAAAAACTAAAAGAAATTAAACCAGAAGATTTTGAAAATGTAACGTACAAAGAAACCCTGTCTCTATTTGGAACACCCATTGAAATACCAGGAAGAGCAATCAAAGTTGAAAAAGAAATATCAGATTATACTGCAATTGCAGCAGACGGTTCCGAGGTTCCTATAAATGAAGATTTCTTCTTCCCGTATTATATTATTAATATAGGTTTTATAGCTTTAAAATACGGAAAAGATCACTTCTTCTTTGCAGACTCCAATGCAAAAATATACTTTGAAGAGAATGAATTATACGAGAAGGTAGGAGATAAAAGTTTCCTTGTTCGAGGAGAACTTCTTTCTTCAAAAATGCTGCTTGAAGAAAGCAAAAAATTAGAAGAACTATTAAAAGATTTTTATACTGTTGAAGTACCTGTTCTGGCATTGTTCGATGGCACTTTAATACAATGGGAAATTAAAGAAACAAGTGAAACTTATAAAAACAATTTCGTTAAGAATTTTCAAAGAATGATCCTCAAAGCACTGCAATTGAAAGCACCTCTTGCAGGATATATAAGCGGCACTCGTTCAAGAGATGTAATGGAAATGATAAGGATATTCCTCGAAATGAAAGGCGAAGATTTTGATAAACAGTTATTGTCAATTATAAAAGACGCAGATATATTCAAAATCATACTCCGAAAGGGAGAAAGATCAGCTATGTTTAGAAGTAATGCCCCAATTTTAAATCTTTACAAAGCTCCCATATACTTCTTCTTTCTAAATGTAGGAAGCGAAGTAGTTAGAATAGAAATACCTGAATTCATTGCTTTTGATAATGATCTGCTTGAAATAACATGTGCGCTTATTTTAAGTCAGTCTAAAAAAGGTGGAGGTTATCCCGTTGCTCTTAAAGAAGCACATGAACAAGCAGTAATAAAAAGTTCAGAAAGAGTATTTATTGAGGAACTTTTTATAGATTTCCTGAGAAAGAAAGGTATTATATTTAATCAAAACTATAAATTTCTATCAAAAAAAATAAGAAATATCTAAGAAGGCTTCTGTCTTTCTTCGATAAGGTTTTTCAGTTCTTTCACAAAAGTTCTATAAAGCTTAATTTCATTTTCAGTTTTTATAATTTTCCCATTCCTAAAAATAACACCACTTCTCTTTCCACCCGCAATTCCTATATCTGCATCCATTGCTTCTCCGGGCCCATTTACTGCACAGCCCATTACTGCCACCTTCAGGGGAACTTTTACATTGCTAAAACGTCTTTCTAATTGTTTTGCAATGCTTTGAACGCCTATTTCTGCCCTTCCACACATTGGACAGGAGATAATTTCTAATCCATAGTCTCTCAAATGCAAACTTCGTAAAAGATCAAAACCGGCTTTTACTTCTTTTTCAGGTTTATCTGTAATTGAAAATCTTATAGTGTCACCAATTCCATTCATAAGCAAATAACCAATGCCTGCACTGTTTTTAACAAGCGAAGTCTCAAGCAAGCCTGCTTCGGTTATTCCCAGATGAATTGGAAAGTTCACCTTTTTTGCAATTATTTCATTTGCTTTTATTGTGGTCATTACATCCGAAGCTTTAATAGAAACCACTATATCTTCAAAATTAACGCCTTCCAATATCTCGATCTCCTTCAAAACGCTTTGCACCAATGCCTCAACCACATTAGCAGGGCGTTCTCTAAAAGAGCCGAGATTAGCGCCTACTCTTATCGGTATACCTTTGTCTTTTGCTCTCAAAGAGATTTCTCTTACCCATGCTAAATCCTTGATATTCGACGGGTTAAGTCTTATTTTGTCTGCTCCATTATCTATTGCAAGCACTGCAAGTCTTGGGTCAAAGTGAATATCAGCAACAAGAGGGATATGAATGTTTCTTTTAATGTGAGGAATTGCAATTGCTGCTTCCTCATCAGGAACTGCAACTCTAACAATTTCACAACCTTTTTCTTCTAAAGAAAGGATTTGAGAAATAGTTGCTTCAACATCCCTTGTATCAGTCTTTGTCATTGATTGAACTCTAATTAGATTCTGGCCACCTATAGCCATATTACCAATTTTAACAACTTTGGATTGTCTTCTCATTTTCCTATTAACCTCATTATATCCCTGAGACTTACAAGCACCATAAGGCCAAGAATAACGACAAAACCAATGCCTTGAACCGATGCTTGTTTTTTTGGAGGAACTGGTTTTCTTGTTACTGCCTCCCATATAGCAAGTGCTATCCAGCTACCATCTAAAGCAGGAATGGGTAGTAAGTTTGTAAATCCAAGAGCAATGCTTATAAACGCCGTAAACCAAATAAGTTCAGCAAAACCACCTGCTGCTGCCTGGCTCGTCAATGCCACGATTCCAATAGGCCCGGCTATAGAGCTAAGACCTACCCTGGTAAAAAGCATTGGGATAAAAGTAAACATTTTGTAAAGCGTATTGCCTGTCCATTTTATCCCTTCCCAAAACGATGCAAGAACCGAATATCGCTGATTGATAGGATAAATACCTATAAGCCATAGGCCAGTAATCTTATCCTTTTGTGGCACCACAGAAAAGGTTATGTCATTTCCGTTCCTTTCAACAATTATACTCAAAGTCTTGCCATTACAATTATGTATTATATCTGTTACTTCTTGCCATTGATTTATAACTTTTCCATCTATCTCTATAATTTTATCTCCTGATTCAAAGCCAGCATAGTAAGCCGGACTGTTACTTGTGGCCCTTGCAATAGTAGTTGTAGGAGTAAAGGGATTTCCGAAGGCAGCAAAAACAAATGAGAATAAGACGATCGCAACTATAAAATTCATCAAGGGCCCAGCAAAAATAGTAAAAAACCTACTCCAAAGACCTTTCTTGAAATATCCATCAGGAGCATCAAAATTTCCTTCCATTCCTTTTATTTTCGCATATCCAAGAATTGGAAGGACTCCAATTTTATAGACAGTCCCATGAGCTTCCTTCTGATATATAGTTGGACCAAAACCTATGCTCAATTCTTCAACACCTATTCCAGATAGTTTAGCTGCAAAGAAATGCCCTAGCTCATGGAACATTGCAAGGATCAGGATAATCAAAATACCGTAAACAACTGTTAGAATATTCATGAATTTCTCCTTAAAAACTCATTTGCAATAATTATACCTAAATTATAAAATTCCCCAACTTCATCGATAGAAGTTATCTGTTTGAATGTAAATTTTTCAAGTATTTTTTCAAGATGAGTATAAATTTCAGTATATTTAATCCGGTTATTTAAAAAGCTTTCCACAAGAACCTCGTCTAATGCAACTATAACTGGCAGAAAATTTCCACCCTTTTTCGCATAGTCCAGTACAATATTAAAACCCGGGAATTTATCTAAATCCATTTCTTCAAATGTCAAACGTTTTAAACTATTTAAATTCAGTTGAGGTAATCCACTATTTATTCTATTTGGATATGTAATTGCAAATTCTAATGGAAAATACATCAAAGGTAAACTTAAAATTGCTTTCATAATGCCGTCTTCAAATTCAACTATTGAGTGAACCACGCTTTCCCTGTGTATAACTACTTTTATTTTCTCATAAGGCACATTGAAAAGAAAATGAGCTTCGATTACTTCAAATGCTTTATTAATAAGTGTAGAGGAATCTATAGTGATCTTCCTGCCCATCTTCCATTTCGGATGTTTAAGGGCTTCCTCTTTTTTTATATCATCAAAAGTAGTTTTATTCCTGTCAAAAAAAGGACCACCTGAGGCGGTAAGGATTAAATTCCTGATTTCGTCTTTTCGCTCACCCCTCAAACATTGAAAAATTGCAGATGGTTCGCTATCAATGGGAATAATGAATTTGCGAGCTTGATCAGAAAATAAAATTTCACCACCTGCAATTATTGACTCCTTATTCCCAATTCCTACAAAATGCTCATTTGAAATCTGATTGTAAATGCTTCTTAACGAAGTTATCTTAGAAGAAAGGAATAGTGTCAAATCGGGAGAGGCATCTTCAAGGACTTGTTCGAGTTCGTTCTCTACATCAAAAATATAAGCTTTTTCAAACATTTCCTTAAGAGAATCTAAAATTTTAGTTGAAGCACCTACATATTTAGGTAAAAAACTGCGTATTTGTTCACTTAAAATTTCTAAGTTATTAAATCCCGTAATCCCCACAACCTTGTAATTTTCTCCAAGAAGCTTTACAACTTCAAGGGCTTCTCTTCCTAAAAAGCCAGTGGAACCAACAACAAAGATACTCTTCATTTTACTCCGCCAAATCTTCTCTGCCGCTTGCCCATAAAATCATTAAGAATTGCAATATATTCTTCCTTTGAAAAATCTGGCCAATATGTATTGGTAAAGAAAAGTTCTGAATAAAAAGATTGGTAAAGAAGAAAATTGCTTAACCGTTTTTCTCCACCAGTCCTTATAATAAGATCTGGATCAGGTTGGCCTTCTGTATACAAAAAATCTTCGAAAGATTTTTCATCAACATTGGCTCCTGATTTGCAAATCTTTCTTACGGCATTGATAATTTCTTCTCTACCACCATAATTCAACGCAACATTAAGGGTCATCCTGTTACATTTTGAGGTTTTATTAATTGAATAATCAACAAACTTTCTTACAAAATACGGAAGGCCACTAATATTGCCAATAAAGTTTAATTTAACTGAATTTTCAACAAGTTCTGCTAAATAATTAGTAACTGCATCTACAAAAAGATTGAAAAGAAAATCAACCTCTGTTTTATCCCGTTTCCAGTTTTCTGTAGAAAAAGCATAAAGAGTAAGATATTTTATACCAAACTCTGCAGATGTTTGAGTTATTATTTTTACTACCTTTACTCCAGCTTTATGGCCTTCAATTCTTGGAAGATTTCTGCTTTGAGCCCACCTCCCATTCCCATCCATTATAATCGCGACATGGCCAGGAACAGAAGAATTTTTAGGCATCAATCTTGTAGAATCTCCTTTTCTTTCTTTTCCAAATGACTATTTATTACTTCGACGTACTTTTCGGTAAATTCCTGGACTTTGTCTTGCATTCTAAACTTATCATCTTCAGAAATTTCTTTATTCTTTTCCATAGTCTTTATTTTTTCTATAGTGTTCCTTCTTATTGCTCTTATTTCTTCACGAAACTCCTCAGCCATTTTTTTGACCTGAGCAACTATTTTTTCTCTTTCTTCTTCGTCTAATTTAGGAAATGGAAGAGTTAAAACAGAGCCGTCATTCAGGGGAGTCACACCTAAATTTGCCTTTAAAATTGCCCTCTCTACTTCCTTAAAAAGCGTTTTATCCCAAGGTTCAACAAGAAGTACTCTTGGCTTTGGGGCTGTTATTGAAGCCACTTGTTTTAAAGGAAGTGTAGTTCCATATGCCTCCACTTTAACCGAATCAAGTAATTCCGGGGTAGTTCTTGAAGCCATAACTTTGGAAAAACCACGCTCCAATGCCTCTATGGCTTTTTTCATCTGATCTTCTACTTCTTTATAAAGGTTTTTTTCTAACTCCATATTTAACCCTCCTTTATAATGGTTCCTATTACTCCTTCGAGGATAGCTTTCAAAAGGTTATTTTTACCATTAATATTAAAAAGAATTATTGGTATATTGTAATCCCTGCAAAGCGATACGGCAGTGGCATCCATTGCCTTTAGATTTCTTGAGAGGAATTTTGTATAAGAAATTTTGCTGTACCTCTTTGCATTTTTATTCTTTAAGGGGTCATCAGAGTAAATTGCATCAACTTTTGTTGCCTTAAAAATGGCATCTGCTTTGAGTTCTATAGCTCTCAATGCTGCAGTTGTGTCAGTTGTAAAGAATGGCAAACCAGTGCCTCCTGCAAAAATAATCACCCTTTGCTTTTTAAAATGAGAAAGGGCTTTTGCAAGAATAAAAGGCTCTGCAATTTCTACCAGGCTTAAGGATGACATCACCCTTGCATCGATTCCTCTTGCAACAAGACTACCTTGAAGAGCAAGAGCATTTATTTCAGTAGCCAACATACCCATATAGTCCGCAGTAGCTCTATCTATATTTAGTTCCTCGCCTTCAGTACCTCTAAAAATGTTGCCTCCACCGATTACTATACCAATTTCAATACTTCGTTTCCACAAAACTACTAATTGATCAGCAATATTGTTCATAACTGAGACATCAATACCATAGCCCTTATCTCCAAGAAGAGCTTCTCCACTCAATTTTAAAATAATTCGCTTATAAGTCAGTAAATTAGTCTCCAACCTTGAACCTCACAAATCGCCCAATGGTAATATTCTCACCAAATTTTGCAATATGCTCTTTTATCAGGTCTAAAATTGTAAATTTTTCATTTCTGATAAATGGAATTTCAAGCAAACAGCGTTCCTTGTAAAAGGTTTCAATTTTTCCTTCAATTATTTTGTCGATAACCTTTTCGGGCTTTCCCTCCTCTAAAAGTTGTTTCTTATAAATTTCCTTTTCTTTATTGATAACATCTTCAGAAACATCCTCTCGAGCAATGTATTCAGGTGCAGACGCTGCAATCTGCAAAGCTATATCATTTGCCAAGTTTTTGAACTCATCGGTTCTTGCAACAAAATCTGTTTCACACTTAATTTCCACAAGGACCCCGAGCTGTGCACCAGGATGAATATAAGAAGAAACAATACCCTGACCCGTTACTCTTCCGCTTTTCTTGACTGCCTTAGCAATACCTTTTTCTCTCAATATCTCAGCAGCTTTTTCTATGTCTCCCTTTGCTTCTTCAAGAACTTTACTACAATCAGAAACCCCTGCACCTGTTCTTGCTCTCAATTCCTTAATAAGTTCTAAATTCATAAAAACACCTCTTTCAATTTTTACTTTTCTAAGTCTTTTACTTTAAGCTCTTCTTTTAAAATCTCTTCTGGATTTTCCTCTATCGGTTCAACTACTTGCTCACCGGTTTCAACTTTACCTTCTCTCCCTTCTATAACAGCATTTGCGATAAGGGAAGCAAAAAGCCTAATTGATCTTATTGCGTCATCATTTCCAGGAATTGGATAATCAATTTCCTCTGGATTTGAGTTAGAATCAACTACGCCAACTACAGGAATATTAAGTTTTCTTGATTCAAGGATAGCGCTTCTTTCCTTATGGGTATCTGTGACAAAAACAGCTCCCGGAAGAAAACTCATATTTTTAAGGCCTCCAAAAAGTTTCCTTAACTTTGTAAGTTCTCTCTGTAATGCTACCTTTTCCTTAACAGAAATTGTATCAAAATACCCTTCAATCTCAAGCTTTTCTAACTCCTTGAGCCTATTCATACTTTTTCTAATAGTGTTAAAGTTAGTTAAGAGGCCGCCAACCCATCTTTCATTTACATAAAGCATCCCACATCTTTCTGCCTCTTCTCTTACAATATCCTGCGCCGCTTTCTTTGTACCAACAAAAACAACTTTCATTCCTTGCTTGGAAATATCGACGACAAAGTTATAGGTTTCTTCAATTTTCTGAGCGGTAAGCCTTAAATCAAAAATGTGGATCCCATTTCTTTCAGCATAAATGTACTCCTTCATCCTGGGATCCCACCTCTTGGTCTGGTGACCAAAATGAGCTCCTGCTTCAAGCAGTTCTTTCATTGTTACTACAGCCATTAAACCCTCCTAAATAGTTTTTCCTCCCCTCTTTCATCTTTTCAGAGGCATAGATATGCACTTTCTGAAAATCCAGAGGGTGTGTTTTACATATTTTAAAGAAATACAATAAAAAATCAAGGAGTTAAAATACTTAAAATTATTTATTAAAAATTTCTAAAGCGGCTTTCACATGAAACTCGACACCAATAGGAAGAACGCTTTCATCGAAATCAAAGTACTGAGAATGGAGGGGTTTATCAAGGCCTCTTTCCTTATTCATAGAGCCAAGCCAGAAGAAGGCTCCAGGAACTTTTTGAAGAAAATATGCCATATCTTCGCCGCCCATTGAGATTGGAGCCTCTAAAATGTGTTCCTTGCCTACAATCAATTCTGCAATTCTTTTTACGAACTTAGTTCCTTCAGCCTGGTTAATAAGCGGTGGATATCCAAATTTATATTCCAACTCTGCACTACCTCTGTATGCTGAGGCAATATTCTTTATAATCCTTTCGATTTTGCCGGGAATAACTTCGGAAATTTTTCTATCGAGAGTTCTTACTGTTCCAAGCAACTCCGCTCTTTCTGGAATTACATTGAAAGCATCTCCAGAACTAATTTTGCCAACAGTTACCACAACGGGTTCAATAGGATTAATTTCACGTGAAACTACCGTCTGGAGCGAAAGCACAATGTTTGATGCAATTACAATTGGGTCAACGCTTAAGTGAGGATAAGCAGCATGACCTCCATTTCCATCAATATTAATCTTAAAACTATCCGCCTCGGCCATAAAAACGCCTTCCTTTAAAGCAATGCTTCCTTTTTCAAACATATTGCCAAGGTGCATGCCAAATGCATAGTCCACATGTGGCTTTTCGAGGACACCCTCTTCGATCATTTCGATGGCACCACCAGGATCCCTCTCTTCTGAGGGTTGAAATACAAATTTAACATTTCCTTTGAGTTTGTCCCTGTGCCTTGCTAAAACTTTTGCTGCTACTAAAAGCATAGCAACATGACCATCATGTCCACATGCATGCATTACTCCAGGATTTCTCGACTTATATGAAATTTCATTTAATTCCTCAATAGGAAGTGCATCCATATCTGCCCTGAGGAGAACTGTTCGAGAGGGGTCTTTTCCATGAAGTATTCCAACAACACCAGTTTTTGCTATATTTGAGTGAACCTCAAGGCCAATTTCATTTAAATAATCTTTAATCAAAGAAGAAGTTTTAAATTCCTGGAATCCAATTTCAGGATTCATATGAACATTTCTTCTAATAGAAATTACTTCATCAGTGAAAAGTTCTATTTCTTCCTTTAAATCGGGCATAGAAACCTCCAATAAGTTTATCAACATATAAAGTGATTATAAAACTAACTCGGTGAATATAAACTTACTCACCATTGTTTGTGATAATATTATAATGTCTTAATTTATTAAAAAGTGATTTCCTTGAGATTCCAAGCATTTTTGCTGCTTTTGTTTTATTGCCTTGAGAAACTTCAAGTGCTTTTAGTATTTCATGTCTTTCTATCTTTTCAATAAGTTCCGGGAGAGGGGTTACCTCATCAGGTTCAATAACATTTGAATGCGTTTTTTCAATGTTTATGCTTTCATTCTTCTCTTCTTCGGTTTTAAAATGGTCTATTAGTTCTTTCGAAAGATGTTCTTTTGTAATAAAAGGAGCCGACGTGACTATCACTCCTCTTGCAATAACATTTTCAAGTTCTCTAACATTACCAGGCCAGTCATAATCCATAAACATTTCGAGAGCCTCTTTATCCGCTCCTTGCGCTGACTTATTGTATTTTTTTGAGTATTTGGCAACGAAATAAGAAACTAAAAGAGGAATATCTTCTTTTCTATCACGCAAAGGCGGGATTGTTATTGTTACAACATTAAGTCTGTAATATAAATCTTCTCTAAATTCTCCATTTTTAACAAGTTCTTCAAGGTTTCTATTCGTTGCTGCAATGACTCTGACGTCTGAAGTAATAGTTTCTGTACTGCCGACACGATTAAAAGTTTTTTCTTGAAGTACTCTTAAGAGCTTTGACTGTAAATTCAAACTCATATCTTCAATTTCATCAAGAAATATTGTGCCGTTAGAAGCAGCTTCAAACTTACCAATATGCCTTGAAATCGCATCGGTGAATGCTCCCTTTTCATGTCCAAAGAGTTCTGATTCAAGTAGCGATTCGGGAATCGCAGCACAATTAACGATAATAAAAGGTTTATCCTTCCTGTTGCTATGAAGGTATATTGCTTTTGCAAAAAGTTCTTTGCCAGTACCACTTTCGCCTCTTAAAAGAACAGTTGCATCAGAGCCTGTCACTCTCCCAACTTCCTTATAAACTTCCTGCATTGCCAAGGAATCGCCTATAATTTCGTCTTCCGTGTAATCAAAAGTCCGCTTTTTGTTTTTGATACTTAGTGTTATTTTTCTTAAATCTATTGCCTTTTTCACTTTTATCTTGAGTTCTTCTACATCAAATGGCTTGGTAAGATAATCATATGCCCCCTTTTTCATGGCTTTTATTGCAAGATCAGAGCTTCCATAGGCCGTCAAAAATATCACTGGCAAATCAGGAGAAATTTCTTTTATCTTTAAAAAAGCTTCCAGACCATCTAAAACAGGCATCCGTACATCAAGAAGGGCGCAATCAATATTATATTTAGAAACGGTATTTACAGCTTTTTCACCATCTTCAGCAACAATTACTTCATAGCCATCATCTTCTAAGATCTCTTTGAGCAAAACTCTTACATTTCTTTCATCATCTGCTACCATTACTGTATATTTATTAAGCTGCATTGTGAGCTCCTAAGGGCAAGATTATTCTAAAAGTAGTTCCTTCACCTTTTTTACTTTCTACTTCGATTTTTCCACCATGCTGAGCCGCCACCTTATAAGCGATTGCAAGGCCAAGGCCTGTACCTTCTGCTTTAGTTGTGTAAAAGGGAACAAAAAGGTTTTTTATTTCTTCTTCATCCATTCCCAAACCTGTATCTTTAATCTCGGTGATAACAGAATCGCTATCTTTCCTTGCAATGATGCTTAACTCACCTTTTCCATCCATCGCCTGAATACTATTTATAACAAGATTCAGAAAGAGCTCTTCGAGTTTCTTTTCATCTCCATTTATTATAATGTCATCACAATTTTTAACGAAAGCAATTTGTGTTTTAGCGGCGTATTGTTTACCCATCTCAATAATGTGGTCAAAAAATAGACTTAAATTAAAATCAATTCTTTCTAATTGAGAGGGCCTTCCAAAGCGGAGTAGATCATTAACAACTCCGGTTAGCCTTTCGGTCTCAGACAAAATGGGCTTAATATATTTCTCCTCTTCTTTACCCTGGAGCTTCTTTCGAAGAATTTGTGCAAAGCCTTTTATAGAGGTTAGGGGGTTTCTTACTTCATGAACAACACCAACGGTAAACATACCAAGGCTTTTTAGCGATTCCGTTTTTTGCATTTCTTCAACATTTTTCTTCAAATGTTCAGCCATAATATTTATAGAAGAAGCAATATCACCTATTTCACCGCCCGATTTTTGAAACCTGAAATCAAGATTATTTTCAAGAAGTTTAAGCCCTTTCCTAATTTTTATTATTTTCATCGTAAAAATGGATGTTATAATTAATACCAATAAAATAGCTATAATGGCTGAATAGACAATAATCCTATTTATATCCTCACGAATTTGATTAAGAGGCTTTAAAATGACTGAGTAAGGTTCATCTACAAATATGTACCCTCCACCATTTCCTATATTTACGGGTTCCACTACAGTAACTTTTTTATCAAACCTATATTGCTCAGAGTTGTTGTTATATACTATCGAACTATTTAATACAGGAATAAAATATCCAAATTCAAGTTCAGGAAAATTTTTAATAAAGTTATTGTAATAATCTTCAAAAACAGGTTTAAGGAAAGTTTTAATTAATACATTCTGCTGCTCTGGTGTTAAGTTCGCATAGTTCCTTGCAATTGATTCAGCAAAGTACATTTTATCAAAGCGTTCTGAAAGTTGATTCGCAACAACAGTAATTCTTTTAGTCTCAATATCAAAAATTCCCTTTTGAACATTATTTAGAACAATGGAAGTTATAAAAACTGTATTCAATATTACGAATAGTACAAGTACTAAAGTAAGCTGAAATCTTATTGACTGAAAAAATCTTTTCATATCAAACAGACACTTCCTCTATAATTTTATAAAGAGAGCTGTTGATATCCTTTTGTTTTGTTACAGCATCTTCAGCAGGTATTAAAACAATTTGATTATCCTTTATACCAACAACCTTACCGGTCCCACCTTGAATAAGCTCTGTTAATGCTCTTTCAGCAAAAAGTGTTGCAATAATCCTGTCAAACCGAGTAGGTGAACCACCCCTCTGGATATATCCAAGTACCGAAACCCTAATTTCGATATCAAGGCGGCTTTTTATAATTTGTTCAAGGTCTCTAGCATGTATTGCACCTTCTGCACATACAATTAAGTGATGAAGCTTCTTTTTTTCCATTCCTTCCTTAATGTTTTTGATAATTTTTCCGATGTCAAACCTTACTTCAGGTATTAAAACAATGTCAGCGCCTGTTGCAATAGCAGAGTCAATAGCAATAAAGCCTCTATCTCTACCCATCACTTCAACTATAAAAGATCTTGCATGCGATGTGGCTACATCACGTATTTTATCGATAGCTTGTATAGCATTATTCACTGCTGTATCAAATCCAATCGTATAATCTGTACCCCAAAGGTCATTATCAATTGTTGAAGCAACTCCCATCACAGGAAAGTCTTTCTTCGATAAAGCAAAATTACCGCTTTGAGAACCGTTACCACCAATTACTATAAGTCCTTCTATATGTTCACTTTTAAAATTTTCGATAGCTTTTTCCTGAATTTCTTCGGATTTAAACTCGTCTGTTCTACTCGTAAGCAAGACTGTTCCACCTTTTTCAAGTAAACCACTCACATCTCTGGGAAGCAATGGATTAAAATTCTTTTCTATCAATCCTCTGAAGCCGCCACGAACTCCTATCACCTCAATATTTCTCGAAAAGCCAATTCTTACAACGCTTCTTATTGCAGCATTCATCCCTGGTGCGTCTCCACCTGATGTTAAAACAGCTATTCTCTTCATTTTAAAAATACCCTTAAAAGATCAAGCCAATTTTTGTCAACAAGTTTTAACTTGCTTGTTGCATCTCCGAGAGGAACAGCAGTAACTTCAGAGCCAACAAGTGCAGCCATTTTTCCAAATTCTCCATTTTGGATCATATCAACTGCCTTGACTCCTGTTCTTAAAGCAAGCATTCTATCAAAAACTGTCGGTGGACCTCCTCTTTGTATATGGCCTATAACTGCAGAACGAGTTGAAATACCTGTTTTTTTAGAAATAATATCTGCTACAAAATCGCCTACACCCCTTTTTTGTAAAAGGGTATGTCCAAATTGATCTACTTCCCCTTTTTCCTCAAGGGAAATATCCACTCCTTCCGAAACAACAACTAATGCATATCCTTTTCTTTCTAAATCTTTCATTAAATGAGTACACATAGCCTCAAAGTCTGGTTTTTCCTCCGGGACCAACACCCAATCTGCACCACCTGCTATACCCGTATAAAGAGCAACCCAACCGGCTTCTCTTCCCATGACTTCAAGTATTATGATTCTTTTATGCGATTTTGCTGTGTCTTTCAATCTATTCAATGCATCTACTGCAACTTCTACCGAAGTATAAAAGCCAAATGTGAAATCGGTTCCTGATAAGTCATTATCCATCGTTTTAGGCACTCCAACAACCTTCACTCCAAGTTGATATAATTTTAGAGCTACTCCAAGTGTATCGTCGCCACCTATAGCAATAAGTGCATCTATTTCAAACTTCTTCAAATTCTCCATTATCCTGTCGGGGCCATTTTCTACTATAAAAGGATTTGTCCTCGATGCAAAAAGAATAGTTCCTCCCTGATTTACAATTTCTTCTACATCCACTAAAGAAAGTCTATGAGTTTTTCCTTCAATTGCTCCTTTCCATCCTTCTTCAAAGCCGATCACGTCATAGCCAAAATCAATAGCCCTATAAACAATACCTCTTATAGCAGAATTTAAACCAGGACAATCCCCTCCACCAGTTAAAACAGCTATCCTCATTATTGACCTCCTTTTAGAAACTCTAAAAGTCTTTCTAAAATTTTATCACTTGCCTGTTCTCTTATTTGTTCTCTACTACCTGAAAAATGTTCCTTAAAAACTTTCGAATCTCCTTTAAAATATATTCCGCTATACACAACGCCAATAGGTTTATTTTCTTGAGAAATAGGACCTGTATTCCCAGAAACACTTAAACCTATATCAGTCCTAAATAAATCTGAAACATTTCTGGCAAGCAGTTCAACTATTTCCTTGCTTATTGCCCCATATTTTTCAATAATATTGTGAGGTATGCTGAGCAATCTCTCTTTTGCATAATAACTGTAAACCACAACACTGCCCATAAAATATCCTGAACTTCCACTTATACTTGTCAATTTTTCCGAAAGAAGCCCGCCTGTCATAGATTCAGCAACGGAAATGGTTAGCTTTTCTTTCAAAAGCAATCTGCCAACTTCTTCCACAAGATTTTTCATCATACTGAGTAAATTTTACACAATTTTATAATTCTTGCAAGAAATCGAATTGAATCACCAAAATATAAATGAAATTAATCGTTGCCTTTGCGATTCTATGGAAAATTTAGAATGGAGAGGGCTGGATAATGTTTTATTTTGTATAGAAATATAACTCTATAATTGTAAACTAAAAATTGAGTAGTGGTTTTAGACTACAAAAACATATTTATATATATAATATACAAAAGCAAAAAATAAAGGAGAAACTTTATGAGAATGACAGAGTTTTTCATTCCGACTTTAAGAGAAGAACCACAGGATGCCGAAATTGCCAGTCACAAACTTATGTTGAAGGCTGGTTTAATAAGGAAAGTAGCTGCAGGAATATATTCTTACCTGCCATTAGGCCTAATTTCATTGCAAAAATTAGAAAATATCGTTAGAGAAGAAATGAACTCCACGGGTTCTATTGAAGTATTGTTTCCTGCCATTCTCCCAAAAGAAATCTGGGAAGAAACAGGGCGATGGGACGATTATGGAAGTGAAATGTTTAGATTAAAAGACCGCAAAGAAAGGAAATTTTGCCTTGGGCCAACGCATGAGGAAGCAGTCGTTGACCTCGTAAGAAACGAAGTGCGCTCATATAAAGAGCTACCCAAAATCTTTTATCAGATACAAACAAAATATCGTGACGAAATAAGGCCGAGATTCGGTCTGGTAAGAGCAAGAGAATTTGTTATGAAGGATGCTTATTCTTTTGATGCAACAGAGGAAGACCTTGAAAAAACGTATTTAAAAATTTATAATGCATACAAAAGAATATTTAAGCGGTGCGGATTGACAACAATACCAATTGAGGCTGATTCGGGAGCAATTGGCGGCAAAATCTCACACGAATTTGTAGTAAAGTCGGAATTCGGGGGCGAGAGCGAGTTCGTATGTTGCCCAAAATGTGGATATGCAGCAAATACTGAAGCCGCAAAATCTCACGCTCCTGAAGAGAAAAAAATAACAGAGGAAGAAAAACCAATAACTAAAGTTCGAACTTTCGAAGCAAAAACCATAGAAGAGGTCGCTAATTTCCTTAAAATCGACATTACTAAACTTGCTAAATCGTTGCTTTATAAAATAGATAATGAATTTATTCTCGCAGTTGTAAGAGGAGATGACGAATTAAATGAAATTAAGTTAAAGAATTTACTAAACGGAAGAGAAATACATCCTGCTGACGGTAAAGAGGTTTTTGAAATAATGGATGCGAATATTGGAGCCATCGGTCCTATTAAGAGATCAAACATTAAAATTGTGATAGATAAAATGTTAACAATATCAAAAAATCTTGTTACAGGCGCAAATGAAGATGGTTATCATTTAACAAATGTAAACATCGGAAGAGACTTCGAACCATCATTAATAGCAGACATAAGAACTGTAAAAGAAGGGGATCCATGCCCAATTTGTGGTGCAAAGATTGAAATGTATAATGGGATAGAAGTAGGACACGCTTTTAAACTTGGAGCAAAATATTCAGAAAAAATGCACGCGGTTTTTCTTGATAAAGAAGGCAAAGAAAAATATTACATAATGGGCTGCTACGGAATAGGCATTGGAAGGACATTACAGGCAGTTATAGAGGAGCATCGCGATAATTTTGGAATTAAGTGGCCAGTTTCTATTGCACCATTTCATGCAGAAATTCTCCCATTAAACTTATTTGAGGAAGAAATAAAGAAACTCTCGGACGAAATTTACAGTCAATTTTTACAAGAGAAAATCGAAGTTCTGATAGATGACAGGATTGATGTAAGTGCTGGGGTAAAATTTAATGATGCAGATTTGATAGGAGCTCCATTACAGGTGATAATAGGAAAGAATTTCAAGAAAAATGGTATGCTTGAAGTAAAAATAAGGGAAACTGGCGAAAAGTTACTTTTAGAAAAAGAAAAAATTTTAACTTTTGCAAAGAATTTTATTGATAACGAATTAAAAAACCTAAACAAATAGGTTAGGGCCTGAATAAACAGGCCCTTTTAAATTGATTGAAGAAATCGATATACTCTTAATCCTCGAATTTCTTGTAAAGTAATGTTATGTTGTGCCCCCCAAATCCAAAAGAATTCTTCAATGCAACTTTAACATTAAATTCCCTTGCAACATTTGGTACATAGTCAAGATCGCAATCCGGATCAGCTTCCTCATAATTTGTAGTAGGAAAAATTATTCCATTATTAATAGTTAACACTGTTGCAACAGATTCCAAAGCCGAAGAAGCCCCCAAAAGGTGCCCAACCATTGACTTTGTAGAACTTACGGGAATCTTATAAGCACGATCACCAAATACTTCTTTAATGGCAAAAGTTTCATTTTTGTCATTCAATGGCGTGGATGTACCATGGGCATTTATATAATCAACATCATTTACAGTCAATCCCGCTTTTTGAAGCGCCATAAGCATTGATCTTTCGACTTGTTTTCCAGACGGATCAGGTGCAGTAATATGATATGCATCAACCGATGTACCATAGCCTGCAAGTTCTGCATAGATTTTTGCACCTCTCGATTTTGCATGAGAAAGGGATTCCAGTATCAAAATACTCGCACCCTCTCCCATCACAAAACCATCCCTATTTTTATCAAACGGTCGAGAGGCTTTTTCAGGAGCATCATTCCTTTTTGAAAGTGCTCTCATAGATGCAAAAGCAGCTACACCAACAGGCGTTATGGCAGCATCAGCTCCACCAGCAATAACTACATCAAGATCTCCACGCTGAATTGCATAAAACGCTTCACCAATGGTTTTACCGGAAGATGCACATGCGGCAACAGCAGCTAACGTATCCCCTTTCAAACCGTACTTTATCGCTATATATGCAGGGATAGCATCTATAATCAACTGAGTAATTAGAAATGGACTTACTCTATCTGGCCCTCTATCATAATATACTTTAACCTGGTCTTCAATTGAGCGAATTCCACCAACACCTGAAGTAACATACACCCCTATTCTCTCAGTATTTTCTTTTTCAAATAAAAGCCCTGAGTCCTCTATTGCCCCCTTAGCTGCAGCAAAAGCAAATTGCTGGACTCGATCAAGTCTCTTTACATCCTTTTTATCAACATAATCTTCTGGATTAAAATCCTTAACCTCCCCTGCTATTTGGACAGAATGAAGGGATGGATCGAACAGACTAATCCTTGAAATTCCATTTTTACCCTGTTTTAGTGATTCAAAAAATTTCTCCACTCCAATCCCAATGGAGGAAACAACTCCTAAACCTGTAACAACAACTTTTTCCATGCCTACTTAATGTGATCTTTAATATACTGCAAAGTGCTGCCAATCGTAGTAATTTTCTCAATGTCCTCATCGGGTATTTTCATACCAAATTCATCTTCAAGAGCCATTGCTATATCAACAAGAGTTAATGAATCCGCACCGAGATCATCCACATACTTTGCTGAATCAACAATTTTGTCGTCCTCGACACCTAACTTGTCTTTAATGATTGCAACTACCTTTTCTCTAATTTCTTTTTCTTCCATAACATACCTCCTATTTTTGTTTTATCCTAAAGATAAGCCACCATCAATGATTATGGTAGCTCCTGTTATATAAGAAGCAAGAGGGGAAACAAGAAATGCAGTAACGTTTGCAATATCTTCAGGTTTTCCAATCCTCTTATTAGCAACTCTTTTCAAAAATTCTTCTTTAATCTTTTCCGGTAAACTTTTCGTCATTTTTGTATCTATAAATCCAGGGGCTATAACATTAGCATTTATATTTCTCGTTCCGTATTCTAAAGCTATAGCCTTTGTCAAACCAATTAAGCCGGCTTTAGAAGATACATAATTTGCCTGGCCAATATTTCCTGTAAGACCAACAACGGAAGATATATTTACAATTCTTCCAAATCTATCTTTTAACATATACCTCAAAACGTGCTTTGTCATAAGAAATGCGCCTTTTAAATTAGTCTCAAGCACCTTATCCCACTCATCAGAAGAAAGTCTTAAAATCAAGTTGTCTTTAGTTATACCGGCATTATTTACTAAAATATCAATCTTTTTAAATTCAGCATATATTTCATCAACTGTTCTTTTAACACCATCCTCATCAGATACGTTGCACTTAAAAATAAGCACCTTTTTGCCTTTATTTATAATTTCAGATTCAACTTCTCTGGCAGCTTCCGCATTAAAAGCATAAAGAATAGCAACATCAGCACCACAATTAGCTAAAGTAAGCGATATTTGTCTACCGATTCCTCGAGAACCCCCGGTAACAATTGCCTTCATTCCAGTAAGATCTATATTAAGCATTAATTAAACCCTCCACTGCTTCTATCTTTGTATCTTTAACTATTTTTTCTACCATACTTTTCAATACATTTTTAGGACCCACTTCTATAAAATGATTCACGCCCATTTTTTGAATATTAAGTACAGAATTAACCCATTTAACCGGACCCGTCAATTGTCTTTTCAAATTATCTTTAATTTCCATAACCGAGCCAGGAACAGTTCCCGTAACATTTTGCACTATAGGTATTTCCGGATTTTTAAACTCCACCTTGTCAATGAATTTACTCATTTCTTCTACAACAGGCTCCATTAGCGGTGAATGAAAAGCTGCAGAAACCTCAAGAACTTTAGCAATTTTAGCCCCTTCTTCTTTAGCTATCTTCTGCGCCTCGTATATTGCATTTAACTCGCCTGAAAGAACAACCTGTTCAAGAGTATTTATATTTGCGGTTACAACTATGCCATAATTTTTTGCTTTATTAAGGACATTTCTTAATTTATCTTCCGATAAACCAACTACAGCCAACATCTTACCCGGGTTATTTTGAGAAGCCTCTTTCATTAAAATTCCGCGTTTCTCGACGAGTTTTAAACCATCTTCAAAAGATAAAACATTTGCAGCAACAAGTGCAGAATATTCACCAAGGCTATGGCCTGCTACAACATCTGGTTTAATATTCTTCTCTGCAAGAAGGGCATTATAAATAAGCGAAACAGTAAAAATTGCTGGTTGCGCAACTTCAGTTGAAGTTAATTTATCCATTGGACCATTGCTGCAAACATTGTATAAATCAAAGCCTAAAATTTCAGAGGCTTTATCAAACATCGTTTTTTTAATATTAAAATCAGGGATTTTTTCATTCATTCCAACATATTGAGAGCCCTGTCCCGGGAAAATAAATGCCTTCATTTCGACCACTCCAAAAGCATTGCGCCTGAAGTCATCCCGGCACCAAAGGAAACCATAAGAATTTTATCGCCTTTTTCAATTTTTCCTTTCTGATAAATTTCATTAAGTGAAACTGGAATTGACGCAGCAGAGGAATTACCAAATTTATCAATTGTTATAACAACTTTATCCATTGGGATACCGAGTCTTCCAACCCCGGCCTCAATGATTCTAAGATTCGCCTGATGAGGGATAAACCAGTCAACATCATCAACCTTAAAACCAGTTTTTTCAAGAATAATATTAGAAACTCTGCTTATTTCTCTTACTGAAAATTTAAAAACTTCCTTACCATTCATAGTTGTATAATGTAGTTTCTTGTCGAGTACTTCTTTGCTAAAAGGCAAAGCAGTTCCACCACCAGGAATTTCTAAATACTTCGATAAGCTGCCATCGGCAAAAAGCTCAAAGCCTAAAAAACCTCCATTATCAGTCTTTCCAACAACTGCTGCCCCTGCGCCATCTCCAAACAAAACATAAGTATAACGATCTTCTTTATCCATCATTCGGGTAATTACTTCTGCACCGATTGAAAGAACATTCTTATACATACCTGATTGGACGAACTGCACTGCTACTGTTGTAGCATATATCCATCCAGTACAGCCAGCCTGCAAATCAAATGCTGCGGCATTACGTGCTCCTATTTTGTCCTGTACGATACATGCAGTAGCTGGGTAAAACAACTTGTCTGGAGAATTTGTTCCAACAATTATCAAGTCTATATCTTCGGGCTTCAAATTGGCGTCTTCCAATGCTTTAAGTGCGGCCTTTGCAGCAAGATCGCTCGTAACCTCATTATCATTTGCAAACCTTCTCTCTCTTATGCCCGTCCTCGTTCTAATCCATTCATCAGATGTATCCAACATTTTTTCCATATCAAAATTAGTAAGAATTCTATCGGGTAGATAACTTCCAATACCTAAAATACCAACTTTTGACATAAATTACCCCCTAAAAGAAGATTTATCAACAAACGTGGCAGAAATAACACCCTCGGCAACAAGTTCATCGCCAGCAAAAACTTGTGCTTCACTTTTTGCAAAATTATGTCTGAATAAGAGTATTCTTGATTTAACAATTAAAGTTGTATCAGAACTGATTTTCTTGATAAATTTGAATTTCTCAATACTGGTAAAAAGACCGAAGAGATTTTTAAGCGAAGGAATCGTAAGAATCATAAATGCAGAAATCTGGGCTGCCATTTCTACTATTATCACTCCTGGTAAAATAGGCAAACCAGGGAAGTGCCCTTTAAAAAAATCTTCCTTACCCGTAAATGTCTTTTTTCCAACAACGCTTTCGCCAGGAACTACTTCTATTATCTCATCTACAAATAAAAAGGGTTCTCTATGAGGAATAAGCCCTTTTAACTCATCTAAAGATAAATGCAAGCTATCCATATCAATCACTGATTTTCTAAAAGAGCTTTCCTGCTGAGTTTTATCTTTTTATTTTCTTTATCAATAGCAATCACTTTGGCATGGACTCTGTCGCCAATTTCAACAATATCTTCGACTTTATTCACCCTCTTCACGTCAAGCTGAGAAATATGAATAAGGCCTGTTAAACCATCATCGAGTTCAACGACTGCACCAAAAGGATGAATTCTAATAACGGTACCTTCAACAGTGCTGTCAACCGGAAACTTACTTTCAACATTATCCCATGGATATGGTTTTGTTTGCCTCAAACTTAAACCTACCTTGCCAGTGTCGAGGTTTACACTAATTACTTTTACCTTTATAGTTTCGCTTATTTTGACAATTTCCTGAGGTGGTTTCCTTCTACCCCACGTAAGTTCGTTAACTCGAATCAAGCCCTCTATACCATTGCCTATATCAACAAATACCCCAAAATCCTGCACTGATCTAACTACCCCTTCGTATATTTCACCTTTCTTCAAGCTTACCAGGGCCATTTTCTTCTCTTTTTCTTTTAATTCAGACAAAACCTTAAGCCTGGAAACAATTATTCTTTTTATCGATTGATTAATCTCAAGAATATGGAATTCGAGTGTTTTATTTACAAATGATTCTACAGTTTCGCCCTTCCTTAGTCCTATTTGGGATTGGGGCAAAAATGCAGTAATTCCGTCGATATCAATAAGTAACCCGCCCTTTATTGCCTTGATCACGAGCCCCTGAACTATTTCTACTCTCTCAAATTTGAATTTTAATTCTTGCCATTTCTTAACATAATCAGCCATTTTTTTAGAAAGTTCGATTCTGTTTTCATTATGGCCATCCTTCATTACAAGCACGTCAATTTTGTCACCAATTTTAACTACTTCTTCTGGAGAATTAATTGGCCTCAGAGACAAACCGTGAGTAGGTATAAAATGATCTTCCTTCCTTCCAGCACTTACCATTATGCCGTTTGATTCGAGTTTTACTACTGTTACGCTGATAACGTCCCCTCGTCTGAATAATTTTGGAAAGAATTCGCTACTGTTTTTAAGAATATCTCTACTTTTTTCACTTTTAGAATTATAAGTTTCATTTTCCTTTTTTTCTGCTTCCACTTTATTCTGTTCACTTTGAGCCTGTTGTTCTACATTTTCGGCTTCAACTGCCTTTTCAACAGACTCGCTTGTTTCTTCAAAATGCTCACTCCTGGGTAATTTCTTAACTTCAGCCTGCTCAAGAATACTCTTTACATCATCAAAGTTTACATTTTCAAAGCTTCCTTTTTCTTCCATAGCCCATCTCCTAATTTTACGATTTATTATATAAAATTTCCAAAAATTACAAAATAACTAAAATTATCTTTCTGCGATAAGGGCAGCAAGAGCCAATGAATATAATTTCGATTCCTCACTATCCCCACGAGAAGTTAATACAGAAGGAACAATTGCTCCAGTAACTACTGCTGCAACTTCTGCATTTCCGAGTTTAGTTGTTGATTTATAAAAAGCATTCCCAGATTCAATATTTGGAAAAATTAGCACATCAGCGTCTCCAGCAACTGTCGATTTCACTTTCTTTATTTCTGCCGATTCCTTCGAGACTGCAAGGTCTAATGCAAGAGGGCCATCAACAACACAGCCTTTAATCTGACCTCTTTCATTCATTTTTGAAAGAATTGCACCATCTACCGTTGCTTGCATTTTAGGATTTACCGTTTCTACAGCTGCAATTATGGCTACTTTCGGATTCTCTATACCCAAATAATGCGCTATCTTAACATCATAATTAATCATCATTTCTTTAGCTTTTAGATCAGGTTGTGGAATTACCGCAACATCAGAAACTATAAGTAACTTATGGTAATTTGGAGATTCAATAATCGTTGCGTGAGATAAAACTCCATCAGGGGGTAATAATCCTTCTTCTTTATCGAGTATCCCTCTCATATAATTAGCAGTCTGGCATAAGCCTTTCATTATAAAATCTGCCTTTTTTTCCCTAACTAATCTTACTGCTTGTCTTATTGCTTCTTTTTCTTCAGGGACATTTGCTACTTCAAAGAGAGAATTGTCTATATTATTTGCCTCGCAAACTCTTTTCACTTCATCTTTGCTTGCAAATACAATTGCTTTAAAGATCCCTTCTTTTATACCTTTTTCAACTGCCTGCAATGTATGAAGATCCTGACCATAAGCAACCGAAACAACTCTTTTTTCCTTCATGTTGCTTACAGTTTCCAAAATACCTTTTAAACTCTTTATTTGTTCCATAAAAACCTCCTTTATACTTTGCTCGCTATTGCAAGAGCTATTGAATTAAATTTAACATCACTTAAGTCTGCTCGAGAAGGTATTAACACAGACGCTTTTGCACCAACTATTATATGCGCGTTTCTCAATTTTGCATAATAATTGATAGATTTAGCAGCTTTCATTGCTTCAACATCCTCGGCTCCTGCAACTATAAATTCTTTCTCTTCCTTTCTTTTTGAGATAGAAGACCAATTCTTCAAAACTTTTTATCATCATATCCCTCTCTATTAATTATACATATTTCTTAGCTTTTTCGTCACCATTTAGAACTCTTAACGCAGCATAGGCTAATGCCTCCATCTCGAATTCACCAGGATAAGCAATAATAGGTGCTATAAACTGAACTCTGCTCTTAATTGCCTCTACAACCTCTTCATTATATGCAAGACCGCCAGTAATAATAATTGCTTCCAAATTTCCATTTAATACAGTAGCCATCGCCCCAATTTCTTTTGCAACCTGATAACAAAGTGCCTCAAAAACTTCCTTAGCAAAGTTATCTCCCTCTTTGATTTTTAGAAGAACTTCTTGCATATTGTTAGTACCAAGATACGACACAAGACCACCTTTCTTTGTAAATAACTTCAAAAGATCTCCTCTCTCGTAATTATCCGAGTAAGCCATATTTACAACATCAATAGATGGTAAGTTTCCTGTTCTCTCGGGAGAAAATGACCCAGCTTCATTCGCGTTATTAACATCTACAATTCTTCCATTTTTAATAGCAGCAATGGAAATTCCTCCACCGAGATGGGCAACAATAAGATTTAAATTATTTATGTTTCTCTTAAATGTTTCAGAATAACGGTACATGCTTGCCCTAATGTTTAGAGCATGTAACAAAGATTTTCTTTTAATATCTTTTAAGCCTGAAATTCTTGCAATATCCTCAAATTCATCAACACATACTGGATCTGCAATAAAAGAGGGTTTATGAATATCCTGCCCAATTTCATAAGAAATTAAGCCTCCAAGTGTAGAGGGGTGCTCTTGTTCTGCTGAGAACTTCTCAAGATCGCTAATTAATGCTTCGTTCACCGAGTATGTTCCTGCAGAGATTGGTTTTACGATTCCCCCTCTTCCTATAATTGTATCAAGGCTATTCACTTGAACCTCGTTTTTTTTGAGAGCAGAAAGAATTTTTTCTTTTCTAAAAAATCTTTGCTCTAAAACAGATTTGAAAGAAGAAAGCTCCTCTGTTGAATGCATTATTGTCTCGGAAAAAACTTCCTTTCTGTTATCAAAAACAGCAATTTTTGTTGAAGTAGAGCCAGGATTTATTACCAAAATTCTCATACCCACCTCCTCATAAGCTCCCGGGCTTGTTTTATAGTAGTATCAGTAACACTAGTCCCTGAAATCATTCTTGCTATTTCACCGATTCTCTCATATTCATTTAATTCTCTTACTGTGAGAAACGTCTCATTATTCTTAATATTTTTTTCCACTACAAAGTGCTGGCCAGGCAAAGAGGCAATTTGAGGAAGATGAGTAATACAAATAATCTGTCTGTATTTAGAAATTTCAAGTAATTTTTCGGCAATTTTTTCACCAGTCTTTCCTCCTATTCCAGCATCTACTTCGTCGAAAGCAAGAACAGGAATCTCGTCGACTTCTGCAAGGACAGTTTTAATTGCAAGCATCACTCTTGAAATCTCTCCTCCTGAAGCTATAGATGTAAGTGGCTTAAAATCGTCGCCTGGATTTGTTTTTATGATAAATTGCACAGAATCTATACCATCGCTAAACAGTTTTACTTTCTTTCCATCAATTAAAACACCTTCATTATCCCCGACTGCTTCGAAATCTACTTTAAAATCAGCATTTTCCATTGCAAGGTCTCTCAATTCACTTATTACACGCTCTCTAAATTGTTCAGCAACTTCTTTCCTTTTTAAAGATAGTTCTAAAGCATCGAATCCAATCATCTTTAAAAGCTTGTCTTCCTCTTTTTTAAGATTATCAATTTTATCAGTTACAGAATTAAAAGAACTAACTTTATCTTTCAATTGACGAAGATATTCAATAAGCTCGAGAATAGATTTCCTGTATTTCATTTTTAGCTTAGAAATCAAAGCGAGTCTATCTTCAATATAGATCAGCCTTTCGGGGTCATAAATTATACTCATATTAAAATTAGAAATGTCCCTGTTTATTTCTTTAAGCTCTGTTTGCATCTTCTCGATAGAATCTGAAATATATTTTATCTTCTCGGTAATCTCAGTAGCTTTTTCGATATTATTGCGTAGTAAAGAAAACAATTTAAAAATCGAAGTTCCTTCGTCGTTGTTGATTAAATCTTGAGACATTTTAAGTAAATCACTCAACTCTTTTGCATTAGAAAGGATTTTCTCTTCCTCCCGAAGCTCTTCTTCCTCGCCTTCAATTAAATTAGCACCCTCGAGCTCCGAAATTTCAAAATTAATGAAATCCCTCTCCTCCTTATATTTCCTATCAGTATCTTCCAGCTCAGTTAGGGTATTCTTAATCTCATTAAATCGAGAAATTTCCGCTACTACCTTTTCCCTTATTTCTGACATTCCTCTGCCACCAAACTTGTCAAGAAGTTTTATATGATTATTAACATCCAGTAATGATTGAGCTTCATATTGACCATGCAAGTCCACAAGAGTGCGTCCAACTTCTTTTAATTCTTTAGAAAGTATAAGATGACCATTTATAGTGTTACGAGTTCTGTTCTTTGAAATCAACCTCGAGATGATTAGCATTTCTTCTTTATCATAAAGAGAAAGGCGTTGAAGTATACCAATGGCTTTTGGGGTATTATTAAGTGTGAAGCTCACTTCAATGAGTGCGCTTTTTTCACCTGTTCTTATAAGTTCCTGTGAAGCGTTTGCTCCACAGGCTATTCCTATTGCGTTCATTATTATTGTTTTACCAGCCCCGGTTTCGCCTGATATAACAACAAGGTTGCTATCAAAAGAAAGCTCAATTTTTTTTGCTATTGCAAGATTTGTTACAAGCAAACCCAAAATCATACTAAAGTCCCCAACCAAATTTCTTATTTAGAACATCAAAAAAATTCTTGCTCTTAAGGTGAATAATGCTAAGCTCTTTTTCGCTTTTTTGCACAGTAACCCTGTCAAACATTATTAATTTAGTAACCTCTTCTCCATCCCTTTGAAAGCTAAAATGTCCATCAGATAAAATTCTTACTGATACCTTATCTGAGTTAGAAAATACCACTGGCCGAGCTGAAAGTTTGTGAGGTGCAATAAAAACAAGAGAGAAAACATCAGCATTTGGAACGATAATTGGTCCTCCAAGGGAAAGTGAATAAGCAGTTGAACCAGTTGCAGTTGAAAAGACTAACCCATCTATTCTAAATTTGCCAACATCGATACCATTTGCAAGTATTTCTGCTTGGAGAATTCTATCTTCTATGCTTCTCATTATTACAAAATCGTTTACGGCGTTAAATTCAATATTTTCTGATTCTTCAGATACGATTGTGGATTTTAAAATCGATCTCTTTTCAATCAAAAAATCCCAATTCAAAACTGCATCTGCAGCAGAATATATATCGACTCCTTCAACATCTGCCAAAAAACCAAGACTCCCGAGATTGACTCCAAAAATTGGGACTCCAAGTTTAATGGCGAGACGAGATGCTTTAAGAAAAGTTCCATCACCACCAAGACTTATTATTATAAGGTCTTTGGCGTCCTGAAGGTTTTTAATTTCATCTTTAATGACTATTCCAACACCCTTTTTGCTAAGGTAACTCGAAAGCTCTTTGGCGAGCTCTTCAATATAAATACCATCAAGATAAAAAATCCCTACTTTTTTAATCCTATTTTCTCCCATATCTCCTCAACAATTTTATTAACATCTGATAAATTTACAAAATTGCCAACCTTTTTTATTAAAAAAAAGAATTCTATGTTTCCTTTCCCTCCTTTAATAGGCGAGAATGTCGTTCTATTTACAATAAAACCCGCCTTGGCAATTTGTTCAATTGTATTAAGAAGTATTTTTTTATGAAGCTCTTTGTCTTTTATAATCCCTTTTCTTAAAAAACTTCTCTCACCTTCAAACTGGGGTTTGACAAGAGAAATAATCAGACCATTGTCTTTTAAGAGAGTTTTTAAGGCAGGAAGTATTTTTGTTATAGATATAAATGAGACATCCATTACTATTAAATCAGCTTGTTCTTGAATTATTTTTATTGAAAGATTTCTTGCATTAACTTTTTCGAGCACAACAACCCTTGGATCATTTCTTAAAGACAAATCAAGCTGTCCTGCTCCTACATCAACAGCATAAATTTTTTTAGCATTCAATTTAAGAAGACAGTCTGTGAAACCTCCGGTTGAAGAACCTATGTCTATTGCAACTTTATCCTTTGGACTAACCTTGAATTCATCAAGAGCAAACTCTAATTTAATTCCCCCTCTACTTACATATCTTCTTGGCTCTTTAATGGAAATAATGTCTTCTTCACTTACAGAGGTAGATGATTTTTGCACTATATTGCCATTCAAAAAGACTAAACCTTCGATAATTAAACGCTTTGATTCTAATCTACTGGTGGCAAGTCTTCTTTCAACTAATACTTCATCAATCCTTTTCTTTTGCAAATTTTTCTCCGACATTAGCAATTTCACCCGGGTCTAAGCCATATTTATCGAGGAGAAAATTTCTTTTGCCCTGCTCAGGGAACATATCACTAATGCCAATGTTTTTAATCCTTACTTCAAAATTGCTTAGCAGTTCATTTATTGAAGAACCAAAACCTCCCAAAACAGTATTATCTTCGATAGTCAGAACTTTGCCAGTCTTAAGTGCATTATTTATAATGACGTTTTTATCTAATGGTTTCACGAATCTTGCATTAATAAGACCTGTTGAGATTTTCCTGCTTTCTAAAATTTCTCTTGCTTTGTATGCTCGGTTAAAAATTGCCCCGATAGAGGCGATTAACAAATCTTTCCCTTCTGAAACAATCTCTGCTTTCCCAAACCGAACAGGGGGAGAAGCAATAAATGGATCTGCAACATCCTTTGGAAACCTTATAACAAAAGGCCCATCATAATTAAGTGCAATTTTTAGCATTTCTTTCAATTCAAAATCATCTTTGGGTGCAGCAATGACAAAATTAGGTATTGTTCTTATAAAAGATAGATCGAACACTCCCTGGTGGGTTGGTCCATCATCGGAAACAATGCCGCTTCTATCAAGAGCAAAAACAACTGGCAAATTAGAGATTCCAACATCATGCACAAGTTGATCGTATGCTCTTTGTATAAAAGTAGAATAAATTGCAACAACCGGTTTAAAGCCATCTTTTGCAAGAGCTGCAGCTGTTGTTACAGCGCATTGTTCAGCAATTCCTACATCAAGAAATCTTTCGGGAAAAGCTTTTTTAAACAAATTTGTTTTGGTGCCATCGGACATGGCAGCAGTTATTACAAATATTTTTGGATCTTTAGCGCCTTCCTCGACCAATGTCTCACCAAAAATCTCTGAAAATGTTTTTGATCCGTTTTTTTTGCGAGATATGCCTGTATCTATCTCGAATGGCTCAGCACTATGAAATTTTGTCGGATTAACCTCTGCAAAACTATAGCCTTTTCCTTTTTTAGTAATTACATGAACAACTACTGGATTTAAAATATTTTTAGTCCTCTGAAAGGTTTCTATAAGTTCTTTTAAATTATGGCCATCAATTGGTCCTAAATACGTAAAACCGAGTTCCTCAAAAAAAGTGGTTGGAAGAAAAAGTTCCTTTATGGAAAGTTTTATTTTCCTGATCAACGAGGTTTTAACTATATTTTTTTTAAGACTCTGGTAAAGACTTGAGGAACGGAGCCTTGAAAGTAAACGCGAAATTGATCCAACATTGCGTGAAATTGACATTTCATTATCGTTTAGAACAATGAGAGCTTTCTTGCCTAATTGGCCAAGATTATTTAACCCTTCGTAGGCTTCTCCTCCAGTAAAAGCACCGTCGCCAACAAGTGCTACAACTTCATAATTCTCTTTTTTTAATTCTCTTGATTTAACAAAACCCAGAGCAAGAGCAAGAGACGTAGAAGCATGGCCTGCAATAAAAGCATCGTATTTACTTTCGGAAGGGTTTGTGTATCCGCTTATTCCATTGTATTGCCTTAATGAATTAAATAGTTCTTTTCTGCCAGTCAATATTTTATGGGCATAAGCCTGATGACCCACATCGAAAATAACCTTATCTTTCGAAAAATCAAAAACTTTATGCAAGGCAACTGTAACTTCAACATTTCCAAGATTAGACGCTAGATGACCGCCTGTTTGAGCAACTGTCTCAATAATAAGCGCTCTTATTTCTTTGACAAGGACATCGAGTTGTTTAAAATTCAAATTCTTGATATCGCCTGGTTTGGAAATATTTTTCAGAATACTTTCTTCATTCATTTTATTCTATTCAAAGAGTAAATTGCGATTTCTTCAAGAGTTTTATACTTTCCGCTAAAAGGTTTTAAGTAGTCGATTGATTTATAAATAAAATCAGAAGCTATTCCTTTAGCCTTTTCTACACCAAAAAGTGCAACAAAAGTTGCTTTTTTATTTTTCATGTCCTGACCTACGTCTTTACCAAGAATCTTTGTGGTTGATGTTGCATCAAGGATATCATCAATAACCTGATAGCTAATTCCAAAATTTTCTGAAAATTTAGTAAGAGCAATAAGCTCGTCTTCAGGACTTCCACCAAGAATTGCACCTACCCTTACAGCAAGTCTAATCAGTGAAGCAGTTTTCATACTTTCAATATAAAGTATGGTTTCCTTATCTATGTTGCTTTCATTCATTGTTACCATATCCATAACCTGGCCGCCTACTAAACCTTTTATGCCTGAAGCTAATGCAAATTCTTGAACAACTTGTAAAATCTTTTGTGGTTCAAAATCATTCTTAAAACCGGAACTTACAACTATATCAAAAGAAAGAGAGAGCAAAGCATCTCCTGCAAGAAGGGCCATGTCGCTTCCATAGACCTTATGGCAAGTTGGTTTACCCCTCCTCATATCGCTATTGTCCATTATCGGCAAATCATCGTGGATCAATGAGTATGTGTGAACCAGTTCAACTGCACAGGCAAAAGGAATGACGTCCTTTACGTTACCTTTAATGGACTCGTAAACATTAAGCGTAAGGATGGGTCTAATTCTCTTTCCAGGCAATAAAAGTGCATAAGATATTGCAGGGTAAAGAGGAGACTGTTCTTTCAGGGGAAGTATAATCGCTTCCAAAGCATTACTAATGAATTTTCTTTTTTCTTCCATATAGCTTTCTATTTCCAATTTATGTCACCTCTTTAAAATGCATAAAAATCGTTAAATTTATTCTTTGAATCTTTAATTTCATAGTTTATCTTCTCAACATGAGAATAGCCATTGCCTTTTTTCAGAATTTCAAGAAGCTCTTTTAATTTCTCAATCTCTCCCTCAGCAACAACTTCCACGCTCCCATCAGATAAATTTTTTACATATCCCACAAGTCCTAAAACCAGAGCGTTTCTCCTTGCGAAATACCTAAAGCCAACTCCCTGGACAAAGCCATAGATTATAGCTTCAAGCCTTTTCATCTTCCTTTTCTTTTTCTCTTTGCCTCAGAAAATTTCTCAAAATACCGTTAACAAAATTCCCCGACTCATTATCTCCATATTTCTTTGCAAGTTCCACTATCTCATAGACTACTAAGCCATCATCTATATCATTAACAAACTCTATCTCAAAAACTCCTAAGCGGAGAAGTTCTTTATCAACTACATATACTCTATCAAAGCTCCATTTCTCGAGTAAATTCTCTATATTTTTGTCTATATATTCCATATGCGAAAGAGTTCCGTTAACAAGAAGCATCGCATAATCGATAGCAACCGGATATTCATATCTAAAAAAAGAAATTGCATCTGGAAGAGAATTTTTACCTACATCTATAGCAAAAAGTAATTTAAAGGCAATCTCTCTACCCTTCTCCTTAACTTTCATGTTTTTACTTCTTTCTAATTGCGTCTTGTGCAATTATATCTTCAATGATTACATTAACATCAGTAACAGTAAAAGGAGTCATACTTTCTATTTGTGATTTAATTTGATTTTGTATCTCTTCACCAATTTTTTTAAGGTTGTAATCATATTTTACTATCACGAAAACAGTAATCGTAAGCTTATTATCAGCAAGCATAAAATCAATCCCGTGTGGATGTTGCCTATCTTTATTCATATATGGGATATACTCTTCAAAACCCTTCCAGGTGTCTAAAACACCTTCTACCCCAAGGGTTGCATTCAAAATCATTGACTCAATCGCTTCTTCTGAAATAATTACCTTGCTCATTTGTTCACCCTTTCAAGATATTCACCTGTTCTTGTATCAATCCTCAAAACATCACCAATATTAATAAAAAGAGGAACATTAAGCTTATAACCAGTTTCAAGCACAACGGGTTTCATGGCAGAAGTAGCAGTATCCCCCCTAACGCCTGGCTCAGTTTCTACCACAGCAAGCTCTACAAAAGTAGGTAACTCAACAGAAACAGGTTTATTTTTAAAAAAAACTACTGATATTTCGAGGTTTTCTTTGAGATAGTTTGCCGCATCTCCAGCATCCTCAGATGGAAGGTAGAACTGCTCATAAGTTTGAAGGTCCATAAACACAAAGTTGTCACCTTCTTTGTACAAATACTGCATACTTTTTCTTTCAAGGAATGCCTTTTTAAATTTTTCCTCAGGTCTAAAAGTTTTTTCGATGATATTATCAGTATTAAGATTCTTAAACTTCACTCTAACGAACGGGGAGCCTTTACCTGGCTTAACATGCTGATAAGAAATCACTACGCAAAGCTCATTATCAATTTCAAAAGTTATACCTGCTCTAAGATCATTTGCAGAAATCATTAAAATCCTCCTTAAAAATATTCTTCATAATAAAATAATAGCAAAAATTACGTTTTGTTCAAAATTGGTAATTTTACGTTTAATTAAATTTTAATGTGCTGATGATTTATTTTTAATAGATCCAAAGCAACATCAAATTTTTTTATAACAACAATCAACGTTGAAAAAAGCATGTACATTTTAGCTTCGATATTTTCGCTAAAAATCAAGAAAACAATAACAATAATAAAAGCTATACTTTCCCCTGATTCAAAAGGTGATAAACGAAAATTCAAACTAAAGCCTTTATGCGAGAACAAAAACACTAAAAAAGTAACAAAGATGACTGTTAGGATAATCAATCGAGGCACAAAAAATAATAAACCTCCTATAATTGCTGAAATACCTGTACCACCTTTAAATCTATGGAAAAGAGGAAAGTCATGCCCAATAACGGCAAAAGATCCAATCAAAGCAGGTAAAACACCCGTTAAGCCGATTAAAGATGCGAAAAGGGGTGGCAAAAAACCTTTCAAAGAATCAAAACTAAAAACTAATGCACCAGCAAACTCGTTGACATTTAGAAAAACATTGGTAGCCCCGGGGTTTTCGTCTCCAAGCTCCCTTATATCTCTTTTTGAAAAGATGTTAGTTAACATTATGGCTGGGTTTATGGAGCCGAGAAGATAAGCAAATATAATCATTAATAAAACTTTTTCATCCATATTAAATTTTAATATAAAAAATATTTTTTCCAAAATTTGCCAGATTCACAATATTTTCACATTTTTAAATATAATTATGCTGCTGGGTGAATAAATGAAAAAAATCTTAATAGTTGATGATGAAGAAAACATTAGAGACCTTGTTGACCTTTATATGAGGAAAGCAGGCTTCAAAACAGTGCATGCAAAAAATGGTAGAGAAGCATTAGAGAAATTCGACACCGAAAAGCCGAGTCTTGTTATACTTGATTTAATGCTTCCATATATAGATGGTGAAACGGTTGCCCAGAAACTTAGGAAAAAATCAAATGTACCCATAATCATGCTGACTGCAAAAGCAGATGAAACCGATAGAGTGCAAGGACTTGAAATAGGTGCAGATGATTATGTTACAAAGCCCTTTAGCCCAAGGGAACTTGTTGCAAGAGTAAAAAATATTCTGAAAAGGGCGTATCCTGAAGAAAGAACTTTAAAAATTAAAGATATAGAAATTAATCCAAAAGAAATGAGAGTTTACAAAAATGGCAAAGACTTAGGTTTAACTGTTAAGGAATTTAGAGTGCTTTTTGCGTTAGCTAAAAAAATAGGTTCAGTGCTTACAAGAGATGAAATTATGAATGAAATATACTCAGAATATGACAAAGTTGTTTTTGATAGGACCATAGATGCATATATCAAGAATATCAGAAAAACTTGGTGATAACCCAAAAGAGCCCAAATACATCGAGTCAATATACAGTGCAGGTTACAGGTTAATAAGAGATGAACTTTAGAATAAAACTTATCTTAAGCTATATTGGTGTAATACTTGCAGTAATAATTTTTTCTTTTATATTTTCAAGCATATTTGTCAGGCAGATTTTCGTCCGCATTATAATTGGAAACTGGCCACATGAAATTGATTTGCTGCTAAAACCCCAAGTCACAATGTTTTTAAATACTTTAAGAATGACCCTTGTCTGGTCAGGAGTTATGTCAATATTTATAGGGATAGGAGTTGCTTTGATAGTATCAAATCTTACAGTAAGACCACTCAAAGAAATGCAAAAACTTGCGAAAAGGATCTCTCAGGGTGATTACAGTGCAAGGATTGGCTTAAAATCAAGAGACGAAATAGGAGAGCTAGCATCGTCTCTTAACTATATGGCAGAACAACTTACAGATATCGAAAACATGAGGAAAAAACTTGTCCAAAACGTTTCACACGATCTAAGAACCCCGCTTACAAGTATCAAAGGCTACTTAGAATTACTCGAAGATGAGAGTTTCACTGAGGAAGAAAAAATAAAATCGATAAACACAATACAAAAAGAAGTCGAAAGAATGGAAACAATTGTTAAAGAAATTACAAGACTTTCAATAATCGATGGCAAAAATTACCAATTAGATATTGAAAAATTAGACCTGAATTCCGTAGTTAAAGAATCTATCCCGATTATTAACATTGAAGCAGAAAAAAAGAATATCCAAATCCAAATCGATTCTTTACAAAAGGAAATTTTTATTATGGGTGATAAAGAAAAAGTGAAAGAAGTAATAATAAACCTCCTTAGCAATGCTATCAAATTTACAAACGAAGGATTCATCAAAATCTCTACCTCACAAAACAAAAATTATGTTTCTCTTATAATAGAGGACACAGGTATAGGGATAGATCCAGAAGACATGCCGCACATATTTGAAAGATTCTACAGAGGAGAAAAATCGAGATCAAAAAATTCATCTGGCCTTGGCATAGGTTTATCAATAGTAAAGGAATTATTGTATATGCAAAATGGTAAAATTGAAGTTGAAAGCAAGAAAAACAAAGGCAGTAAATTTACAGTTAAATTCCCTGTTGCAGATTAATTTTATCTGTTATTTCTAAATTCCTTCAAAAGTTGATTATTTCAATTGCAAAGTTCTTTATTTCTTCATATTTATCAACATCAATCTTAAGGTTACTGTATTTTGTTTTATAAAAAATCTCGGTCATAAAATCAAAGCGAGGAATTCCTAAATGCAACAAGGCAAATCGATAGCATTATGTTCATTTTATTTTTGATTGTAAATGGATTCGCGCTGTCATTTGATTTGATAAAAACCGTACTTATACCATCTGGATTACTTTTTATCATTTCAAGAGGCTTTGGAAAAATTTCTGGAGGAGTACTCGGGAACATTTTAACCAGGATGAATAGAAAAGAAGCCTTTCCGATAGGAATCTCGCTTCTATCCCAATCAACACTAACTATATACTTTGCCGCACATTCAAAAGGATTTCTACTAAATTACGGAGAGGCGATATTTGCAATTACAATGTCAGGAGTAATCTTCTTTGAGATAATTGGCGCTCCTCTACTAAAGTGGGCTGTTATAAAGATGAAAATTGGATAAATATTTGAAATTTAACCGCCAGTAATTATTGGGAACACGGTAATAGTATCTCCATCTTTAACTTGGGTTTCAATACCCTCGAGTAAATTAATATTACGACCATTTAGTAAATAAACATTTTCTTTTAACTTTATGTTTTCATCGAAAACATCGCTTTTAAGCATTGGAGCTTTTTTAATAAGATTTTCAAGGATTTCAAGAAAATTTGCTCCTGCGAGTTCAACTTCTTCAATTCCACTCTTTTCTCTAAATAGACCATATACTTTTAATTTTATTTTTGCCATCTCCCTGCACCCATTTTTAATTATAATTGTTCAAGACACAATTACAAAGAGTAAAAACCTTTAAACAAAAATAATAAGGAAAGAGGAAATAAGAGCAACTATCCCTCCCAAATAGAATGGTGCCTTCGGTGCAATATACTGATAAAGAAACCCGGCAATCAGAGAGGCAGGAAGAGCCATAATGCCTACACCAAAATTATAAATACCATAAGCCGTGCCTCTTGCCGATTCATCTGCAACAAGATCAGCAACAAATGCTTTTTGTGAACCCTCGCTAAAAGCATAATATATACCATATAACATAAACACTAAATATAAAAATGAAGCATTTTTTGTGAGAGCAAATCCCAAATAAGAGATCCCATAGATTGTGTAGCCTAAAATAATTGCCCTTTTCCTTCCAATTCTGTCGGAAAGTACACCTAAAGGGATTGAAAAAGTCGCATATACTAAAGCATTAATAGTCCACATAAAAAGAATAATTGTTGAAGAAAGGTTGAATGTTCCTGCATAAATCGTAATAAAGGCATCTGAACTATTACCTATTGTAAAAAGAGTTACAGCAAAAATATAAAAATAGAACCTCTTTCCAAGATTAAATTTAGAATTACCTTTATTTTCTTTAAGGATATTTTTAAACTCTCTTTCCTTAACAAACAGCATAATAAATATAGCTAAAAAGGCGGGTACTAATGCAAATTTAAAAACAATCTTAAAATTACTTAATCCGAATTTTCTAAGAATAAAAATACCCAGCATAGGACCAAGAACAGCCCCAAAAGTATCCAACGCCCTATGAAAACCAAAATATAAACCTCTGTTTTTCTCGTTTGCATATGAAGAAATAAGAGCGTCACGAGGGGAAGTCCTTATTCCCTTTCCAATTCGCTCTATTGCCCTTATCCAGAAGGCACCATAAGGAGTAGAAATAAACTGCAAGAAAATTTTAGTTATTGCGGATTCCGTATAACCAATGAAGACAAACCATTTCCTGCTTCTAAATCGATCAGAAAAATAACCAGAAAATATTTTTAGAAGTGACGAAACACTTTCTGCAACACCTTCAACAATACCAATAATTGCACCACCAGCTCCTATAGACTCAAGAAAAAGAGGGAAAACTTTCATAATCATCTCTGAAGATACATCGGTAAAGAAACTTGTTAGTCCAAGAAGAACAACGTTTCTATCTATTACTTTTCTCATAATTCCTCATTATAACGAAAAACCATGAGAAAATCAACAAAAATAATCTACTGAAAAGAGTGTAGATTTAATCTTCTCTAACCTTTGCTCTTTTCAGAAGGTTCCAAAGGATTAAAGGATCTTTAAATAATTTAAATATAAATTGTATTATTGCTACTCTTACAAACGAGACAAAACTAAAACTAATAATTTATCAATAACTTCTTCTACTCTTTGATTAATCGAAAGGTTGCTCTTCTGGAAGATGCGAGCATGAGCATCTGAATTAATTGCAATAGTATAATTAGCGTTTACAGATTCAATATGTTGAATTGCTCCCGAAATCCCCAGAGCAATATAAACATCGGGCGATACATCTACTCCAGAATCGCCAATAACCTTATCAGGAGGTAACAAACCTGCATCTCCCACAGGTCGGGTACATCCAACCTCAGCCCCTATTAATCTTGCAAATTCAAGAACCCTCGGTAGAACATTTCTTTCAACTCCTCTGCCAACTCCGACAATTATTTTTGCTGATTTAAGAGGATTTTCGACTATTTTTTCATTGGAAAGTAACTTTACTTTAGTAGGTTCCTTGAGATAAATTACGCACGGATTATTCAGTGACAGATTAACTATGCTCCTGCTCTTCAAAATAATAAGTTTAGGGTCAGAAGTCGATACAACATCAGCCTGAATATTCTCCCATCCTGGAACTATTCCAATAATATTATTCTCTTTAAACAAAAACTCTTTACTGTGAGCAATAAGACCAAAATTATATTTTCCGGCAAAATAAGATGCAGTTTCTTTCACAATAAGTTCGTCCGAAAAGATAATAATATCAAACTTATTATTCTCCATAATTCTGGAAATAAAATCAACGCCCATTGTTGAATCAATAATTTCCTTATCAGGTAAAAAATTTGCAGAACGTGAAGTTAGATCAAAACTTGCAAAATAATTCTCTAAATCCAGACTCCAAACTTCTTTAGAAAAAGAGTTATTCCTTTTAAAGACTAAAAGAGCTTTCATATATTTGAAACCTTCTTTAGAAAAGAAAGAGGTTTCATATAGAAACCTTCTTTAGAAAATCAAAAATTGTCTTTTCACCGTTTGATGTTATAAGGTTTCCTTCAAATACGGGGGAATCTTGAAAAACATTCAAAACTTCCGTTAAAGAACCCTTCAAGCCAACCTTTTCTTCAGGCAAATTCAGCATCTCGCTTGTATATACTTCAACTTCTTTGTCCAGAGACTCCACAAGAGAGAATAAATCGACAACAGCTCCTTTATTGGCCTCTCTCCTGACGGAAATAAGAGAAGGCAGATCCACAGCAAAAGTCTCAATCTTTTCAAAAATTCTTTTAACAATTATTCTTTTACTGTAAGATTCAATTGAAAAAACATTTGAAATGAAAGGAATATTTAAAAGTGCTGCCAACTCTCCTCCAACATTTCCCGTTGAACCATCTAATGAAAAATCGCCCTGGATTATCAAGTTAAAGTTGTGTACGAGTTTTATTATGGCTTCTTTTAGTACAAAGGAAGTAGCAAAGGTATCTGAACCAGCAAAATTTTTATCTGACAACAAAATTACTCTATTGGCTCCATATTTGAAAAGGTTCTTTAGAAGATCCTTCTCTTTTAGGGGAGCCATTGAAATAACAGAAATGGAAGCATTGCTTACTTTTTTAAGCTTGACAGCCTCTTCGAACGCTACAAGGTCTAAAGGATTAAAAATAGAATTGCCTTCCCTTTTTACCCTGCAGGTTTCTTTGTCAATACTTATTTTTTCTGGTACAACTTTAACATTAACAACAATATCAGTTTGAGCCATTATCCAAAGCTTTCTCCTTCTTTAACTTTAAAACCATTGATAAAATCTTTTGCACTTATTCTTTTCCCGCCTTCAATCTGCAATTCAAAGATTTTGATGCAGCCTTTTCCACAAGCAATATTAAAGCAATCTTTAAAAACATTGGTTACAGCACCGGGTGGACGTGAATTAACAAAATTAGCAATTTCTGCTTTAAAAATTTTTATTATTTTTTTTCTAAAATAAGTATAAGCCCCGGGTTTAGGGCTTAACGCACGAATTTTATTAAATATATTCAGCCCATCAAAACTCCAAACAATAAGCTCATCATCTTTTGTAATTTTAATTGCATAAATTGCAGTACCCTCTTGTTTCATGCCATCACATTCTCCATTGGATGAGACTTCAATTGCTTTTTTCAAAAGAGGAATCCCAATCTCAACAATCTTTTTTTCTACATCACCTTTTGTTTCATAAGGTAAAATTTTAAAAGGCTCTTCAATAATTATGTCTCCTGCGTCTAATTCCTTGATAACCCTGATAATACTTACTGCAGAATCCTCAACACCGTCCATTATTTGTCTTTCAATAGGAGCAGCACCTCTATAAAGAGGAAGTTTTGATGGATGTAAGTTAATTGGACATTTCACTAAAGAAAGGATATCCTGAGGTATTATTTTGCCATATGAAACTACTATAAAAATATCAGGCATGGTTGATTTTATCATTTTATATTCCTGGTCTTTAAATTTACTAACTGTAATAACAGGTAAATGTTCTCTCTGGGCAAAGTCTTTAACCGGGTTAGGCAAAGCAATTTTACCTCTTCCTCTAATCTTATCCGGGGAAGTAACAACAAGTTTTATATCTTCTTTAAAAGCGTCAATAAATGGAATGGAGAATTCCGATGATCCGAAAAAGACGATATTCATGAAACTTTTAGCCTTTCAAGTAACTTTTCTGGAATCTCAAAACCTTCTTCAACGCTTAAATTATTTATGTCATTTATGTAATCGGTAAAAAGAATCCCGTTCAAATGGTCAGTTTCATGCTGGAATACACGCGCTTTTAGACCGTCTAAACGCATTTCGATTTTTTTACCTTTAATATCTAAAGCCTTTACAACAATTTCTTCGGCTCTCTCAACGGGACCATAGACACCTGGAACTGAAAGGCAACCTTCTTCTGCGACTTCCTTGCCTTTTTTACTTAAAATCTCAGGATTTATAATGACACCCTTATCGTCATCAATCTCGTAAACAAAAAGAGAAATATTATAACCAACTTGAGTTGCTGCAAGTCCTATCCCTTTTGGAATATTTTTCTCAATTTTCTTAAACATCCTTTCAGAAAGTAAAATAATATCTCTATCAATTATCTTTATTTTGGGAGCTTTTTTTCTAAGTACAGGATTTCCATATATTAGAATTTTCATATATCAACAGCTCCTTTTCTTAAAATTACAGGTTTATCACCCGTGCAATCTACAACAGTGGAAGGAATATTACTCATAGATATATTATACTCAAAAGGAACATATAAGATACTATTACTCAAAAGGGTGTACAAATCCTCTTCTTTCTCAATAGACTTTTCACCTGATATGTTAGCGCTTGTATTTAATATTGGCAAATCAATATACGCAAGTAATTCAAGAAGAGGTTTTAAGTTTGGAATCCTAACTCCAACAGTTTTCCCTTTTTCAACAGGCGTGGTCCATACTTCTTCAGTAGAATAAAATATAAAAGTAATTGCACCTGGAAAATATTTTTCCATTAACTTTAAAGCATAATCAGGGATCGAAAGTGTGTACTTAAAAATTTGATCCATAGAATAGCAAAGAATATATAATGGTTTTTCATAAGGTCTATTTTTTAATTTAAAAAGGTTTTTAACGGCTAATTTATCGAGGCCGTTTACTCCAAGCCCCATTATAGTATCTGTTTGAAAGGCCAAAATACCATGCTTTAAAATATGTTTTTTGGCAATTTCTACATCAATATTCATTTTACTCCACAAACAACTCTGTCTAAATTTGACAAATCCTTTATTATTCTTATGTCTTTGAAGCCTTCGTCTTTCATAATTTGCGCTGCTCTTTCTCCCATATCGTCATCAATCTCTACAAAAAGATATCCCCCTCTTGAAAGCATCGAAATAGACTTTTTAAATAAAAATGGATAAAACTTAAACCCATCTTTTCCACCATTAAGAGCTCTATAGGGTTCGCATTTAACATCTTTTATTTTGTTCCTTTTTACATAAGGAGGATTAGAAAAAATTATATCAAACTCTTTCGAAGGATTATAAAGCGAAAAATCAATATTCAAAAAACTTACCCTGTCAATTAAATTTAATTTTTTTGCATTTGATGAAGCAAGTTTTACGGCGGCTTTAGAAATATCTATGCCCGTTCCTTCGCTCAATTTGTTATAATAAAGAAAAGATAATATTATACAGCCAGAGCCTGTTCCAATATCAAAGACTTTCATTTTTTTACCATTTGCTATTTTTAAAGATTCTTCAACAATGGTCTCAGTTTCAGAGCGGGGAATTAAAACTCCCTCTTTGACAATGAACTCTAAATTCATGAATTCTCTTTTACCAAAAATATAAAAAAACGGATAACCTTTCTTCCTTTTTTCTATACAGACAAAAAATTTTCTTACCAGGTAATCGTCAACCAGGCTATTTTCCATTAAATAAAGCTTCCCCCTTTTAACACCTAATACAGTGGAAAGTAAAAGTTCGCTTTCTAAAACAGGAGCATCAGAGACACTTTTCAAATCATTAAAAGCATGTTTCAACAGAGATTTTACATCCATGGCAACTATTCTTCTAATTCTTCGAATTTTTCTTTTTGTTCTTCTTCAATCAAAGCATTTATTAACTCATCAAGGTTTCCTTCCATTATACTCTGAATGTTATAAATTGATAGGTTTATCCTGTGGTCCGTTACTCTCCCCTGGGGAAAGTTGTACGTGCGAATTCTTTCGTTCCTATAACCTCTTCCAATTTGAGCTCTTCTTGCACTTGCAATTTCCTTCTCTTTGTCTTGTTCGAATATATCATAAAGCCTCGCCCTTAAAATTCTCATAGCTTTAAGTTTGTTCTGAAGTTGAGACCGCTCATCCTGACAAGTCACCATAATCCCCGTTGGTTTATGCACAATACGAATTGCAGTAGAAACTTTTTGTACATTTTGGCCCCCGTGTCCAGAAGCATGAAAAACATCTATCCTTAAATCATCAGGGTTTATTTCAAAGCCTACGTCTTCTGCCTCAGGCAATACTGCCACAGTAACAGTAGAAGTATGAATTCTTCCTGATGCCTCGGTCTCAGGAACTCTTTGAACTCTATGAGCACCACTTTCATATTTAAGGTACTTATACACATCTTTACCACTAATTGAAAAAATGATTTCTTTGAAACCGCCTAAGTCGGTCGAATGCGAATCGAGCAATTCTGTTTTCCAGCTCTTGTTTTCAGCATACGCCATATACATCCTAAAAAGGTCTTTTACAAAAAGCGCTGCTTCTTCTCCGCCAACTCCTGCCCTTATTTCCATAATAATATTTTTATTTTCGAAGGGGTCTTTAGGAATAAGCAGAATTTTAATTTCACTAATAATATCGTCTTTTTTGTGCTGGAGTATTTCAATTTCTTCTTTACCAAGCAATTTTAATTCTTCATCTTCACTATTTAAAAGTTCCTGGGCTCCCAGAATTTCCTGCTCAATTTTCTTTAATTCATTATATCTTTCAACAACTGGCTTAACTTCTCTGAATTCTCTTGAATACTTTTTAAAATTTTCTGAATTAGAAATTACTTCAGGATCAGAAAGTTTTTTTGAAAGATCGTTATATCTCTTAAGAATACCTTCAAGTTTATTAATCAAACTAACTTACTCCTTACTAACAACATAATGATGAAGTTTGCAACGAGCCTCGTAACGCTCTGAAGCACCTATCAAAACTACTGGATCGGTATATTTAGCAGGAATACCTTCAATAAGCCTCTGAGTCATTGTGGCTTCTTCCCCGCATACCATACATATTGCATGTAATTTTATAACTTCATCAGCAATCGCCATAAGATTTCCCATTGGTCCAAAAGGCTCTCCCCTAAAATCCATATCAAGGCCCGCAAGAATAACTCTAATCCCTTTTCTTGATATCTCACGAGCAACCTTAATAATTTCCACATCATAAAATTGCGCCTCATCAATCCCAACGACATTAATGGTACTTGACAATTTATTTAGAATTTCAATTGAACTCGAAACAGCCTCAGCCTGAATTTTCTCACCTGTATGAGAAACTACTTCGATATTAGAGAATCTGGTATCAATAGATGGCTTAAAAACTTGAACTTGTAGTTTCGCAATTCTAGCTCTCTTTAATCTTCTTATTAACTCCTCACTTTTGCCTGAGAACATGCAGCCAGTGATTACTTCAATCTTGCCTATCTTATCGCCCATTTTCTGTAACTATACTCTTTAATAATTCTTCATTTGATTTCGTTTGAGTTAGCATTTCTATCAATCGCTGCAAGGCTTCTGAAGGTTCGAGATTTCCAATAAATCTCCTTAGAGCCCATATTTTTTTATGCTCCTCTGGTGTATAAAGCAACTCTTCCTTTCTTGTTCCTGATTTATTTATATCCAGCGCAGGGAATATTCTTTGTTCGGCAAAGCCACGGTCAAGTATCAATTCCATATTACTTGTACCCTTAAACTCCTCGTAAATTACCTGGTCAAGCCTGGAGCCAGTATCTATTAGTGCAGTAGCTAAAATTGTAAGACTTCCTCCGTTCATAATACTTCTCGCCCCACCAAGAAATTTTTTGGGTCCTTTAATTGCAGCAGGGTCAAGCCCTCCTGAAAGGGTCTTGCCCGACGAAGAACTAAGAAGGTTGTATGCTCTTGTAAGACGCGTAATGCCATCAAGCAAAACCACAACATCTTTTCCAGATTCAACAAGCCTTTTTGCTCTCTCAAGTACTAGTTCTACTACACGAATGTGATTTTCTGGAGGTTGATCGAAAGTCGAGCTTACAACTTCTGCTGCAACAGAATTCTTCATATCTGTAACCTCTTCTGGCCTCTCGTCTATAAGCAATATAAGAAGTTCGATTTCTGGATAATTCTTAGAAATGCTCTTTGCAATTTCTTTAATAAGTGTAGTTTTACCGGCTTTTGGCGCAGAAACTATCAAGCCTCTCTGCCCCCTGCCCAGTGGAGCAATAAGATCAATTACACGCAGGGCAATGTTACATCCAGGTGTTTCAAGTACAATCCTGCGCGTTGGGTAGTATGGTGTTAAATTTTCAAAAATTTGCCTCTTTAAATAACCGTTAATTTTCACGCCATTAATCGAGGATACATTAACAAGAGACGGATACTTCTCATTGTCTCTTTGCGGTTTATGAACAGGCCCTGCAACAATATCTCCAGTTCTTAAACCAAATCGTCTTATAATAGGAGGCGAAACATATACGTCAGAGAATGATGGAAAATAATTAGATCTTAAAAAGCCATAACCATCTGGATGAGCTTCAAAAAGACCCTTGAAATAAAGTTCATTTTCTACTCTTTGTTTAACATCTACATTTTGTGGTTCGTCCTCAACTCTTGATTCTGCACTCTTTTCTCTTTGATATTCCCTTAAAGCTTTTAATATCTCGTCTATTAGTTCTGGTTTTTTAAAATGAGTATAATTTTTTACTCTAAGGCCCTGAGCTATCTTATAAAGCTCCCTGGCAGTTTTCTTATCAAGCTCTTCCGCTGAAAGATTTAAAATTTCATTTATTTCTATTTCATCCATATGTCCTCCGTATTCATCTTGAGCATTTTATTTTAAGTATGCATCAAACTTATTTTTTATATTTATAAATGAGTTATAAAGGTTTTTGGTTTCTTCATTCGTTTTAGCAACAAATTCACTATCTTTTATAGATTTCAGGTTAATCTGAACATTATAAAAAGCTCCCTTAAGGGCTGATTCAAGCATAATTAAGGCACAGAAGAAATCACTTTTAGTTGATTCTATTGAAAAATTATAGATTTCTTCGAGAGAGTTTGAGATTTCGCTAACTTTTTCCATTACTGTTAAAGGGACAAGGGAGGCAGATTTTAAAGTCATCTGTATTGCTTGTTTCCTTCTCTCTTTATCATTGTCTGTCGCTCTCGGAAGTCTATAAGCTTCTAAAACAGCGTCAAATGCCTTAGAATCCTCATCAGCAAGAACAAGAAATTCTTGAGAGATTCTAAAACATTTATTCATTTTTTCTTCTATTCCGCCTGGCTCAGAAGCAGTTTTAAGCGCAATTCCAGAAACCATTGAAAGCAATGCTGCGCCCATAGCTCCACCAATTGCAGAAGCACTTCCTCCACCCGGAACAGCAGAATCAGAAGCCAATTTGGAGATAAATTCTGAAATGCTTAAGTCGGAAAACATCTTCACCTCACCTCTCGAATAATAATTATAATACCATTAGGTTTTATCTAAAATATTTGGGTTTCATTATGAAGTTTACAAAAA
>MNXV01000076.1 GCA_001871575.1 Caldisericum sp. CG2_30_36_11
TATAAAAACAAAAAGTATCCCTGCAAATATAATGAAAATAACCCCTAACAATGGACTTATCCAAAGGGCACTTGCAAAAAGAGAGAACGCCGAAGACAGCCAGGCAGCCCTCGCAAAGGTTGCAAGCAAACCTCCTCCAATAATGAGGAATGGAATGCTCCACAGTACCTTTTTAATGCGAGATTTTTCTTTGATTATGTAGATGAGCGGGAGAGGAAGTGCAACTTCAAGATGAGCTCCAAGCACGTTTGGGCTTCCAATAATAGAAAATGCTCTCGTTTTTATGAAACTCTTCTCAAGGTCCTTATCCACCCACTGTGGAGGAGTAGGTACCTTTTTTACATATTGGTATAGTCCATACAATGCAATGAAGCTATATGAAACAATAATAGATTTTAGGAAAAAATGCACCTCTTCCTTCTCAGGCTCTATAAGCATTAAGGCAACGAAAATAAGAAATGGTTCAAAGAAAAGTCTTGCCTCGTGAATGTATGCGACCAAAAAATAGTTGTTGAAGTAAAACGAAAATAGGGTTACCGAAAGAAAAAGCAACCCGAAAAGGAACGTAGGATTTGAAAAAAGCTTTTTTATGTTTTTCGCCCCTATGACAAGCGAGATGACAAAGACGAAAAAGATAAATGCATCGTCCCACGAATTAGAAAACGGTAGATGAAACTTCCTTACAAAATAATTCACCCATGGGAAAAATGCAACAACCCCCAAGAGAAAATAATTGAAGTATTTTTTAGGCATATTTTACTTTACATCTTGAACAGAAAGTATCGTTGTCCAGACTTTCCAGTTTTCTCCATATACTGGAACATGGGCTCCTGCCATTATAAGATTTGTTCCATATGAATAAGCCCATGTATATTTTTTGTTCAATGATTTTGCTGATATATAAACATCTTTGAGTTTTGTAGAAGTGTCAACTTTTAACCTCCCTATATCATCGTATGTTACATATCTTGAAGTTGAGTCCTCGATTTTTACATCAGTAACTTTTAAAGATGGGCGACCTGTTGAATCGTAGATAGTGTCTCCTACATGTATGGAATTTGCTACTTCTGGTTGTAAATCTTCGGTCAGGAAAACTGTTTCTATATAGTTTCCTTGTGAAAGGACTTCTTTGTTTTTTGGATTCAGGAGTTTGTAAATTGCAAAAACTCCCGCAATAATTACTAATGCAACTACTAAAGGTACTACAATTTTTTTAACCATATTTACCTCCATATAATTCTCAATGCATCTATTATACCCTTTAGCATGTGTTTTATGAAAGTGCCTTTATTTTCATAGAATACTATTATTGAAATACTTCTTTTTGCAATAAAGATAGGTAGAAATAAAAAATAAAAATTGAACCATGGAAGCATTTCTTGTTGCGTTATGATGTTGTTTTTTGTGCCATAGTACATCCTTTCAGGCCTTCCTGAAATGAATGTGAAATTTTTGCCAAGGATTTTTATTCTTTTTCTGTATTGAACAGGATGATAAATTTTGCTCTGCGGAACTGCTAAAATTTTGAAACCATTTTTTTGAGCTCTTAGTATAAATTCTGTATCGTCATACCAACCAAAAAATTCGCCTTTTACGAAACCGGACTTTGCAAAAACTTTACGGGGTATGAATAATCCGCACATTGAGGCAATATTGACTTCAAAACAGTCTTTTTTATACTCTTCAGGGTCTATTCTTTTTGTGAGGCCAAAAGTATGGTTGTACAAAAGTAAATTATAGAATGGCAGAGAAAGGTTATTATCGCCATAGATAACAGAAGTAAGCAAAAAATCATTTTTACCTTTTTCGACGAGTTTATTAAAAGTTTCTAAAATTTTTTTAAGTGCATCTTTATGTACTTTTGCATCATCATCAATCGCCCAGATAGCTTCGAAACCCTTTTCATAAATATATCTTTGACCTGTTTCTGCCCCTCCTGCAGGGCCTAAATTTTTATCGAGGGCAATAACTTCGATACCGTGAAATTTTTCTTTGATCCACTTAGCAGTACCATCCTGCGATCCATTATCAACAATAAATATTTGTTCGGGTATTACTGTTCCCCGTAGAATCGATTCAACACACTCGCTTAAATTTTGCAACCTGTTGTAAGTAACTATGAGAGTAGCAATTTTCATCCTACATCTTTTCTATTTTTTTGATTCCCATTACATCGAAGAGCAAGGAAAGGGTGATTAACGATGTATTTACAAGAGCAAGCCTCTGTTGAGTCAGTTTACCTGCTTGTAGTACTTTATGCTTTTGATAAAAAGCGTTTATTTTTTGAGCAAGTTCAAGCGTAGCAAAAGGAATCTTGGATACAGAATAATCATTTGATACCTTGTTTAAAAGTTCCTCAACAAAAATTAAACTGTTGAGAATATTTCTTTCCTCTTTATTTAGTTTGAGAGACTCAGCTCTTGCTATTCCTTCATATTTAATTCCTCTTTTGATGCCTTCTTTAAAGATGTTTGTCAAACGTGCGAAGGTATATTGCATATAATAAACTGGGTTTTCTATTGTTCGGCTTTTCGCAAGATTTACGTCAAAATTTAAGTGCGTATCTGCACTTTTGAGGAGAAAGAAAATTCTTGCAGCATCTTTTCCAACTTCTTCAATAAGCTCATCAAGCGTGACAAATGACCCTGTATGCTTTGACATCATTACTTCTTTTCCATCCTCGAAGAGGTGAACAATCTGATATATAATTATATCAAGAAAATCTTTAGGCAATCCCATTCCTTGAATTAATGCTTTCATCGGTGTTATATGGCCAAAATGGTCCGCTCCCCATATATCTATTACTTTATGAAAACCTCTTTCCCATTTATTTCTATGATAAGTTGCATCAGTCAGTGTATAAGTTGGTTCGCCACTGCCCCTTACAAGAACCCTGTCTTTGTCGTCTCCAAATGATGTTGATTTAAACCAAATAGCGTTGTCTGACGTATAGGTATATGGAGTGTTTTTAAAAATATTTAGAGTCTTCTGAATTTCTTCATTTTTGTAGAGAGTCGTCTCGTAAAACCAACTATCAAAATTAATACCAAAAGCTTCAAGAGATAATTTTATGTCGTTAATCATAAAATTTTTACCTACTTCTTTAATTTGCTCGATTGCATTCTTTTTAACCATTTTTGAAAATCTCTTTCCGGACTCATTAAATATTTTTTTTGCAATGTCTTTAATGTAGTCTCCTTTATAGCCATCTTCAGGGAAATTTGTCTTAATGTCGCAGTCAAGTAGATAATAGTAGAAAATTGATTCTGCAAATGAATCTATCTTGCTTCCAGCATCATTTACATAGTATTCTTTTTCTACTTCAAAGCCCTGTGTTTTTAGAAGGTTTGCAAGGACATCTCCAATTATTCCACCTCTGCCATTTCCTACATGCAGTGGTCCTGTAGGGTTTGCGCTTACAAACTCAATCTGGACTTTTTTGTCATTTGGCTTTTTGTAAAAGTATTTTTCTTTATCTTTCTCTAATGATACGAGAAATTCTTTATAGGTATCCAGGCTTAAAAGAAAATTCAGATACCCTGGTTTTGATATTTGTATTGATTGAAATATATCAGATTTTATGTTTTGTAATATTTCCTCCGCAATTTTAATTGGAGGTTTTTTCAAAATCTTAGCAAGTTTTAGCGGTATTGTTGTTGAGAAATCTCCAAAACCTTCCGGTGGGATCTCTAAATCAATCTGTATTGAAATACCAGGATATAAATTTTCTACGGAGTTTGCAATAACCCATTTTATCTTTTCTATGATCATTTTTCTTCAAATTTGAGTATTGGTTCTCTTGTTGCTTTTGTTTCATCAGCTCTCCTTATTGGAGTCGAATGAGGTGCTGATTTAAGAAGTTCAGGATTTTCAATTGCCTCTTTTGATATCTTTATCATTGCATTGATAAATTCATCTATTGTTTCTTTGCTTTCTGATTCTGTGGGTTCCACCATTATTGTTTCATGAGCATAGGGCTCGAAGTGTGGGAAGTATATTGTTGGAGGATGGAAGCCATAATCCATTAATCTTTTCGCAATATCCAAAGTTTTGATTCCGTACTCCTTATAGTCCCTTCCAGTAAGTATGCATTCGTGCATACAGAACCTGTCATATGCCGGTCTGTAATAAGGTTTAAGCTTTGAGAGTACATAGTTTGCATTTATTATACTTACTCTTGCTGCTTCTTTAAGTCCGTCTTTTCCCATTGACAGTATCCATGCATATGCTTTTACAAGAACTGAGAAGTTGCAAAAAAATGCCCGGATTCTTCCAATGCTTTTTTTAGGGTACTCAAGGGAATAAAAATCATCGCATTTGCAGACTATTGGGGAAGGTAGAAATTCGATAAGATGGTTTTTGACTCCTACGACTCCAGCTCCAGGACCCCCGCCTCCATGTGGAGTTGAAAATGTTTTGTGTAAATTAAGATGTACTATATCAAAACCAGTGTCTCCGGGTCTGACTATCCCAAGAAGAGCGTTTAAATTTGCGCCATCATAATATAAAAGACCGCCCTTTCCATGGACAATTTTTGTAATTTCTGTTATATCTGTCTCAAATAAACCAACTGTATTTGGGTTTGTGAGCATTATTCCTGCGGTATCTTCGTCCATAAGTGATTTAAGATGCTCAATATCAACAGTTCCTCTTTCGTTTGATTTTACTTCTACTACTTTAAACCCAGCCATCGCTGAAGATGCTGGATTAGTTCCATGGGCTGAGTCGGGAACAATCATTTTATGCCTTGGTTTACCTGAATCTTCAAAGTATTTTCCCATTATAAGAACGCCGACAAGTTCGCCATGTGCTCCTGCACCAGGTGCAAGAGTAAATCTATCCATTCCCGTAATTTCTTTAAGTAGTTGTTCGAGCTCGTACATTAATTCAAGACTTCCCTGGAAGTGTTTAATATCTGCAAGAGGGTGGGCAAATGTAAAACCTTCAAGGTTTGCAAGCTTTTCATTTATCTTTGGGTTATATTTCATAGTGCAAGAACCAAGTGGATAAAAGCCTGTGTCTACTCCGTAATTTATTTTGCTTAAAGTAGTAAAATGTCTTACCACATCAACTTCAGAAACTTCAGGAAGTTCTTTCTTTTCTTTTGAAAGGGCGTATTCTGGAATACAGTCTTTAACATTTATGTCTTCAAATCTATCTTCAGGCATTGAAAAGCCTATTCTTCCTTTAATGCTTTTTTCGTATATTAGTTTCATTATAAACTCCGAATTATATCTACAACTTTGTCCAGGTCTTCTTTTGATAGAGTTTCGGTTACCGCAAATAGAAGATTGTTTTCTAGCGCCGGGAAGAAATCAGACACTTTTAAAGGTGGCAAAAATCCAGCTTTAAAAAGTTTTTCTCTAATAAGTTTTGGATCGTCTTTTGTCCTTAGTACAAATTCATTAAAAAATGGATAATCGTCTCCGTAAAATTTGCCAGTTTCAATGAGTTTACTTCTTAAATAGTGTGCACTTTTGGTATTTAAAACTGCAAGCCTGTACAAACCTTCCTTGCCAAGCAAAGAGATATATGCATTAATTGCAAATAAATTTAGTGCATGATTTGAGCATAAGTTAGAAGTTGCTTTTTCTCTCCTGATATCCTGTTCCCTTGCCCTGAGAGCCATTACAAAAGCCCTATTGCCTTCGACATCGGTAGTTTCACCGGCAATTCTGCCTGGAATTTGCCTTATGTAATTTTCTTTTGATGCAATAAAGCCATTGTAAGGACCACCAAAATTTAAATCCATACCAAGTGATTGTGTCTCTCCTGCAACTATATCTGCCCCTGTTTTTTTGCATGATTTTAAAAGGGCAAGCGACAAGCTTTCTATGACTATTAGTATCACGATTGCGCCATTTTCATGAGCAATATTTGAAATTAGTTCAATATTTTCAATTCCGCCAAAAAAGTTAGGGTTTTGGACAACGACACAGGCTGTATCTGAATCTATTAATTTTTTTAACTCTTCTGTCTCTATTGAACCCTCTTTTTGAGGCATTTCTATTATTTCTATCCAATGTGATTTGGTGTATGTTTTCACGGTTTCTTTATAATGAGGATGCAACAGGGATGATAGTAATACCTTTTTCTTGTTATTGATTCTTAAAGCCATAAGTACGGATTCTGCTGTTGCAGAAGCGCCATCGTATATTGAGGGCATAACCACATCCATGCCCGTGAGCCTCGTGAGATGTGTTTGTACTTCAAACATTGTCTGTAAAGTTCCCTGGCTTATCTCAGGTTGATATGGTGTATATGCTGTATAAAATTCTGAGTAAGAAACAACAGTTCTAACAACTTCGGGTATATAATGTCTGTATGAACCTGCACCAATTAATGGCTTAAAATCAATAAAATTAAGATTTTTTTGGGAGATTTTATGTATCTTTTCAAATAGTTCTTGTTCAGATATTTTGTCAGGAATTTTTAAATCACTTTTTAATCTTATTCCTACAGGAATTGAATTCAAGAGATGCCCAAAAGAAGGTACTCCTATCTCTTTGAGCATCTCCTCCTGTTGTTCTTTAGTGTTGGGTATATATCTTAAACTACTCTTTTCTGTATTCTTCATACCCCTTTGCATTTAGAAGGTCTTTTATTTCTTCTGTGTTATCGATTTTGATTTTGAATAGCCAGCCTTTACTATATGGGTCGTTATTAACAATCGCGGGATCCTTTACTACACTTTTGTTTACCTCAACTATTTCTCCTGAAACTGGTGCGTTGATGTCAGAAGCGGCTTTTACTGATTCAATTGTAGCTACTTTATCTTCTTTTACGACTTTATTGCCTTGCACTGCCTCTTCAATATACACAATATCGCCAAGTTTGTCCTGTGCATAGTCGGTAATACCAACTATTGCGATTTCGCCTTCCACTCTTACCCATTCATCTGATTCTGTGTAAAGCAATCCTTCAACAATTTTATGTGCCATTTTATCCTCCTTTCACTGAATATTTTATTTAAATTTTATTTTTCGTCAAAAATTTTTCTGTATAAATTTATATATTGAGATACATCAAGGTTTTCTGCTCTAACATCTAATGAAATGTCTGCATTTAACATTGCTTCTTTAATGGCATTTTCTTTAAATTTTTGTTTCAGGTTATTATAAAGTTTTTTTCTTCTCATGCCGAAAGAGACTCGAACAAGATTTAAAAAATCCTGAATGTCAATATCCTTATAGATTTCTTTTCTGTTAAGCTCAATTAAAGATGAGTTTACAGATGGCTTAGGATAGAAAAAATTGGATGGAAAGGTTTTGATGAATTTTTTGTTAAAGAAGAAATCAACCAGTACTGTAATTGAACTATAATCTTTGGAGTCCTTTTTTGAGAGTATTCTTTTTGCGTATTCTTCTTGAAGAAGTAGAACCGTTCTTTCTATATTTAAAGCGCGAGCAATTTTTATAATAAGTTCTGAGGAGATATAGTAAGGAATATTCCCATAAATCTCATGAGCTTCTGAGTTGATGAGATCAAAATCAAGTGCATCCGAAAATATTATCTTTATATTTGGTTTTTCAAATTCTTTGTAGAAATCCTCAAATCTTTTATCTTTTTCGATGGCAACTATTTCTTTCGCTTTTTCTGCAATGGGATTTGTTAATTGCAAAAAACCTGGCCCTATTTCAATGTAGGATTTATTTTTATCAGGGTTAATTAACTGCACTATATAATCAATTGCCTGCAGGTTAATTAAATAGTTCTGGCCAAGCTTATCCGAAGGAAAGATTCTATATTTTTCAATTAATACTTTAATTTGTCGTTGAATTTCCATTTACCTGGTAGGAGATAAACTTTTACATTTTTTATTCCCCACTTGTTTGACTGGCTTGTTGAGTAGAAGAATACATCTATTCTTTCACCTTTGATTGCTCCACCCGTATCGCCTGCTACCGCATAACCATACCCTTCTACATAGAGTAAACTTCCAAGTGGTATTACCTTGGGGTCAACAGCTACCACGCCAAATCCACTTTTCATTCCTGTTGCAGTCATCCAGGGGTTGCTGTCTGTTTCTGCAAATGTTGGAGAATATGATGTAGCAACCATATTGTATATTTTAAGATATTGTTCAGGCAGTGTTGCTGAGCCAACAAGGTAAATTTCTTCTACTGGTGCTTTAATAACTTTACTATAAGCAAATTCTTCCTTTACTTTCTTCCCGCCAAAATAGATTTCTTTATAATGCTTTGCAAGTATTCCGTCTCTTCCACTATTTAATTTTACAATGAGCCCCTTTGCAACAATATTTTCGTTTTTATAGATAACTTTGTAGTCAATAGATGCATTAACGACTTTTTCCTTTTCTATATAAGTTTTTATAACTATTTTTTGATTTTTAATTATTGAGTTAGACGAGGGATTCAAATAATCTTTATCTATTAATTTTATCCCTCTCTCGTTAAGAAAGTCCTGCACTGTCTCGCTTGTTGAGTAGTAAGTCGAGGTTTTACCATCGATCTCTATTTGAACAGGCCTTGCCCTTGCTATTGTAACTTTCTCAGTATAGGATAAGGTACTGCCTTCCAAGTTTATGACATCTTCCTCTCTCGTTGTGAGCCCTGCTTTTTGTAGAATTTGTCCAATATCAAGGCTTTTAAAAGAAATTATCTGATGAGTTGTTTGCTCATCGGAGACAATATAGCAATGTGCTACACTTACAAAAAAGATAAAAGAGAAGAGAATAACTGCTATTATAATTTTTAGATCCTTTCTCATTATTTATCCCTTTTCAAATACTTTTCGATTTCTTCCAGGTGTTTTTCTATATTTCTTAAGGTTCTTGTTATCTCTCCGAATAAATCAACATCAAAATCCTTAAATGTAGCAGCATATTCCAGATCTTCCTCGTCAAAGTTTTCAAGGCTATTTATCTGCGATATCAAGGACAATTTGTCTATAATATTTATTTCTTTTTTAGTTGTTTCTCCTTTGATTTTTTTGAGGAAAATAGTTGGGAAGAAATAGTAAACTCCATTATCTTCTACTTCCAAATTTGCAATTTCACAAAAATTCATTAAGGAGATCGGAGATATTTGAAACATCTCACCATCAGACAGTACAAAAACTATCGAAAGCTTTTTTCTTTCAATGTTAGGATAATTAATGAATTCAATCACGATTTTTTTACTTATTTTAATCCCTTCATCCCACATAATTTGTTTCGAAATTTCAGGGAAATATTTTTTGAATTCTGTACCCTTTTCTTTGATATATTGTATAAGAAATATAGAATACCTCGTTTGAAGGATCCCGGTATTCCTATTTATCTCTGACTTATTTTTTATTTCTTCCATAAAAATCTTTTTAATTAATTTTTCTGCAGTACTCATTGCACCTTTAATTGTTTTAATCTGCATTTTTCCTCCTAAAACTACACATACAAATTAAGTTTACAAGAAATTCAATTTTATGCAAATGAACAGATTGAACCCTTATTTGATCAGCTTCCTACATATATTATTTTTTATGAGTTTAACTATTCTATTTCAAGTCTTGAATAAACATCGAGTAGTAAATTGTCCTTTTCCCCTCTTTCGAAATGTCTATATCCTGCAAGTGCAATCATAGCGGCATTATCTGTCGAAAAAGTTTTTTCAGGTAGAAAAACTTCAACAGGAGCTTCTGTAGTTAAAGTTTTCCTCAATCTTTTGTTTGCAGAAACACCTCCGACGACTCCAATACCTTTTACTTTATAATCTACTGCTGCTCTTATTGTTCTTTCAGTAAGTATATCCACTACTGTCTTTTCAAAACTTGCTGCAATATCATTTAAGTTATTTTTTACTGCTGCTGGATTTTTTTCAAGAAAATATATACCTGCAGTTTTTAATCCGCTGAAACTGAATTCATAAGGAGAGCCTTTAAAGGTAAGGTGTGGAAACTTGTGAAACTCGGGGTTCCCGTTTATTCCAAGTTTTTCTATTAGAGGACCACCAGGGTACCCGTATCCAAGGAACCTTGCAAATTTATCAATTGCTTCTCCTGCCGCATCATCACGCGTTCTGCCAATGACTCTATATTTTAAATGGTTCTCCATTAACACAAGCTCGGTATGTCCGCCGGATACTATCAAAATAATCAGTGGAAAAGGATTTTTTATTTTGCTGAGTTTAGGACCTCCTAAAAAGAGCGAATAAATATGCCCCTCAAGGTGGTTTATCCCTATCAAAGGCTTGTTCAGTGCAAATGAAATAGCTTTTGCTGTCTCAACGCCAATAATAAGTGAACCTACTAACCCCGGGCCCTTTGTTACAGAAATCAGGTCAATGTCTTCCAGGGATTTACCTGCAATTTTTAAGGTCTCAGTTATTGCATAGCCAATGAGTTCAGAATGCTTTCTCGATGCTATTTCAGGGACAATTCCACCAAAATTCTTATGGAATACCTCTTGTGAAGAAACTACATTACTCAAAACAGTCCCTTTTTCATTTACTAAAGAAATGGCAGTATCATCGCAAGAAGTCTCTATTCCCAATATTATCATTTTCCCTCCGCTTTTTTGTTTCAATAATTTTTGTCATCCTGTATCCATCTTCTCTATCCTGATAATACTTTTTTAACTCCTCGAGTATCTCAAACCCCAATTTTTTGTAAAGATTTTGGGCAATTGTATTCGATTTTCTTACTTCAAGGTGTATTTCTTTAGCCCTTTTTTCTTTTGCATAATCGATTATGAAATTCATGAAATAGGTGGCAATACCTCTTTTTCTGTAATCTGGGTGCACTGCAATATTTACAATATGAAATTTATCCATTTCAATCCACAAGCCCGTAAAAGCACAAATTTTATTATCAACTCTTGCTACGAAATACTGTGCAGATCTGTTAAAAACATAATCTATCATAAAAACTTCTCTTGGCCAGGGATCCTTATAAGAAAGTTCTTCAATTTCAATGATTTTTTTAATATCAATTGCTCTTGCTTTTGTGATTTTAATTTCTTCCATTTTTATATTTCTTGAATATCGTATCAATTGCATGAAGATAGAGGGGATTCAAGGATAGAGGATCTTTAAAAATATTTCCATCAGCATATTCTTTCAAAGTCAAACTAATAAGGACTTCTGGGTCAGGATTTATAATTATCAGGTTGCTTATAATGTCTTTTATTTCCTCGCATGGTGATACTAAAATGCCATTTATTTCTTTCAAGAACTCCTTCTTTTCGATTCTATCTTTTTCGACTCGTTCCCCATTGTTGAATTTTGCAATAAAATACTCGTTTTTTCCAGCAGGTAATATCGGATGAACTTCTTCTTTGAAATGTGCGGCTATAAATTTAAGAGAGTTTACGGGCACTATAGGTATGTTTAGCGCATAAGAAGTTATCTTTCCTTCAATTACTCCGACCCGTGTTCCAGTAAAGCTTCCAGGGCCATAAACAACGGAAACAAGTTCAATATCTTTTGGCGCGATACCAAGCGAATCAAACATTGTCTTCGTAACATACAGGATATTGTTTGGCCAGTCATCTTTTTGATATGCAGTTATCGAGAAAATAATCTTTTCATTTTCTGAAAAGGCTGTTATTGACGGTTGGAATGCATTGTTAATTGATAAAATCTTCATCAATTGCTCCTCTAAACGTTTCAGAAAAAATTAAATTTATCTCTCTTTCGTTTTCATCAACTTTATTAATTTTAATAATTAAATCTATTTCAACTAAATCTTTTATTTTATCCCCCCACTCTATTACCGTAATTCCTATTTTTTCTATATATTCCAACATGCCTATTTCGTCAATATCATTTATATCGTTAACTCTGTATAAATCAAAATGGTATAAGGGAAGTTTTCCTTTATGTATGTGCAGAAATGTAAAAGTGGGGCTTTCCACCGAGTCCGTACATCCAATTCCTTCTGCTATGCCTTTTGCAATGACAGTTTTCCCTGCACCGAGCTCTCCTATAAGAGAAATGACTATTTTATCTATATTATTGTTTAGTATTAACCCGGCAATTTTTTTACCAACCTTTATTGTTTCTTCTTCGCTTTTCGTTTTTACGGTTGCTTCTTTCATAGACAATATAATACCATAAATTCCATTATTTTTAGATAGCTTTAACAAATTATCACCCTGCGCATTCATATATACGAGGAAAGTAGCCATAAAAAGATAAGAGCATTTTAATGCTTATAATATAATAGTATGTTCAAAAGGAGACCCGAAATGGAAGAAAAGAAGCATGGGCTTTTAGCAAACTTTGCTAACGAGGAAACTGCTGAACTTTTAAGTTGGCATAAGTAGAACAAAAAATTACCTCGTATAATTTTTGCTTCAGTCACTGATACTGTCCTTCAATGGAAAGCTTCTGAATGGCTTGAAGAACTAAAAAATAAGGACGAATATTTTCACCAAAATAAAACAGATTATAAAAGAAATCTATTCAAGGTCTTGACATGGATTAGACTTTCAATATAATTAACTTAGCACTCACTTACCGAGAGTGCTAAAAATTTTAAAAAAATATTGTAAGGAGGTTGTTTATGGTAGAGATTGTACCAATTTATGATCATCTTGTAGTTAAATTAGAAGAAGAGGAAGAGAAGACAAAGTCTGGTATTGTACTTCCAGACACAGCAAAGGAAAAGCCTCAAAAAGGCAAGGTTATTGCAGTAGGTTCTGGTAGAATTCTTGACAATGGCCAGAAAGTGACGCCAGAAGTTCATGTTGGGGATACTGTTGTCTTCTCAAAGTACTCAGGAACTGAGTTGAAGCTTGATGGAGAGAAGTACTTAATTCTCACAGAAAGCGACGTTTTAGCAATCCTAAAAAAGTAAGGAGGCGAATTATGGAAGCTAAGCAGGTTATTTTTAGTTCAGATGCAAGAAAAGCAATTCAAGATGGAGTAGACAAGTTGACTAATACTGTAAAAATAACTCTTGGACCAAAGGGAAGGCATGTTGCTCTTGAAAGAAAATTTGGATCCCCTGTGCTATCGGATGACGGGGTCTCTATTGCGAAAGAAATTGAATTTGCTGACCCAAATGAGAATATAGGAGCACAGCTTGTAAAAGAAGTCGCATCAAAAACAGAAGATGCTGCGGGAGATGGTACAACGACTGCTACAGTTCTTGCACAGATAATCATTGATGAAGGTATGAAAAATGTTACCGCAGGTGCAGACCCTCTACTCCTTAAAAGGGGTATTGATAAAGGAGTTGAGGTTGTTATTGATGAGATGAAAAAATATAAGAGAGATATATCTGGAAGAGAAGAAATTGCACAAGTGGGAACAGTGTCCTCTAAAATTAAAGAAATTGGTGATGCAATCGCCGAAGCAGTGGAAAAAGTTGGTAAAGACGGTGTTATAACTGTTGAAGAATCTCAGGGACTTGGTATTGAGGTGAAAACTGTTGAAGGAATGCAGTTTGATAGAGGATATGTTTCGCCTTATTTCGTGACAGATCCTGACAGAATGGAAGCCGAGTTGAAAGAGCCGCTTATTGTAATTACTGATAAGAAAGTTTCCTCGGTTCAGGAATTTCTTCCTTTGCTTGAAAAAGTTGTACAGACAGGCAAACCTTTCTTGCTCATTGCCGATGATGTGACGGGCGAAGCCCTTGCAACGCTTGTACTTAACAAGATTAAAGGGACATTTAGCTGTTGCTCGGTAAAAGCGCCAGGTTTTGGAGATCGTAGGAAGGCAATGCTTGAAGATATTGCAATGCTTACAGGTGGCCAGGTTATTTCTGAAGACCTTGGAATAAAGTTTGAAAGTGTTACTATTGATATGCTTGGGAAGGCAGATTCAGTGAAAATAGATAAAGACAATACAACGATTATCGGTGGAAAAGGCGAGAAGAACAACATTAATGCGAGAATTAAGCAGATTAAGGAAGAGATTCAAAAGACTACTTCGAGTTATGATAAAGAGAAATTACAAGAGAGATTAGCTAAACTATCAGGCGGAGTTGCAATTCTTAAGGTTGGTGGTTCAACAGAAACTGCAATGAAGGAAATGAAGCATAGAGTTGAAGATGCGGTTTCGGCAACAAAAGCAGGACTCGCTGAGGGAATTGTAGCAGGCGGGGGAGTAGTCTTTATTAAAGCGCTCGGAGCTCTTGAAGCACTTAAGCTTGAGGGCGATGAAAAGACAGGTATCGAAATTTTAAAGAAGGCGTTAAAAGAGCCTTTGAGATTAATTGCTGAGAATTCAGGTTATGATGGTGTAATAGCCCTTCACAAAGTATTAGAGACTAAGGATAATGTCGGATTCAATGCAGAGAATGGTAAGTTTGAAGACATGTTTAAAGCAGGAATAGTTGACCCGTTCAAGGTGGTAAGGATAGCTCTTCAGAATGCTTCAAGTATTGCGACACTTCTTCTTTCAACTGGGGCAATTGTAACAACGATTCCCAAAGAGGAAAAATCAACTCCAACTCAGCCATATCCTGAATATTAATAACTTCTTTTGATTGACGATTGATGGAGAAGCCCCTTTTAAAAGGGGCTTCTAACTTTTTATTTTGGTTTTTCTCCTTTTATGCAGATATAGAAGATGCCTCTGTCCAATAATAGGATATGTACGAACTTTTGAGATTAGAGATTTTTAAAATATTATTGTTTGTAGTGAAGCAGGATTTGAATTTAAAATTGTAAAAAAAATAATTCTGCTAAAATATTTTGGCGGAGATAACATGGCAGAGATAAAATTTCTTGGAACAGGTGGAGCAAGGTTTGTTGTTGCGAAACAACTTCGGTACTCAGCAGGCACTTTTATAAATTGTTGTGGGGTAAGCCTAATTCTTGATCCAGGTCCTGGAACACTTGTACGCCTTGCCAGCTCAAAACCTAAAATTGATGCAGAAAGTGTCAATGGGATTATACTTTCTCATATTCATCTGGACCACTCAACCGATGTTAACATTTTAATAGACTCAATAACCAATGGAGGTTTCAAGAAAAGAGGCATTCTTTTTGCTCCTATTGAAGCAATAGAGGGCAACAGTAGAGTTGTTTTACCTTACCTTCTGCCTTTTCTCGAGGAAGTGAAAATCCTTGGAGACAGGGAAAAGTTTTCTTTTGGAAATATTTCTTTTGAAAGCTTTTCCCACAAACATTCTGTTGAAACATACGGTATAAAAATGAACCTTGAGAATAAAATAGTCTCTTTTATTGTTGATACTCAATTCTTTGATGGGCTTTATGAACTTTATAAAGGTAGCGATACGCTTATTTTAAATGTAGTACTTCTTGAGGCAAAAGATGGTGTGATGCATCTATCTTTGAATGATGCTAAAACAATTATTTCACAGATTAAGCCTCGCAAGGCTGTATTGACGCATTTTGGTATGAACATGATAAGAGCAAAGCCGTTTATTCTTGCTGAGAAGCTTTCATTTGAACTTGGCATAGAGGTTGTTGCAGCAAGCGATGGGATGAGTCTGAGTATTTAGATATCAATTTTTTCGACATTTTCAGAGGGATAGTCCAAAAATATCTGCATTTTTTCTTTGAATTCTTCTTCATTTCCGCTCGTAAAATATATTCTTTGTGAATCGTCATCCTTTTTAATCAGGTTTTTTGTTTCAAGGTATTTTTTAACTTCTATAACAAGAAAATCTGAAGGGTCAATCACTTTTACTTTTTCTCCCACTACGTTTTTAACAGTTTTATACAGGAAAGGAAAGTGAGTACAACCAAGAACAAGCGTATCAATTTTGTTTTCAAGAGGAACCTTTAGTTTTTCTTCTGCAAGTCTATATGCGTATTTTTTATATGAAATACCATCTTCTACGAGGGTTACCATCTCCTGCGAACCGACTTCAAAAATTTCTGCATCAGGCTCTATTTTTTTGATCTCATTATAATAGGCATGTTTTTGTGCGGTGAGCGGTGTTGAAATGATACCAATTCTCTTATTTTTAGATGTTTCAATTGCATATAGAGCACCTGCCTGAATCATTCCGAAAACAGGAATTTCTCCTGATAGTTCCTTAAGACGAGGAATTGCAATAGAGGATACAGTATTACATGCTACAACAATTGCTTTTGAGCCTTCGCCGATGAGAAATTTTGTTATTCTCTCTGAAAGCTTAATAACTTCTCCTTCAGTTTTGGTGCCATAGGGGAAGTTATTAGAGTCTGCAAAGTAAATTATATTTTCTTTTGGTAGTATTTTGATCAAGTTATTGACTACCGTAAGGCCTCCAACGCCAGAGTCAAAAATTCCGATAGGTGAGTTAGTGTTCATTAAGATAATTTGTTATACCCTCTTTTAAAGTTTCCGCGATCTTATCGAGAAATGTGTTATCTTTGCACTTAGATTCCTCTGTTATGTTTGTTACAAAAAGTACTTCTGTAAGGATAGCGGGCATTGTTGTTACATTTCTGCATACATAAAGATAATCTTTTTTTATTCCTCTGTCTACTGTTCCAAGTTGGTTTACTATGATACTTTGAATTGATCGTGCAAATTCTTTTGAACTGTCGTACCAATAATATGTTTCTGTGCCTTGCGCCTCTACATTATTACTTGCGTTTAAGTGAATAGAAATGAATAGGTCTCCTCCTGAACTATTGGCTATTGAAACTCTTTCAGCAAGAGTAGGGTTATTAGAATCGTCAACTGTATCGTGCGTAAGAATGACTATTGCTCCTTCTGCCTCTAAAAGCTTTTTGAGTTTTATAGCTATTTGTAGCACAATGACTGATTCTTTAACTCCTGTTGGCCCTGTAGCTCCATAATCGAGATAAGGGCCTGAATAACTCCCGTGTCCTGGATCAATAACAATTGTCTTACCGGAAAGATTACCTGCTTTTGCCTTCGAGGTCGTTATTTTAACTGAATTTTGATCTGCAATTAATTCGACGTTATTTTGATATTCTAATCTTATTTCTGGTGGAATTTCTATGTCACGATGCTTTGAGGTTTCTATACTGAAACTACCTGGTTCAGCATTGAAAATTATTGTTGTTTTGTCGTTTTCGATAATTTTTTTGGTTGCAGCAGGGAAAGAAAATTTTAAAGTAGTTTCCTTATCGTTTTTATATTCCTCGAGAATAGGGTCAATAAATATTGAATAGTTAGTTTCAAGAATTGAAACATTGAACAAACTTTGAAGTGAATCAAGAGCTATAAAAATCCCATCTCCCTTATTTGAGGTTTGTGACCTGTCTATTTCTATATTTTTTCCAAAGAAGTTTATTTCGATTGGAAAATCGTTCCCGATATTTACATCGAATGGATTTAGAAAATTCTGAAGGTTTATGTTAGTTTTTCCATCGATTATTAGGGTTTCCGCGTATATGTCCCTTCCACCTATTTCTACAAGTTTTTCGCCAATCTTTGGAAGAGTTATATGAAATATAACGGTTGTATCATTTTTACATTCTATTGAGTTTGGGATTTCTCTAAGGAGATCAACAGTGACAGTAGTGTTATTATCTAAACTTTCATACCTTACCCTTATTGCAGGAAAAATATTAATATCAATAGAGCCGTTTTCCTTGAGTAATTTTGTATATTCGAAAGTCAGAATTTCTCTTGTTGGATCATTGATTGTTGTAAGCTCTGGCTTATTGAGCTTTTGCCCTGTGATAATGACATCTATCCCTGATTCAGCTATCACCCAGGTAACATTGTTGATTATACCAAGTTCTTTCTTCTTTACATCTACAAGAGTCGAAAGAATCCAACCTGAATCAGTTCCTGAATTTACAGAGTACCATGTTTCGTTTTCTTTATTTTTTGCAACTCCATTTATTGAAAGTGAAGTGTCTTTTGATAAAACTTTTAAGGACTTAAAATCCTTGAAAGGCCCTTCTCGGAGGTTTACTGCATCATTTGTTGTTCCACTTTGACCTGTTTGTGATAAGTCGAGAGAAGGTAATGTGTCTGCTTTGAAATAATTTGAAATAACCCAGCCAGTGTAATTCCCGTATGTTACCTGCAACCACAGTTCTCCATTTTTGTTTTTTGCCAATCCCACTACCTTTACGCTATCTCCTTTTTCTACAAGCGAGACTTTTTCAAAATCAGTAGAAGGTCCCTTTCTTAAATTAACATAGTCGGTTGAGGAGGCAATATTGGTGGTTTTATCGCTTTCTGGATTTTGAGGTGGTGGTGAGGATATTTTTTCTGTAAACCATCCTGCAACAAAATAGAATTTACCGTTATCTCCCTTAAATTTATACCACTCTTCCTCATCCGAACGCTTAATAGTTCTTATAACAGAGATTTTATCACCATTTTTTAGGGTGGAGATTAAATTAAACTCAGTTCCAGGGCCAATTCTTACATTTAATAGTTCTGTTTTGACCCTTGCAGTAAAGTTAGAGTCAGTACCCTGAATTGTGACCCCTGTGTTCTTTAAAAGCCAGGATGCTATATAACCAGTTTTATCGTTTTTAAAATCATAAATCTTATACCATAGATTACCATCTTTATCTTTTGCTGTTGAAAGTTTTAAAACTATTGTTCTATAGTTTAATTGGAAAATAAGTTTATTTTCAGTGCCGGGATTGCTTCTTACGTTTGCAGTAACTGCACTTATTCCTAGAAGAGAAAATGTTTGTTCAGCTTTTACAGTTGCTATCGGCGAGCAAACAAAAGCCAGTATTAAAAGTATTATAATTATTTTTTTCATTAACTCCTCCTGATATTTCTTGTTTCTTCTTTTAATCTTTTCTCCTCTATCTTTCTTCTATTTCCATATAAGCTCCTATGCTTTGCAAGTGCTATAGTGACTTTTATTTTGTTATTAGCTGTATGGATATCAAGGGGGATTATCGTCAACCCCTTTTCTTTTTCCTTTGTAGAAAATTTTATTATCTCATTTTTATGCATTAGAAGCTTCCTTTTCCTTTTTTCAGAGTCTCCAGAATGCACAGAGGGATTTTGTGCTACAAACATTTTGTTTATAAAAAACTCTCCATTTTGTTCTTTAATAAAACTGCCATCGAGGCTTACTTTGCCATTTCTTATAGATTTGGCCTCATATCCTTTAAGAACTATCCCAGCCTCTGTTTTGTCAATTATTTCAAAATCCCTTAAAGCTTTTTTGTTCTTGATAATTATCCTATCTTTTTCCATTTTTTCCTTAAAATTTCTAAAGTCTCCAATAAATCATCTGAAAGCATTGAATATGCTTTTATTTCTTTACCAATTATAGGATGTTTGAAAGAAATTTCATAAGAGTGAAGAAATTGCCTCCTTATAGGTGCTTCTTTTAGCTTTCCGCCATAGACAGAGTCTCCCACAATTGGATGTCCGATATGCGAGAAGTGTGCCCTGATTTGATGAGTCCTTCCAGTCTCTAATTCGACTTTAATGAGCGTATAAGGTCCTATTTCTTCAATTTTTTTATAATGTGTAATAGCTCTTTTTCCAAATACTGAAATCGTCATTTTTATTTCACCTTTTTTTCTTTTTATTGGCAGATCTATAATCCCTGTTTTCTCCTTAAGCTTGCCTTTAATAAGGGCAATGTATCTTCTTTTAATATTGTGTTCTTTCAGCATTTCTGAAAGTTTTATATGAGCCTCTTCATTTTTTGCAATAACCATAAGTCCTGAGGTGTCCTTATCAAGCCTATGGACTATCCCTGGTCTCAAAACTCCTCCAATAGTTGATAGATCTTTGATATGGAAAAGCAGTCGGTTTACGAGCGTATCTTCTATTTTATTGCCAACAGGATGTACTGTTAGTCCTGCGATTTTATCGATAATAGCAAGAAATTGATCCTCATACACAATTTTCAGGGGCTTATTTTCACTTTTAATTAGCAGTTTTTGCGGTTCAGGTTCTTTCATAAAAACCAAATCACCTATTTTAAGAGGGTGAGAAGGTTTTACAATTTTGTTGTTTACTGTAATGCTCCCATTTTTTATGAGTTTTTGAATATAGCTTCTGCTTTTTTGAGTTTTATCTGTAATAAATACATCCAGGCGCTCCTCGCGATCTACTTTGAAGGTTTTTTCCATATAACAAGAAAGTAAAATAAAATAATTATTGTCCCAATTGTGATTGATGAGTCTGCTATATTGAACACGCTAAAGAACTTTACGTCAATAAAATCTGTAACTGAGCCCAGGAATATTCTATCTATGAGATTTCCTGATATTCCACCAAGTATAAGGCCAATTGAAAAGGAAATGAGAAAGTTGAAAGAGAGCTTAAAGGCTAAAATTATTATAACAATTATGGAAATACTACTAATGAGTATAAAGAACAATCTTCCATTTGGAAGCATCCCAAAAGCGGCCCCAACATTTGCAACATGAGTTAGATAAACAAATTTGTCCAATATTGGAATTTTTTTGTTTATAGGAATTCTATACCTCACGAGCCATTTTGAATACTGGTCAAGGATAATAATAACTAAAGCTAAAACAAAAACTGAAATTTTTCTATTTCCCATAATCTACGCCTTTCATATATTCAATTGATTTTATCCATAGCTTAACAAAAATCAAGCGATAATAACAGGATTTTTTGAATAGATCTAAATTTCCATATATAAGACCTTATTTTATTGTTGCGTAGGTTTTGTTGACTTTAAGAACAATAAATATATACCTAATCTGAGTGATTCTCAAAATGTTCCCCTAATCCTTTGGAACTTGCTCACGAAGATTGCAGGTTTACTTCTTTGTAATCCGCACTTTTTATCAGCAGATTCCAAAAGATTAAATTGCTGTTTTTGCAATTCTATTTTTCTTGGGTAAAATACAAATTTTCATGAGCAGGCCCTATAAAAAAAATTACTCCTTCAAAAAACCCTCAAATTTCAACGAAAAGTGTCGGGTAGGTATAAAATACTATCCCACCCTGACTTTGCGAATTCATACCAATTCAGGAAACACTGCGAAATTTGATAAGGTAAAAAAGTTTTCTAAAAATACTCTTAAAAATATGGAACTTTTTTGGAGTTTGAGAGTCTTATATATGAAGAGAGAAAATTTTGGCTAAAGTGCAAAATGGATTTCACTAAAACCGAAAATCTCTTAAAAATGTATTGACACGAGAGAGTAAAATCTGCTGAGAAGACGCAGATTACAGAGGAATAAAATAGCAGAATTATTAAAAGGCATTTTTAAAGG
>MNXV01000058.1:0-3078 GCA_001871575.1 Caldisericum sp. CG2_30_36_11
ATCTTTCGCCTCCAAGATAGGGGGTCTCCCCCCTATCCATAGAGCCTCACAAGGTCTTCCTTTGCGGAAAGGTCATCGATGAGGTCGCTTGCCTGTGATTTGGAAAGCTGGCTCAAACTGTCGATTCCTGTAACCTTGAACGCCTCCTCTTCAAGTTCCTCTTTTCCCATGTTGAGCGTGTGTCCCATGGCAAAGATTTTCTTTATCTGCTTGTCGGTAGCCTTATTCTCAACGGGGATATCAGGACTTATAGGAGTGATTGCTAAAAATATAAAAGAAACTTTATTGGAATTGAAGTTGATTCTGAATATTTTGCTATTGCAAAAAAGAGAATAGAATCAACCTCTATAAAAATTGATCTGCCCTTTATTAAAAGTAAGAAAGCGAAAATTAATTAACAGTACAAAGGAAACATTTCAAAAGAGGGCTTTTTTATTGCTTTCGTTCCTTCCCGCATTATTCAGGACTGAAGAGGTTAGTTGAAATTTCGAAGCATTTCTATGTATCGGCTGGAGAATCATGAAAAAAGTGCAAACAAAAAACATAAGACATTTTTCTATAAATAGTTAAATCGAATTATAGGAGGTAAAAAGAAATGAGAAAAATTATTGGCTTTCACAAATGGCAAGAAAAGAAAGGACAGGCCGGAAAAAAGTTCATTGGAGTCGTTGTAGAGGATAATGTCATAAGTTCAGTATTTGAGGATGTCCCACCTCACGACATTCATCACCTGACAATTTTAATATTCGGAAAGATTTTTGACATTACCTATCCTACATTTAGGCGTCATCCTGATCCTACATTTAAGCGCAGGTGGTGAATCATGGGACAGTATTATGTGATCGTTAATCTTGATAAGAAGCAGTACATTCACCCCCATAAGTTTGGGGACGGAATGAAACTTCTTGAATTTGCTGATTCTACTCCAGGCACCATGACTGCTCTGGCAGTTCTTCTTGCCGATGGAAACGGAAGAGGCGGGGGAGATCTGGATTCTGAGAACCCTATTATAGGCTCCTGGGCCGGCGATAGGATTGTCATCACTGGAGACTATGCAGATCCGGGCAAATTCGTTCCCAAAGACATGAAGAAAAAACTGTTTGAAAGGAATTTGGAAGGATATTCGCAAAATTCGCCAGGGATGCGGGCCTCTGATAAGAAGAAATGCGCTAAAGCAACTGCTAATCTTCACTTTTTGGCAGAAGCGTTTTTTGAAGACATTTCTGAAAAGGTTATTCTTGCCATCACAGATGACCGCTGGCTTGGAGAGGAATTAATTAAATCGATCCCGGAAGAGGTCAAGAAAAATTTGGCTCCACAACTGGTGGAAAAGAAATTAGCCAAATCAATTTAAACATCTTTAGGGGAGGTAAAAACCTCCCCTTTCTCTTATTTTAAAAACATATAACCAGGAAAGCAATTACATGAGAGATTTTTCTATAACTATATTAATCAAAAATATAGGAGGTGCATAATGAAGTATGTAATTCCTCTGGAATTTGTAAAAACAAAGATCCAGGAAGAAATCAAGAATGATCTGAGTATCTGGAGATACCAATCTACCAACAGTGTTGTGTACAACAGCAAGAACAACAACATCAGGAATGGATATAACCCAAATGACTCAGGAAACCGTTATCTGGACAGTAAATACTTTCTGTCTCAGGTGAAAGAAGAAGCAAAGGAAAGACTCACAGGGTTTTTTGTGATGGAGAAGATGAATGGAAGTGATGTGAATGATGTAGGAGTCATTCTTTCTCCAAAAAAAGAAGAAACAAAATTTATCCTTCATTCAACTATTGGATGGGATGTAGTCGAAAAATATTTCAGCGACTATCCTCACGAGTGGAAAGACTACAGCGGCAAAGACTTCTCAATAAAAGCAAAAGATCTGTTTCACCCAGAATTCTTCAAAACCAGTCCCATTTTCATGAAGTTTATCCCTTCAGCCTTTGCATGGGAAGAATTCATGGAAATTCTTAAAGACAGAAAGATTAAAAATCCTGGGAATTTTGCTATAAAAGCTTCCCGAATAAATTTCTTCATAAATTTTGTTGATGAGGACTTTAGCAGAAACATGTCGAACACGATTACAATTTCAGCTTACAAGCAAAATTTGTTGGAGAAGCCGTGTCCAGAATATCCACATTTGCAAAGACTCAAGGATATGCGGTCTTTAATGTCATTTTATTCAGGTACCCAAGAGAGTCTTGACAATTTTAGTATAACACTGGATAGATTTCTTGGCAATATCGAACGGGAAATTCAACCTAGATATAGCGACAAATTCCACGCTAAGAATCTAAGTGCGGAAGAAATTAAAACTGCATGTAGATTCTACGAGTATCTTTGTGAATTACAATTCCAGGAGATCGAGACTAAGGCAGAGAAGTTTGACCTTTCGACAGTTCCCAAAGCTTTCATGGAATTTGTTATCTGGGCAGAGGACGCTAGAAAAAGAGTAAAGAATATCGAAGAAAGTAGCCATGAAAACAGAGACATTGAACTACAAAAGGCCTGATTTTACGTACTAAAAAATCTAACATAAAATTATAGGGACAGGTGAGAAACCTGCCCTATTTTGCATATAAAAAGGACGGACATGCGAAATATCCGTCCTACATTTAGTAATAAGTGTCACATCCTGAACATCTTGATTCCAAGATGAATTAAGATTGCTTTTTCAACTTCTTCCAAAAGAGCCTTATCGATTTGCCCTATCCGTTTTATAAGCCTTGATTTATCTATTGTTCTGATCTGGTTGCACTTAACCTTGGAATCCTCTGGAAGCCCTGCGGTTCCTTTTGCGAGAAGAACCTCAAATGGATAGACCTTCACTATTTTAGATGTAATTGGAAGGACCGTCACCGTATCTGCAAACTCATTATTCTTGTCATTTGATATCACTAAAGCTGGTCTGCTCTTCCCTATCTCTGCCCCTATTGTTGGATCAAGCGAAACGAGGTAAACCTCACCTCTTTTTGGAAAGCTCACTTATTCCATCCTTCAAGCGTGATCTTTTCCCATTCTTTGTTAACTGCTTTGTCCTCTTCTTTCGTTGCTTTATATCCTTCGGCT
>MNXV01000058.1:3269-7075 GCA_001871575.1 Caldisericum sp. CG2_30_36_11
GTCGAAATATTATATAGAGCAGGCTTTTGCACCTACTCTAATTTGCAATAGATCAGAAACTTGTTATCCTCCGTATGTTATCGTTATCGTCTTCGTTGTTCCGTCCCAGTCAACCTAGATCTTTAATCTCCATTAAGCAGAATTCTCCCACTTCTACAAGTGGTAGGTAGTTCACCCAATTATTTGAACCCTACAGCAAGTTTAGCATTAAGAGCTTTTGCAAGTCGCGCAGCAAAATCTAGTGTTGGATTTACATTTCCTCTTTCAAATCTTGCTATAGCAGATTGGCTCGTTCCCATCCTTTCTGCCAATTCTTTCTGAGATAAACGCCTTTTGTTTCTTAACTTAATTTCCATTTTAATCAGTGCATACAATGGTTCAAGTTTTTCATACTCTTCCCTGAATTCAGGGTCTCTTAGCTGTTTCTCTAAGTACTTCTCAAAATCGTCCCTCCTTTTCGTATTTTTACCAATTCTTGTGTACGCTGAAGTTGCCACAACCAAATTTGTGTATGTTGGAAATGCTTTTAGCGTACACAAGTAACTTTGCGTACATTCCACCGTACACAACTCTAACATATCTTTTTATCCTCTACAATATTTAACAAATCGTAAAAGATATATACGGCTGGCTTTCTTCCTTCTGATGGTTTCAGCAACTTAATCAATTTTGCGTTCACTAATTTCTTTAAGATATCGTTACCCGTACCCCTATTATGAATAGCCGTAGTCTTTAAGAACAGTGAAGTGTTGATGATTGGTTTTTTGAAGAAGGTGTCCAATGCCGCAATAGCATACTGCGACTGAGTGGCAGCTGCAAATTCCATTTTGCTTTTTTCATAAAGTTCAAGCATCTTTTTTGATTTACCGATGTTTATTTCGGATTGTTTAATAATTGCATTTAGAAAGAATTCTATCCATCCTTGCCAATCACCTTTTTCTGTTATGAAAAGCAATTTATCGTCATATTGCTGCCTATTTCTCTCAAGATATTCGCTTAAGTAAAAGCTTGGTTTAGTCAGCAACTTTTTCCAAAATAGGAATAATGGAATAAACAATCGCCCCGTTCTACCATTCCCGTCTTTAAACGGATGTAAAATTTCGAATTGAGCATGTATAATAGCAAGTTGAACTAACTTATCAGGGAATTCGTCAAAGTGAAGAAATTTTTCCCATCTTTCAAGGTGTTCTTGTAAAATTATTGGGTCTGGAGGCACAAATCGAGACATTTCCATTGGCATGCCAGGAATTCCTATCCAATTTTGGCTATTTCTGAATTCTCCGGGAGACTTATCTTTTCCTCTTACGCTATCAAGCAATATTGCGTGAATATCTTTGATTAGACCTAAAGTCATTGGTCTATGGCTTAGTTCTCCTTCTGCAAAAGTTAACGCGTTGCGGTAATTAATGATTTCTTTAATATCTTCCTTGAGAGAACTTGAAATTTTTTTGTCGGTAAACCCTGCTTCTTCTTGCATTACTTCTTCTAACGTCGCTTGCGTTCCCTCAATACGAGATGACAAAACAGCTTCCTTTGTTGTGAGAGGCGAAAGTAAGACACTAGGATTTACTAAGCCCTGAAGCATGCCGTCAAAACGTGCTATGGCTGAGTTAGCCATGCCAATCAGTGGAATTATTTCCTTCCATTCTATTTTCTCTGGAGGAAACTTCTTTGGTATGTATGGCTCTTTTTTCTTCATTTTTACCTCCAATATAGTTTTCTTCATACTTCTATTTTAAGTCCACATATCCAAACTGCCAAGTGAAAAAAGTACACAGTTACTTCACCTGGCTTGTCTTTATCAACTTTACTCGTTCCGATTTTTCTTTAAGATTCGGAATGAACACGACAAGATTATTCCCTTTGCCAGTTATTGACGGAACCAACAATGCTTCGTATCCTTTCTTGTATGCTTCTCTCCCTATTTCCCGAGTAACTTTATATTCCCCTGCTTTTTCACCTTTTATAAGATCTTCTTTTTTTATTCCAAGTATTTTAAGATTTTCTTCTCTCCCGAGGTCTAAAACTTTGTCTAATTTAACTTCTACCTTTCCAATAATGTATTTTAAGGAAAACAAAGGATCCTTTCTCTTTATTTCTGCCGTACAAACTTCTTTACTTTCTCCCAGATATAATATGCCATCTATGCCTGGATTATTGTATCTCCCCCCACTTATTCTGCTTCCTTCTGTGCTCAAAATGTGTTTCTCATGTTTCTGAGAAACTATCCTGAAAAAGAAGTTATCTAACGATATAGGAAAGATCTTTGAAATGTTAGAAAGACCCAAAAATAGCTCTTTGCTTTTGCTTAATCTGGAATTCCCCACTCCAACCTGGTAAGCAAAGTTAAGATCGTTTCAATATTATTTGCTTCATTTTTTAAGATGTCGATAGGTGCCTTGCCATTCAAGGAGTCGCTGGGAGTAGCTAGCCACTCCTTTGCCTTACCTTCATTTTCGAACACCTCTTCAAGTTTATTAAATAAGTCTAAAACCTGCTGAAATTTTTGATTAGCTAAATTTGAAGGGCTATTTTTTCCTTTTTTCCATCGAATAATAGTTTTCTGAGAAACACCAGCAAGTCTCGCTACTTTATTCTCAGATAAACCATACTTCTTAAATAAGGTTAGTTCTACTGCTAACTCTTTGTTAGAAATCATTTTACTCACCTTCCTTTGGAACTATTTATTCCTCTGTATAATCCTTTGTAATACATAGTTTTTTCATCGTATTCTATGTGATCCTTACAACATATTGTACCATAATGTGGACAGTTGTCAAGTTTTGGAGAAGAAAGCACCTGATATCTTTTTACAGGGCAGGATTGGTTTTCTCCTGCCCTAGTTTATTATAGCAAAAATCTACTGTATTTTCACTTTTTCAAATGCCGATTTTAAAAGTTCACAAGCAGTATCCATGAAAGAAGGGGCTACTTTAAAAATGCAGATATGCAGAAATCCGTTTTCGGGATAGAAAAAGATGACGTGATGTTCGAGTACTCCATCGTTCTTTTTGACAAAGAGTGGCATAAAATTCATGCTTTAAATCGTCTTTTATTGGTAATAAATTAATTATATGCGTCCAACTTAGCCCCTTAAATTCTCCAAGCAGTGATTGGAGAATTGGATATTTGTCATACAACTTTATCATATTCCAGAGATTTCTTTTAGAAAAACCTCTTCCGTATCTTGGGATCAATTGTGCAGTTAGTGATTGCACAATCCGTTCACCATATTTTGCTCTTTTTGACTTTATTATTTCTTCTCTGACGGCTTTGCTCATATTCCAATAGAGCAAAACCATCTCCTTGTTGATCGTGATAGCAACTCTTTCTCTTGCTTACTCAATTAACCCGGAGATTCTATCTAAAATTATAAGATTATGGCTCCAGGGTATTTGTGCAACCAATGGTTGCACTTTTGGCTTATCCTTATATTCAAGATAGAATTTTCTCATATATTTCAAGTTTCTTTCAGAAAAGCCACTATTCTTACGGAACTCTTTTTGCATATAAATAAGTTTTTAATTCTATTTCATTATAATAAGTTTATGGATTAAAAACAATAGTGGTAGGAATTACAAATTCTTGCAACGAGATCTTTCCATTTTGATCGAAAGCAACAAAAAGTTTCTGATCAATAACACGCATTGCTACCACTTTTACATTGCCAATAGAACATATATTAATTTCCTCTTTTGTTCCAAGTTGATTTGCAAAAACAGAATTCCCTCGTACATAAAACACATAGTTCTTATAAATAGTCGGAATGTCCCTTATATTTGTTTCAAATGATTTATCATTCCCCC
>MNXV01000073.1 GCA_001871575.1 Caldisericum sp. CG2_30_36_11
TCAGGAAAAATAAAAAAGCCGTTGTAAGAAAAAAGTTTACCGCTCTATTCTCAAGATTAATCTACTGCGCGAAAGATAAACATAATTTGACTTTCCAAATGAAACGAAATATTCCTTATTATGTTTGCCTTCCTATTTATGAAGGCGATACATACTGTAACAGAAAATTAAATGAAATTGATTTAGAAGAAAAACTTTTAAAGACTATCAATAAGTTCCTTAGCCTTGATCTACCTCATGAAAAACAAAAAGACTATCGAGATGAAATAAAAACAATTGAAAGAAAGATCGCACGGGTTCAAGAACTGGCTGAAAATGAAATTTTGTCTATCGAGCAGGCAAGAGAAAAGATTCATAAACTTCAAAGCGAGAGAGAAAAGGTTTTGGACAAAAGTAAAAACAGAATCGACATTGAATTTGTAATAGAGAGGATTAAAAAGGTCGGACAAATATACCCGCACATGACGAGAGAAGAGAAGGCCTTATTCTGGCATATTTTAATCAAACAAATTATAGTAAAGTCTGATAGAATCCACACACTTTGGACTGCTGATTTATCCGCTTCAGAGCTTCGTTTAAAGCCACTCCAGACGTCAAAAAAGGTAAGGCTTGGTGGAGATGAGGGGATTTGAACCCCTGGCCTCATGGATGCAAACCACGCGCTCTCCCGCTGAGCTACATCCCCACCTATGGTGGGCCTCTCTGGACTCGAACCAGAGACCTCGTCCTTATCAGGGACGCGCTCTAACCAACTGAGCTAGAAGCCCTTGCACGGTATATTTTATTAAAAGTTGCCTTTTTGTCAAGATGTAATTTGATGTTGTTTTATCTAGGATTTATCTTTATTGAAAGTGCTACAGTTAAAATTTTCTACTATTCCACATCCCACACAGAGTGATGTTCTGCAATCTTCTGTGGTTTCTTCGTTCATTGCTTCATTATATTCTTTGATGAGAAATTGTTTAGAAACTCCACTTCGGATATATTCCCAGGGTAAAACTGAATTAATATCTATTTTATCAGCATAGGAGTCTGGCGAGAGGTTGTTTTCTTTAAAGGCTCCTATCCAATTGTTTAAATTGAATTTCTCGATCCACCCGTCCATTTTGCATCCATTTTTCCATGCACTTTCCAAAACTTTTGATAAACGCCTATCCCCACGACTGAGAATTGTTTCAATATAGTTCATCTCAAAGTTGCTAAAGTTGATTTTAAAATTCTTGCCTTTGAGGTTTTTAACTATCATTTTCTTCTTTTTTTGCAAGGAATCTATGTCCTCAAACTTTTCCCATTGGAAGACGGTGTTTGGTTCTGGCATAAATGGGTTTATGCTGAGATGAATTGAAATTGGTTTTTGAGAGCTTCTGTATTCTTGTGCAACGTTGTAGATCTTTTTTGTTAGGTTCACTAATGAGATTATGTCCTCTTCAGTTTCTGTGGGCAGACCTATGATATAATAAAGTTTCAGCACGTGAAACCCAAGAGTTGAAATTCTTTTTACCGTAGTAAGTATTTGTTCTTCTGTTATTGTTTTGTTGATAACTTTTCTCAGCCTTTCACTGCCCGCTTCGATTGCAAATGTCATTCCTTGTACTCTTTCATCAACAACCATCTGTCCAAGTTCTTCTTTAAAGTTATCAATTCTAAGAGAAGGTAAAGAAACAGAGACGCCATATTTTTTTATAATTCTTTTTGCGAGCAAAATCAAACCATCAAGGTCAGAATAATCACCTGTGCTTAACGAAAGAAATGTTACTTCTTCGTACCCAGTGTTTTTCAGTATATTTTCTAATTCATATTCTATTTTATCTAATCTCTTTTCTCTCACTGGTCGATAAACGATACCTGCCTGACAGAATCTGCATCCTCTTGTGCATCCCCTGAAAAGCTCTATATAAGCCCTATCCATAACTGTTTTTCCATAAGGTACAACGGGTTTTAATGGAAAGTAAGAATTGTTCAAATCTTGCACAATGTCTTTTACTACGAATTTCTTGTCCTTAAGGGGTGTTACGGATTTTATTTTTCCGTTTTCTTCGTTAAGGACTTCAAAGAATTTCGGGATGTAAATGCCTTGTATTTCTAAGAGAGTTTCAAGGAATTTGTCTTTGTCTATTCTATTCCAATTTTTAAACTTTGATATTATTGCAGGGAACATGTTTTCTCCCTCACCTACCGCAAAAAAGTCCATAAATTTGTATAGAGGCTCAGGGTTATATGCAGATGTGCCTCCCATAAATATTATTGGTGATTTTCTTTGTTCTGCATGGATATCAATCTGCGACAAGTTGAATATATTCAAAATATTTGTGAAATCCATCGGTGTTTGGACGCTAAATGCAACAAGGTCAAATTGGTTTATAGGAGTGTGAGATTCGATTGTAAAAAGAGGGATCTTATTGTTTCTTAAGTAGTTCTCGAGGTCTTCTTCCGGGGCAAATGCCCTTTCAAGCACCACATCTGACATCTCGTTAATAAGATGATAAAGTAATTTAAATCCGAGTGAGGACATGCCTATTTCATAAAGGTCAGGGTAAATAAATGCGACTTTTATCTTCTTGTCGTGTGTTTTGTGAATGCTATTTAGTTCGTTGCCAAAATACGAGTACGGTTTTTTGAATTTTAAAAGATATTTGTCTTTCACTCTGCGATTGTCATCTCATCTTTGTATCTATTTATGCTTATTGTCATGCCAATTGCTATGAAGTTTGTGATGGTAGAACTGCCACCGAAACTAACAAAAGGAAGAGGGATTCCAGCTACAGGCATCAACCCGATACACATCCCAATATTTACAAGTGTTTGAAAAATGAACATTGCGAAAATACCTGTAGCAAGGTATTTACCAAATTTGTTTTCTGTGTTGTTGTAAGTTCTCACAAAATAGGTAAGAAGTGCAGCAAAAAGTCCCAAAAGTATAATTGAACCTACAAAGCCCCAGATTTCTCCGATTGCCGAGAAAATAAAGTCTGCATATTGCACAGGTACGAATTTTAATTTTGTCATATTACTTTGCGCTATGCCTTTACCAAAAATTTCTCCAGAGCCAGTTGCTATTATTGATTGGATAACATTATAACCGCTCCCCAGCGGATCTTTTTGAGGGTTTAAAAAGGAAAGAGCCCTTTGGTACTGATATGGCTTTAAAAATTTAATTGCAAGAGGAATAGAAGCAGCAATTCCAGATATTGTGATAATGGGGTACTTAATTGGAATAGATATAGACATTATTGTAAGATATATAAATATAAGTACGAGTGACGTACCCATATCTGGTTCTACAAAAATCAAGATAACCATTGGTATTAACGCAATCGTGGCATATAAGAATTTTTTAAAATTGCTGGTATCTTTTGAAAATATGTAGGCAATAGTTATTATAAGTGCGATTTTTGCAAATTCCGAAGGCTGTATGTTGGATATTCCAAACAAATTAATCCATCTTGTAGACTCGTTTTTTGTTACTCCGATAGCAAGCACAAGGATAAGCAATAATGTAGAAATGCCGTATATTACCCAAACGAAATATTTAATTATCCTGAAGTTGAAAAGGGATATAAGATAAGCAATTGTAAATCCGATTAATATATAAACAGACTCCCTTATTATGAAAGAGAAATTGCCCGTGATTGTATAAAGTGCAGAAAAAGAAATAATAGTTAAACCTAATATGGTTATAAAAACAGAAACTGGAAATCTTTTCACCTGGTTTTTCTTTTAACTGAAAGTACCGGGATAATTGCCTCTAAAAGAGTTTTTTTACTTTCTCTTTGTATGTTTATAACAATATCGGCAGTGTTGAAATCGAAATAATTGCTCATAATATCTACTATGTCTTCTTTCATTTGTTCAAATTTAGCAGGGGGGAGAAGAGATCTATCTTGCACGAGTATTAGTTTTAGCCTTTCTTCTGCTATTGCACTTGTCCCTTTGGTAATTCTGAATAAATTCATCACCTTCTCCTGAATAAACTAAAAATTCCTCTTCTTTGGGAATTAAAATTAAGAAATGGAACGTCTTCCCCCTCAATTCTTCGAGATATATTTTCGAATGCCTTGTTTGCAGGGGAGCCATTTGCGTAATTTACGAGCAATTCTCCTTTATTTGTTGATTCAATGACTGACTTATCCTCGGGAATCATTCCTATAAGGTCTAATCCAAGTATATCTACTACGCTGTCAGCATTAAGCATTTTCTTCCTGTTCACGAGATTTATATCGTATCTGTTTACTATAAGTGAAATTGCAAGAATACCTCTATTTTCGAGTATTCCTATCACTCTATCTGCGTCTCTTACGGAGGATACGTCAGGTGTTACTACTATTAACGCCTCCTTGGCAGGAGCTGAAGCTGACTCAAAGCCTTTTTCGATACCTGCTGGAGAATCAAGCAATATATAATCAAAGCTATTTTCAATTATAGAGATTATTTCGACAATTTTATCTATGTTTATGTCCTTCTTCGTGTGTATCTGCGATGCTGGGAGCAGGAAAAGACCTGGGAGTGTTTTATCTCTAACGAGTGCCTGATTAATCTTGCATTTTCCATCAGATACATCCATGATATTATAGACAACTCTATTTTCGAGTCCCATAACAACGTCGAGATTTCTTAGTCCTATGTCCATGTCAACAACAACAACTTTGTTACCAAGCTTTGTAAGCAAGGCACCTAGGTTTGCTGTTACAGTTGTTTTTCCTACGCCACCTTTTCCTGCTGTTACAACAATGGTTCTTCCCATTATTCCTTTCTCCTTAAAGATTTTTTCTCTCCTATAACTTTAAAAACAATTTCTCCATTTTCAAGTTCAGCTACTCTTGGCTTTCTATATGACTTGTCGCTTGGTGCTACTTCAAGCATTTTCCTTCCGATACTCATTCTGATTGGTTGAAAACCTAAGGAAATTATTTTTTCTCCAGCGTTTATAATTCCGCGAACAATTCCGAATATGTAAACATTTTTACTGGCATTAACTTCTGCACCCTCATTTATGTCCCCAAGAACTACAACGCTGCCATCAAATTTAATTGATTGGCCTGAACGCATCGTGTGTGTAACAACTGCCATTTTTTCTTCCTGCAGGTTTGAGAGATTCAAAAATTCAGTGCCGTATATTTTTTCTTCACCCTTGATTCTAAAACTTACTCCGTATTTTTGAAATAAAGATCCTAAATTTTTTAATTCTTCTTCTGAAAAGATCCTGTCATTTGTATCTAAAAGTAACGATGCCCCTGAGAAAAATAGCTTCCTCTCCTCGAGTGTTTTGCTTAGAAAATTGACAATTGAAGTAAAGTCTAAGTCTGGGTTTACTAAGAGTACTATTCCTTCTTTTGAACCTTTGAAAATGGCTGCCTTATCCATATTTACCTCCATTTAATTTCTATTCAAAAAAATTTTTTAGCAAGTCTCTCATAAATGGTGCAAGAGAATGACTTGAAGGAAATTTTGAGTTTTCAAAAAATACCAATCCTAAAATTTCTGGATTTTCTTTTGGCGCAAAAGAAACTAACCAGTGATCAACTGAATTCGCTCCAACTTCTGCTGTTCCAGTTTTGGAGCATACACTTATGCCGTTCACTCTTACAATGCTCATATCCGGTTTATTAGACAAGCCCTCCATGCCATTCTTAACTGTATCCAATATTTCCTGTGGAAGGGTTAAATTTAACCTCTCAGTTTTATTATACTCAAAAATGACTTTATTTTGAGGGGATATAACTTTCAAAAGAAAATGTGGTGTAAATTGAATGCCGTTATTTGCAATGGCCTGGTAAAAAGTTATTAATTCAATGGGAGTTACAAGTACATATCCTTGCCCTATAGAAGTATTTGCTGTGTCCCCAATATACCAGTTTTCACCTATATTTTCTAACTTCCATGAGGAACTGGGAATAAGACCGCTTATTTCAAAGGGGAGGTCTATACCTGTAGTATCACCGAGTTTAAATAAATTTGCATATTTATCAATCTGATCTATGCCCGTCATAAGGCCGACTCTATAAAAGAAAACATCGCTTGAATTGGCAAGTCCTTCTACAGGATTTTGATAACCAAAGGCGCTGGGATAAATCCAATCCTTGAATATTCTACCGCCAATGTTTATTGAATTTCCGCAATAAATTGTAGTTTTTGGGTCGATTGTTTTACTTGCAAGGGCTGAAATTAAAGTCATAGGTTTAAAGGTAGAACCAGGTGGGTAATGGCTTTGAATCGCCCTGTTTAAGAATGCGTCTTCATTTAAGATTTGTTCGAAGGCTTTTTGAGAGATGCCATTAACCAATAAATTTGGGTCGAATGTTGGATGAGAAACCATTGCGAGAATCTCGCCTGTTGTAGGATCCATTGCAATTGCTACACCGTTTTTGTCACCTATGATTTTTTCAAGATCTTTTTGAACGGTTATATCAATTGTCAAATATACGTCATTCCCCATCACAGGGGATTCTTCATATATTATTTTTTTTTCTCTCCCGAAAACATCCACCAGGGCTTCTTTTTTTCCTTTTTCTCCTCTTAAGTCTCTTTCATATTGCAGTTCAACTCCCTGTTTTCCAATTACGTCGTTTTGATTATAGAATTCGTCGGTATTTAAATCGGTTTCTGTTACCTTGCCCACAAACCCCAAAAAGGCTTCTCCGATTTCACCAAAAGTGTAATGTCTTTTACTCGAAAGTACTACTTTTACTCCAGGGATCTCGTATGTATGCTCTTCAATTTTAATCATCTCTTCTTTTGAGATGTCTTTTTTTATAATTATATCTGAGTAGTCAGGTAATCCTGATTTATCAATAGTTGTTTGTATATCGGCCGTCTTGATACCTGTGATTGATGAAATAAAATTAAGCTCTCTGTTTTTGTCTTTGATATCTTCCGGTACTACAACAAGGTCATATGAAGGTACATTTTCTGCAAGAACTACTCCGTTCCTATCTAGAATCCTTCCTCTTAATGGTTCTTCTGTAATGATTCTGATGCTTCTATACGTTGATAATTCTCTATAGTAGTTTCCTTGAACAATTTGGATAAAAACAAGTCTTGCAACAAGAACTGATATGGTTATTAGGATTATTGTGTAAAGAAATTTGCTTTTATTGCTCTCTTTCATTTTTTAGAGGTCCTATTGGAATTTTAATAAAATACCAGATAAATGCTAAAGGTATAGTTGTTATGAGATTTCTGATACTTGTGGTAAAGTTTTTTCCTAAAAGATAAGCAAAAGCAAAGAAACAGACAAGCACAAGAAATTGCAAGAAAATCGGCTTTATTGCATATAAAGTTTTAAGTGTGTAAACTATAAGGGAAATAAGAATTACAATTATTAAGAATATGCCTACATAATTATAGAATACTAAATCAATGATAAACCCTGAAAGGAAAGCAAAATAAATAATGTAAGGAAAAACGAGTCTTACTAAAATAAATGAAAGGAACCCAATAGATAAATAAATATGAGTTATACTTGAAGCTGATAAATCCAACAAACATAAGAGGAAAAAAATTACTGAATAGATAATTAATTTCTTATTCATGGTTTGTTATAATAAAAACATTTAAAAGCCTATCGGCTTCAACTGAAAGTTCGAGTGTTATCAATCTTTCGATGCTATTTTTATTTTTAATTTCCCTTACTTTTCCAACAATAATGTTGCCAGGATATATATTACTTAGCCCTGACGTTAAGTATAAGTCTCCTATTTGGATGTCTAAATTTCTTGAAAAACTATCAATTTCAATATCAATACCATTCCCCGATGCAACTTCAATTCCACCTCTTATGATATTTTTAACGCCAACTTTAAAGTCAATGCTCGATGAAAGTAAGACTTTTGAAACATTACTATCTGCTTCTATTACCACTCCAACAAGATCGGCATTTTTTCCATCAAATGAATAGATTACAGGCATATTTTTTTTTATACTGTTAACCTGACCCTTGTCGATGATAATTGTATTTGATAAATTGCTATATCCAATTATCTTAGCAATTTCCAGGTTCCACTTAGTTTGTGTTTCTTTTATGCCAAGAGCTGCTTTAAGACTTTGGTTTTCGTAGTATAAGCCTTGCAAAAGCTTGATTCTCTCTTCGAGATAAGATATGTTATCTTTAAGTTTTGCATTTTCGTTCTCCAAAGCTATTTTTTGCTTTGTTATTGCTACCAGATTAGATGTGGCTGCTACAATATTTCTGATACCCGATAAAACATTATTTACAGGCTTTATAAATACGAAATTTCCTATTATTTTAAGTGTAATGCCTCTTCCTGTAAGGCCTGCTAGCAATATTATTGCGGAAATTATAAATAAAATTATTAATATCTTAAGCTGCTTGTTTTCTTTCAACTTTATTGATTAACCATTTCTTTAAAATACTTGAAATTATCCAGTACTTTTCCAGCGCCGTTAGCGACTGAAGAAAGAGGATCTTCTGCAACATTTACAAGGAGTCCTGTCCTTTGGGTTATAAATTTATCAAGATTTCTAAGCAACGCTCCTCCTCCTGAAAGCATTATTCCTTTATCTATTATATCTGCTGATAATTCTGGAGGTGTTATTTCAAGTGTAGATTTGATAGTATCAAGCACTTCTTCAAGAACGGGCTGCAAAGCCTTTCTTATTTCTTCTGAATTTATTATTATTGATTTAGGCAAACCGTCCACAAGGTCGCGTCCTCTTACTTCCATTTTTTCTTCTTTTTCAATTGGGTAGGCAGTTCCTATTTTGATTTTTATTTGCTCAGCTGTAGTCTCGCCAACAAGTAAGCTGTACTGTCTCCGAAGATAGGTTATTATTGCATCTGTCATTTCGTTTCCTGCAATTCTTGTTGATTTAACGACAACAATGCCTTTAAGGGAGATTACTGCTACCTCTGTGGTTCCGCCTCCGATATCTATAATCATTGACCCTATTGCTTCATCAATGGCTAAGCCTGCACCTATTGCAGCCGCCAATGGCTCGTTAATAGTTATAGCTTGTTTGGCTCCAGCATGTATAGCAGCTTCAATTACAGCCTTTTTCTCAACCTGGGTTATTCCGCAAGGTACCCCGATTAATATGAGAGGTCTAAATATACCTCTCTTTCCGCCTGCTTTTGTAATAAAGTAATCAAGCATCAGTTGAGTAGTATCAAAATCGGCGATAACCCCGTCTCTTATTGGCCTTGAGATATTAATTTCAAACGGGGCTCTTCCAGACATTACTTTTGCTTCGTTTCCTACTGCAACTATTTTCTTTTGCGAGTTTACTGCTATGATTGTAGGTTCCCGAAGGACAATTCCTTTCCCTTTCATGAAAACAACAGTATTGGCTGTTCCCAAATCAATCGCAAGTTCTTTTGTAAATAAGCTCATATAGCACCTCTCATATTTTTTTGTACTCTATTGATTTTATATAATCCTTCTCTTATTGCAAAAACTGGGGTCCCCAGTACATTGTCCAGAGGACCATCAATGCTTTTTATAAAGCTTGAACCAATGCCTTGTGCAGCATATCCACCTGCTTTATCAAGGCCTTCATTTGAGGAAATATAGTCTTCAATTTCAACATTTAAAATTTCCCTAAAGGCCACATAAGTTACAACATAGTCAATTAAAAATGCTTCTTTATATAAAATTGCAATGCCACTAGCAACTCTATGCGTTTTACCTGAAAGCTTTTTCAAAATGATTTTGTGATGTTTTTTATTCTCAGGTTTTCCAATTATCTCTCCGTCGATCTCCACTATTGTATCCAATCCTATAATAATGCTCTTATAATAATCTTTTTGTAGAGATTTAGCTTTCCCGTATGCGTTTAAAACAGCTGTTTGTACGGGATTGCCATCGTGTGAGATTTCTTTGAATAGCGGATGGAGATAATCAAAATCAAAATTCCATTTGTTTAACATTTCGATCCTTCTTGGTGAGGTTGAAGCGAGTATCAGTTTCATATTATCATAAAGAGGTATAAAAATAAGATAACGCCAATTATTGTTCCAACATTTAGGTAAAGCTGTATTCCAAAAGTAATATCAACGAACACTAATTTTAATGTAAAAGGAGTAAATCCAAACATTAAGTTGTAGTTTATTGCTGGAAAAATTTTGCCAAGCACAAAACCTAAAATAGTGCCAAGAATAGCACCAATAAAAATATAAATTATCATTGCAAGAATTCTTTCGCGTTTCATATTGTCTTCTGTATAGTTTTCATTTTATTATATATTAATTGAGATAATATTCCAATTACCCAACCACTTAATCCTCCGAAAAAAAGAAGCAAAGGTAAATAATACCAAAATGCGTTATTTCTGGTTATTGCGATTATAACAAGAAATTGAGCCAGATTATTAGATATGCCTCCAATTATGCTTATACCAACTATACTAAAATTATTCTTGAGAAATTTGAATATAGCTGCCATAACAGTTGCAGCAAAAATACCTCCAGCGAAGCTTGTCCAGAATTGTATCGGATTTAAAGCCCCTTTTATAACTGAACCAAGAGTAGTTCTAAAAAACGCTATTGTTATTGCTTCTAATGGTCCAAACATAAGTAATCCAAGTACTGAGACAATATTGGCAAAACCAATTCTTATTCCTGGTATAAAGGAAAATATTGGTGGTTCTAAAAAATTCAAAACTATGCCCAATGCAATCAGGGCTGATATGTATGTTAATTTTTTGAGATTAGTAGGTTGTTGAGTCAACAACGTTGTTTCCTCCTGTAATTGTTATCGATATCCTGTTTGGCAGACAAATTATACTTTCTCCTTGTTTAGAGATCCAACCTTGTTTTGTACACAATTTATCAGGACATGTTGATTCAATAACTTTTACTTCTTGACTCTGTATAATGAATGTTAGTTCGCCTTCTTTACTTTTAATCAAGTATTCTCCATTATCTTTTAGGGGGATGTCTTTAACTATTGTTCCATCACTTCTAATTATTACGCTATCAGCCTTGCTTTTTGAAAATACATACCTTTCAAAAATAAAAAAGGCAACAAAAAGTACAAGCAGAGAAACGATTATTTTATCCCCCTTTTTCAATGTTGACCTCATTTTTTATGCCATCTGTGAAGAAAGGGTTTAAATTTTTGTCAAAGCCGATTATTTCTACCCCCGATTTATTTGCAAGTTCAAGGGACTTTTCTTTGCCGAGAACGAAAAACGCAGTTGAAAAGGCATCTCCTAAATATCCCTTGTCTGAAACAACAGTAACAGAAACTATCTTATCAGATGGAAGTCCAGTTGATGGGTCGATTATATGACAGTATCTTTTTCCATTTTCTATAAAGTATTTTTCATAATCTCCAGAAGTGGAAATAAATTTAGATCCTTTTATTGTTATTTTCCCTACGACTCCGTCTTCTCTTGGATTTTTTATTCCAATCAGCCAATTGCCCTTATTAGAAATACCGTAGGTTAAAATATTTCCTCCCATATTTATAATGGCACTTTTTAAGTTATATTTTGGCAAAATTTCTTTTATTTTGTCAAGAGTATAACCTTTAGCGATGCCTCCCAAATCGATAGCTTCACCTGTTTTTCTTAGCATCACTTTATTTCCTTCAATAATCAGGTCATTTATGTTTACAAGATTGATTGTCTGTTTTATTTCACTTTCAAGGGGGACTCTAAGTTCATTTCCTTTGAAACCCCAGAGCTTTGATAGAGGAGCTACTGAAATGTTAAAAGCACCATCGGTTTCTTTGTAACATTCGAGGGCTTTTGAAATTATCTCAATTGTTACATTATCTACTTCAACTGCATTTTTACCGGCGTTGTCATTAATCTTAGATACGTCTGATTGTGGAGAGAAATCATCAAACTTCTGATTCAAGAAATTTATTTCTTGTGTAACTGCGTCAGTTGCATCTTTTTTATCTTTCCCCGATATGTTTATCTGAATTACCGTATTCATACTATAAATTTCAGTCGTTAGATATTCAGAATCTGTCCTGTTTTTTATAACTACAAATGCAGATATTGTGAGCACCGCGATTATTAGCAAAACAAATATTATTTTTTTATTCAACGATGTTTAGATCCTCTCCGCAGAAATTGCATTTCCCGTTGTGGGTATTGTTTTCGACTATTTCGAAGCCATGTCTTTCGATAACTCTTCTTTTGCAGTGCGGGCAGTAAGTATCTTCGTATGGATGACCTATAATATTTCCGGTATATACAAATTCAAGTCCTTGCTCTAAGCCAATCTCTCTTACCTTTTCGAGAGTTTCTACAGAAGTAGGAGGCAAATTTGACAAGTCAAGATAAGGGAAGAACCGCGTTACATGCCAGGGAGTTTTCTTGCCAAGTTCATTTCTAATCCAGGCAGCAAGACTTTTTAATTCTGTTATGTTATCATTTATGGTTGGTATTATATTTGTTACTACTTCAATGTGCATGTTCCATTTTCTTTTTGCGTAAATTGTTGTTTCAAGTATTTTTTTCCAATTAAATATGGGAGTGATCTTTTTGTATGCTTCGTCAGAGAAGCCTTTTATGTCTACTCTGAAAGCATCTAAGTAAGGGCCAATAAGATCGAGGGCTTCAGTTGTAATTGAACCATTTGTCACATAAATCGTGTATAGACTTTCTCTTTTAGCAAGTTTTGCGGCTTCAAGAGTGTATTCGAACCAGATTGTTGGCTCATTATAAGTCCAGGCTATTCCTTGAGCTCCATAATTTTTAGTAAGTTTAACCGCTTCATTTGGCGTTATGATTTCACTGCGTTTTCTGATTTCATCCTCAGAAGAGAAAAAGTGTGATATTTCCCAGTTCTGGCAGCCCCTGCATTTGAAGTTACAGCTCCAGGTTCCAAAAGAAAGAACCAAGCTTCCTGGATGAAAATGGTTGAGAGGTTTTTTTTCAACAGGATCAAGAGCATATGAGGAAACATAAGAGTCCAATAAAGTATAAAGAACCCCGCCTTTGTTGATTCTTACTTTGCAAAATCCACTTTTCCCTTCAGGGATTACGCACCTGAAGTTACAAAGGTTGCATTTAACTTTGTTTTCCTCAAGTTTTTCCCATATTAAAGCTTGTTCCACTACTTTAACTCTCCTGATAAATATCTGTTGATTGAAGAAGCGGCAAGCCCTCCAGCTCCCATTGCAGTTATAACTGTTGCTGCACCAGTAACGATATCCCCGCCTGCAAAAGCTCCTTTTACTGAAGTCTGACCGTTTTCATCCACCAATATTTCACCGTGTCTGCCTGTTTTAAGATCCTGCGTTGTTTTTGAAATTATTGGGTTTGGAGTTGTACCTATAGCAACTATTGCCTGCTCTATATCGATTAAAAATTCAGAGCTTTCTATGGGTATGGGTCTCCTTCTTCCTGAAGCATCCTCTTCCCCCAGCTTCATTTTTATACATTCAACTTGTTTTACGAGACCATTTTCGTTGCCAATATATCTTATCGGGTTAGTGAGCAGCATAAATTCTATTCCTTCTTCTTCTGCATGAATAATTTCTTCTTCACGTGCTGGCATTTCTGTTCGTGATCTCCTGTAAATTAAGAATACGTGTTCTGCTCCTAACCTGAGGGCTGTTCGGGCTGAGTCCATTGCTACATTTCCTCCGCCAATTACTGCCACTCTTTTTCCAACTTTAATCGGTGTATCGTAATCGGGGAATTTATAGGCTTTCATCAGATTTACCCTTGTGAGGTACTCATTTGCTGAATATATCCCGCCTAAATTTTCTCCTGGAATATGCATAAATTGAGGTGCTCCTGCACCAGTTCCAATAAATACTGCGCTATAACCGTCCTTAAATAGGTCGCTTATTGTTTCAGACCTTCCAATAGGAAAATCTAAATTAAATTTAACCCCGAGCTTGTTTAAGAATTCTATTTCTTCTTTAACAATTTTCTTTGGAAGTCTGAATTCAGGGATGCCATAAGTCAAAACTCCCCCAAGTTCGTGAAATCCTTCAAATATAGTTACTTCATAGCCCATTTTGATTAGATTAACAGCGCATGTAAGACCTGCTGGCCCTGAACCTACGATAGCAATCTTTTTATTTTTGCTTTCTTTTTTCTTTGGTATGTTTATATTACCTCGACTCCTATTTTCAAGTTCCCAATCTGCAATGTATCTCTCTAATTTTCCTATAGCTACAGGGTCACCTACTTTTCCCATAACGCACACTACCTGGCATTGCTCTTCTTGTGGACAGACTCTGCCTGTAATTGCTGGCAACAAATTGGTATCATGCATTATTTCGATAGAAAGGGAGAGGTTATCCTCTTTTATTGCTTTGATAAATCCCGGGATATCGATATGTACGGGACATCCATCTATACAAGGATGCGTTGGACACTGCAGACATCTTGTGGCTTCAAGAATTGCCTCTTCTTTTGTATAGCCTAACGGTACTTCGTAAAAGTTTTTCTTTCTTTCTTGCGGTAGTTGCTCCTTCATTGGAATCTGTTCTTTTATGATGCTCATATTTTAGCCTCCGTTTTCCATTTTTCGAAAGCATATTTTTCTTCTTCTTTATATACATTAAGCCTTTCCATTAATTCGTTGAAATCGACAAGATGCGCATCAAACTCGGGACCGTCGGAACATGATAGTTTTGTTTCGCCACCAATAGTTAACCGGCAAGTTCCGCACATACCCATCCCGCATACCATCAACGCATTTAAACTTGCAATAGTTTTAATTTTTTTGAGCTTAGTTATATCGCTTACAGCCTTCATCATTATTGCAGGCCCAATGGTAATTACTCTATCTATTTTTATGTTGCTTTCCAATAATTTTATTAAAATGTCAGTTACAAAACCCTTTTCGCCATAAGTTCCGTCGTTTGTTGCAATTAGAAGCTTATCCGAAACATTTTTTATCTTTTCTTCCCAGAACACATAATTTTTGGAGCGGTAACCTATAATGCTTATCACTTCATTTCCTTCGCTTTTTAATTTTTTTACAATTGGATAAATAGGAGCGACCCCGACTCCTCCGCCAACGCACACGACAGTACCGAATTTACTGATTTCAGATGGGGTTCCAAGTGGTCCCGTAACATCTAAGATGGATCCTCCTTCAGGTATTGAGCCAAGCAAATAAGTGGTCTTACCAACTTTTTGAAAGACGATAGTTACCCTTCTTTTCTCACTATCAAAGTCGGCAACAGTAAGCGGTATTCTTTCTCCTTTTTCGTTTACTCTCAAAATTATAAATTGGCCTGGTTGCACATGTTTTGTGACTTGAGGAGCATTTATCTCCATAAGGACCATTTCAGGACCTAATTTTTGTTTTTTGGTAATCTTAAACATTAGACCTCCTTTTCTATAATATTTACGCTAAAAATCTTATTAAAATTTTTTCTTATTGTTTCTTCAAGTTCAAAAATTTTTATTTTCTTGATTTCTGAAAAGAATTTGTATACATATTCCACGAAATAAGAATGGTTCGTTTTTCCTCTCATCGGTACAGGTGAAAGGAATGGCGAGTCAGTTTCAAAGAGAATATTTTGAAGTGGCGCATATAAAGCTACTTCAACAATGTCTGCCCGACGTTTGAATGTTAACATTCCTGAGAAAGAGATGTACATTCCAAGACCCAAAACTTTTTTTGCTTCGTTAATTCCATAGTCAAAAGAATGAAATATTCCATTAAAATAACCAATTTTTTTAATTATGTCAAGGGAATCATCAAAAGATTTTCTTGAATGCACAATAAAAGGGATGTTTAGCTCCTTTGCTAAATAGATTTGCTCTTCAAATTTTTCTCTTTGAAGATTAAAATCAGTAATTTGTCTATAGAAATCCAGGCCTATTTCTCCTATCGCAATCGCCTTTTTATCCTGTGCAAGCTTTTTTAGTTCCACTATCGTTTCCTTTTCTGAATCACTTACATCGTAGGGATGGATACCTACTGAAGCAAAGAAATTTTTATTTTTTTTCGCAATAGCAACTACTTCTTTAGAACTTTCAAGGTTAAAGCCGATATTATTTACAAAAACTTCTTTTTCCCTTGTTTTTAATATTTCCTCTTCTAAATTTTCTTTATAAAATTTACTTATCAGGTGAGCATGACTGTCGATGAGCATCAGTTAATTTTAGTTCCTGCATCTATATCCCTGTCAATTGTAATCAAAGATAGTTCGGCATTATTAGATGCGGCAAGTAGCATGCCGTTGGATTTAATTCCCATTAATTCTCTTGGTTCGAGATTTTTGATTATAATAATTTTCTTACCTACTAATTCTTCCGGAGAATAAAATTTTCCAATTCCAGCTACAATAGTCCTTTCTTCTTTCCCTAGTGATACATTAATTTTTATTAGTTTCTCTGAATCGGGAACTCTGTTAGCGCTTAGTATTTCTGCAACTCTAAGGTCTAACTTGCTGAAATCATTATATTTGATGTTCCCTTCCTCACTTTCTTTTACTTCAATTTTTTCTTTTTCTACTCCTCTGTAACCTGCGCTCTTCGTGAGCAGGTTTATTCTTGGGAAAATCGGCGGTATTTTTTGTATCTTTATTCCACTTTTTAAATCACCCCAAGTAAGTTTATTAAAATCACCCGAATATGAGTCCATTAGTTTAAGAATAATTTCTCCTATGAATGGCATAAACGGTAACAGTAAAATAGTTGTAATTCTTATACCTTCAATTAAATTGTATAAAACATCGTTCAGCTCGGAACTTCCTCTATTAAGATTCCAGGGCTCTTTAACCTGGATGTAGTTGTTGAGGTATGAAATTATTTGCCATACTTCTTCCAAAGCTATGGATAGGTTTAGTTCATCCATATATCTCATGTATTCGGATTTTTTATCTTCCATAAATTTAATGGCTTCATTATCTAAATGTGTCAAAGAAGGCACAGTTCCATCATTATATTTGTATAACATTGTAAGCGTCCTATTGATGAGATTACCATAATCATTTGCAAGGTCTGCATTGTATCTCTTTAAATAAGTTTCCATTTTGAAGTCACCATCTTGTCCAAAGTTAATCTCTCTTGAAAGGTAATATCTAAGGACATCTATTGATAGGTCCTCATTTATCTGTGCAATTTCCGAGAATTTATTTACAAAATCAACAGGATGCACTACGTTTCCAAGAGATTTTGACATTCTTGTGCCTTCAAGGTTCCAGAAGCCATGAGCAAAAATACTTCCAGGCAATGGAAGTCCATAGCTTAGAAGCATTGCTGGCCAAATAATTCCATGGAATCTTGTAATATCCTTACCTATTATGTGAAGGTTCGCCGGCCAATATTTTTCAAATTTCTCTTTATCGTTGTAAAAACCTGCTGCGGTAAGATAGTTTATAAGAGCATCAAACCAAACATATATTGTTTGAGTTTCATCGAATGGGACTGTTATTCCAAATTTAAAAGATTTTCTTGAAACAGAAACATCTTGCAATCCCGATTTAATTACATTAACGATTTCGTTGTATCGTGACTCTGGCCTTAAAAAATCCTTATGCTCTTCATAATATTTAAGAAGGACATCCCTGTATTTACTTAATCTGAAGAAATAATTTTCTTCCTGTATTTTTTGTACTTCTCCACCACAATATGGGCATTTTCCATCTATTAGATCTGAATCTTTCAGGAACATTTCCTCGCGAATACAATACCATCCCTCATATTTTCCGGGGTATATATCTCCTTTTTCGTATAATTTATTAAAAAAATCCTGCACAACTTGCACATGATCATTGTCGCTTGTTCTTATAAATCGGTTATAAGAGATTCTTAATTTATCAAAAGTATTTTTCCACACTGCCGATGCTTTATCTACAAATTTTTGCGGTTCAACCCCCTCACTAATTGCTCGATTTTCTATTTTTTGGGAGTGCTCATCTGTACCTGTTGAAAAAAACACGTCAAACCCTTTTAATCTTTTGTATCGTGCTATAACATCAGTTGCAATTGCTTCAGAGACAGATCCTATATGAGGGATATCGTTTACATAATAAATTGCAGTTGTGATATAAAACTTTTCCATGTTTACTCCTTATAAAGTTTGATTTAGCGACTCTATTATGTTAGAAATTTCGTATTTTATTACCCCAAGATTGCTTGAACCAGTCATAAATACTAAGAGTATATCATTGTTTTTAAGGGTTGAAATTATAACTTTTCCTATGTTGCCGTTAATTATACTGTCAGTAAATTTGCCCATTTTAGTGCTTTCTAATAAATCTGAAATATATCCTTTCAAGGAGGCAGTTAATCCTGCAAGAACAAGAGGAGAATTATCTATGCTTGAACTGCTGAATAGCAATTTTCCGTCTTCTGTTGTGAGGTACACTCCCAAAACTCCAGGCATATCTTTTATTTTAGTTAGAATTTTGTCCATTATTTAATCATCTCCTTGATTTTCGGGATCATTCTTCTTGTTTCTAATCTTGCCCTGCCAATATTGGCTGGATTTTTCATTCCTAATGCAATAAAATAATTTTCTGAAACTGTTACCACGAATATTCCCATTTTTTCTGTACTAAAAAATAATTCTTCAAGGTTTCCGAGTTGCAAAGCCTTAACAGTTCTTTGTACCGAGTTGTAAACTTCTGCAATTTCAGCGCTTGATTCTGCTTTTTCCAAATTTTCCTTTGCTATAATAGAAATAGGCAAACCATCTCTTCCAACCAATCCTGCAAAAATTAACCCTTCGATGTTTTCAGCAAAGTATTTGATAATTTGCTCAAATTCTTCCATATCCGCCTCCTTATTAACCAAATTATAACAGAATTTTTTTAAAATAGATAGTTGAATATAATTAATTTAGGTGGGATATTGAAAGGGAGAGAACTTGCAAGTTTTATAGCCAAAATTATAAAAGATAAAAAAGGAAGAGATATTCAAATCGTTAATATTAGGAATATTGCCGTCTTTACAGATTATTTTGTAGTATCTACCGTAGAAGTGGCTGAACATGGCGAAGCAGTTATGGAAGAGATTTGGAAAAAATTAAAGTTTGAAAACAATTTAATTCCCTTCGTGGAACAAGACAAAACTTCGGACTGGATTGTCCTTGATTATGGAGATGTAATGGTCCATATAATGACAGAAGAGAAAAGAGAGTTTTATAGAATAGAGGAATTGTGGTCTAATGAAGATAAATCTGCTGCTAAATAATGAAAGCAGATTTATTGACAAAAGATAATAAAAATATATAATCATTTTTGTAATAATTTTTTAGGAGGATTTATGAATGAGTTTAATCTCTCATTTAAAAGCGATGTCCCCAGGGAAAAAGATTTTGATAAAAGTGTTTTATATGATATTGCAATTATTGGGGCAGGTCCCGGAGGGCTTACAGCTGCTATTTATGCTGGTAGATCAAGGTTAAATACGATTGTTTTAGAAAAAGTATCGCTTGGTGGCTTAATTACAGTTTCGGATTGGGTTGAGAATTTTCCAGGTTTCCCTGATGGCATTTCAGGGGAGGAGCTCGGTGAAAGATTTAGAAAACAGGCTGAAAAATTTGTTGGGAAAATCATTTTAAATGAAGTAATGAACATAAGAAAGGAAAATAATCAATTTTATTTGAATACGGAAAAGGGAGAAATAAAGGCAAAATCTGTAATTTTGTCTACCGGTTCGGAGCCTGTTAAGTTGCCTGTGTCCGAGGAAGAAAAATTTAGAGGTAAGGGAATTTCTTATTGTGCTACATGTGATGCAGCATTTTTTAAAGATAAGACTGTTTGCGTAATAGGTGGAGGAGATACAGCACTTCATGAAGCTATTTATTTAAGCAAGTTTGCAAGGAGAGTAATTTTATTACATAGAAGAGGCGAGTTAAGGGCTGCTAAGATGCTTCAGGAAGAATTATTTGCTAATCCAAAAGTTGAGCTAAAATTAAATTCTATTCCTGTTAATGTCTTTGGCGGTAAAAAAGTTGAGGAAATTGTAATTGAGAACGTTCAAACCCATCAAAAAGAAGCACTACAGGTTGATGGAATATTTGGAGCAATTGGAGAAAAACCTAATAGCGATCTCGTAAAAAATCTTGTTGAACTTACAGAAAAGGGTTTTATAAAAACAGATGTGAATAAGGAAACTTCATTAAAAGGTCTTTTTGCTGTTGGCGACGTTACTGATGCGCCTTTAAAACAGGTTGTAACTGCCTGTGCGGACGGTGCTATTGCTGTAACGAGTGTCGAACAGTATATAAAAAATTTAGAGAGGTGAAATGTGGAAAAGTTACTTAAAGAAAATGACGAAACGTACGTCAGGCAATTGTTCGAACAAAACTTAAAGGATCCAGTAGAACTTGTCCTTTTCCTTGAAAAGGACGGCGGCGATAGATTAAACCAGTTTAACGAGCAATACCACCAATATACA
>MNXV01000044.1 GCA_001871575.1 Caldisericum sp. CG2_30_36_11
GCATAAACCGTTCCTTACAGGGTATAAACCACAGTTCTTCCTTAGAACAACAGATGTAACAGGTAGCATAGCACTTCCAGAAGGAGTTCAGATGGCAATGCCAGGTGATAATGTAGACATGACAGTTGAGCTGATCTACCCTGTTGCTTTGGAAGAAACCCAGAGGTTTGCTATTCGTGAAGGTGGCAGAACTGTAGGTGCCGGTGTAATTACTAAAGTTATCGAATAAGGTGAGAAAAGATGAAAAAAGAGCGTTTAAGAATAAGGTTAAAGTCATTTGACAATAGAATACTCGATTTGTGGGCTGCGAAAATTGTTGAGGCGGCAAAATTGAGTGGAGCCACAGTTTCAGGACCTATTCCGCTTCCTACTAGAAGAACAATTTTTAACGTGCTTCGGGCTCCCAATATTGATAAAGACTCGCAAGAGGCTTTTGAAATCACTGTTCATAAAAGACTTATAGAGATAGTTGATGCTACGCCTGAAATTACCCAAAAGCTCGCAGATATGGATATACCTCAGGGTGTAGAAGTGGAGATTAAGATCTAATGGAGGATTTTATGGCGAAAGGTATTTTAGGATTAAAACTTGGTATAACTTCTATTTTTGTCGGCGATACTGCTGTACCTGTTACTCTTATCAAAGCAGGACCTTGTATGGTTATTGATAAGAAAACAAAGGATAAGGATGGTTATAATGCTTTAAAAGTAGGCTTTGTAGAAATTGACCCTAAAAAATTAAATAAGCCACTTTTAGGTGTCTTTAGCAAAAAAAATCTTCCTTCTTTCAAATTTATTAGAGAAATTCGTAATGTTGAAGGAGAAATTGGTGAAGCAATTACCGTTGAACAATTTAATAACGAAAAATTTGTGAAAATAACAGGTACTTCTAAAGGAAAAGGATATGCAGGTGTTGTAAAAAGATGGGGTTTTGCTGGTTGGCCGAAGACTCATGGCCATAATTCTACAAGAAGGCCTGGTTCTATAGGGCAAAGATCAACTCCAGGAAGAGTTTTTAAGGGGATGCATATGGCGGGACATCTTGGAGACGATACGATTACCATAAGCAACATTCAAGTGGTTAAGGTAACCCCTGAAAAAAATTTGATTCTTGTTAAAGGCAGTATTCCTGGACCAGAAAACGGCCTTGTTTTAATAAGGACTTAAGGGGGCATCTATGAAAGGCAGTCTTGTTAATATAAAATCAAATTCTATTGAGGAAATAGATCTTCCTGATAGATTTTTTAGCCGGGATGTGAATAAATATCTTTTATATCTTGCGGTTAAAAGGCATCTTGCAAACATGAGAAGAGGTACTGCTGATACTCAAGAAAGAGGAGATGTTGATTATAGTACACGAAAGGTAAGACCTCAAAAAGGTACAGGTCGTTCAAGGCAGGGCGCAAGAACATCTAATATATGGAAGGGAGGAGCTGTTGTATTTGGACCTCATCCAAGAGATTTTTCTTTAAAAATGAATAAGAAGGAAAGAAGAAATGCTATTTTTTCTGCACTTTCTTCCCGTATGAAGGATGGCGATATTTATATAGTTGAAGGTTTTAATGCATCTGGAAAAACTAAGGAGTTCAGAGAGACTATCAATAAAGTTTCAGAAATTTCTAAAAAGAACCTTGGAACGATCCTTTTTGTATTCTCCGAAGAGAATGGAGAGATCGAGAGAGCTTCCAGGAATTTACCTTATTGTAGTGCCATTAACTTTAGGTATTTAAATGCATATGCTTTGACTCTTTTTGATTCTATAGTAATTTCTAAGGAAGCTGTTGAAGGTATAGAAAGGTGGTGGCCTAATGATTAGATCTGAAGTTCTTATAAGACCTGCTGTAACTGAAAAATCAACTATGCTTGCTGAAAAAGGTAAATATGTTTTTTTAGTAGATAAGAATGCGAATACGAAAATGATTAAACAGGCAGTTGAAGATCTTTTCTCGGTAAAGGTGAAAAGCGTTAATATTGGAAAAGATTTTGGAAAAAGGAAAAAAGTTAAATACCAATTCAGCAAAACCCCGGCTCACAAAAAAGCAATTGTAACCCTTTATCCTGGTTACAAGATCGATGTTATTCATAATGTTTAGTGGAGGTTAACATGGGACTTAAATCTTATAAACCTACTTCACCAGGTACAAGAGGGAAAACAGTTATTAGACATAGCGATGTTATTACTAGAGACAAGCCTGAAAAATCTCTTGTGGTTGGTATAAGAAAGAAGGGTGGCAGAAATAATACTGGTAAAATAACAGTTAGACACCAAGGTGGAGGAAATAGAAAACTCTATCGTATTATAGATTTTAAAAGAGACAAAATTGATATCCCTGCAAAAGTTACTGCAATAGAATATGATCCTAATCGTTCCGCTTACATAGCTCTTCTTGTTTATGTAGATGGAGAGAAAAGGTATATAATTGCTCCTCAGGGATTAAAAGTTGGTGACAAAGTAGTTTCTAGTGACAAAGCTGAAATTTCTGTTGGTAACTGCTTGCCATTGAGCAATATACCTTTAGGCACATTTATTCATAATATAGAGTTTGTTAGAGGTAATGGCGCTGTAATATCAAGGTCTGCTGGAAGTGTTTCACAGATAGTTGCTAAGGAAGGCGATTATGCTCACGTGAGGTTAACTTCAGGTGAGATAAGAAAGATTCACCTTAATTGTAGAGCAACAATTGGTCAGGTTGGTAACCTTGACCATGAAAATACTAATCTCGGAAAGGCAGGAACAAAAAGGCATCTTGGTATTAGACCAACAGTAAGAGGTTCTGCAATGAACCCTGTTGATCACCCACATGGTGGGGGGGAAGGGAAGGCAGGAATTGGCCATCCTGGTCCTCTTACCCCTTGGGGAAAACCTACTCTTGGTTATAAAACCCGTAATAAGAAACATGTTTCTAATAAATATATTATCAAGAGGAGGAAATAATGAGCAATAAGAGTATTTATGTTGATCCTAAATTACTTGAAAAAATAAAGAAAATGAATGAAAAAGGCGAGAAAAAGGTCGTGAAAGTTTGGTGTAGAAGATCAGGGATAACTGAAGAGATGATTGGGCATACTATTGCTGTTCATAATGGAAAAACGCATATTCCAGTCTATATTACCCCTGATATGGTAGGGCACAAATTAGGTGAATTTGCATTCACAAGGACATTCCATGGTCATAGAACTCCATCTGCAAGAGTAATTACAAAAACATAGGGAGAGGATATGGAAACTTACGCAAAAGCTAAACACCTTAGAATTTCTGCTACTAAAGCAAGATTAGTGACAAGACTAATTGTTGGTAAACAAGTTGAAGAAGCAAGGGCAATATTAAAGGTATTACCGAATAAAGCTTCTAAATATATTGAAAAAGCATTAAATTCTGCTATTGCAAATGCTGAAAATAATTTCAAAATGGATATGGAAACGCTTTATGTTTATAGGGCGTTTGTTGATTCTGAAGCCCCTCTTAAAAGAACCTTACCGAGGGGTTTTGGAAGGGCAGATATTACAAGAAAGCCAGTAAGCCAGGTAACGATTTTTGTAAAAGAGAAAGAGGAGGCTTAGAGTGGGTCAAAAAGTTCATCCATACGGTTTTAGATTGGGGATTACAAAAGATTGGGTAAGCAAATGGTACTCTAATAAAAAAAAGTATTCAACCTTTGCGCTCGAGGATTTCAGAATTAGAAGAGAACTTAAAAAATTAGGACCAGATGCAGCGATCGGGAAGGTTGAAGTTGTTAGGAAAGGCGAAGGAGAAATTAGGGTTCTTATTTACAGTGCAAGGCCTGGGATGCTCATTGGAAAGAAGGGGTCAGAGATTAATAAACTCGAAGCAATAGTAAAATCTGCAGTGAATAGAAAAGATGTTCCTGTGAAAATAGAAGTTAAAGAAATAAGGCATCCAGAACTTGATGCTGAGCTGATTGCTCAAGGAGTTGTATTAAAAATTGAACAGAAGGTTTCCCATAAAAGAGCAATAAAGCAAGCGATAGGCAGGGCAATTAGAGCAGGTGCAAAAGGCATAAAGATACAGGTGTCTGGAAGACTTGATGGGGCAGAAATTGCAAGAACTGAATGGTTTAGGGAAGGAAGAGTGCCTTTGCAGTCTTTGTGTGCCGATATTGATTATTCAGAACTTCCAGCATTAACAAAGTTTGGAAGAATTGGAGTAAAGGTCTGGGTATACAAGGGCGATGCTAAGGAATCTGTTTTCTTTACTATAACTTAGCTATTGGAGGTGAAGAATATGTTAATGCCAGAAAAAGTTAAACATAGAAAAATGCATAGAGGCAGGACAAAAGGAAAAGCCAAAGGTGGAACTTCTGTTTCTTTTGGAGAATATGGAGTTCAAGTGCTTGAACCCGGTTGGATAACTGCAAGACAAATAGAAGCATCGAGACTTGTACTTATTTCAGCAGTCAGGAAGACTGGAAAACTTTGGATGAGAATTTTTCCTGATAAGTCTGTTACTAAAAAACCTGCTGAAACAAGGATGGGTAGCGGTAAGGGTGATGTTGACCACTGGGTTGCAGTTGTTAAGCCTGGTAGAGTAATCTTCGAATTTTCAGGCGTAAGTAAAGAAATTGCTAATGATCTTGCTAAACATGTTGGTTTTAAACTTCCCGTTAAAGTATGCCTTATAGAACGCGAGGAGGGAAAATAATGAAGTCAGAAAAAATCAGAGATATGTCTGACAAGGAAATTGAAGATTCACTAAAGAATCTTCGCAAAGAACTTTTTAACTTAAGATTTCAAATTGCAACTCATCAATTACATAACCCTGCTCGAATAAGAATTGTTAGAAAGGATATTGCAAGACTTCTTACTATTAAACGAGAAAGAGAATTAAAAGAAGAAGAGGTGTAATATGGCAAGAAAAGAACTGATTGGTGAAGTAGTTAGCGCTTATAGTAATACGGCCATTATTGTGGTTAAAACTTTAAGGAGTCATCCTTTATACTTGAAACAGGTTAAGAAGGCTATGAAATATTATGCAGATGATGAAGAAATAAAAGCACAAGTTGGTGATATCGTAAGAATTATTGAGACAAAGCCCTTAAGCAAGCTAAAAAGATGGAGAATTGTAGAAATTGTTTCTGGGGGCGAAAAATGATAAGGGCATATTCAAGACTTTTAGTTGCCGATAATACAGGCGCAAAAGAGATTTCATGTATAACAGTATTAGGTGTTGGGAAAAGAGGGACAGGAACTGTTGGTGATAAAATTGTTGCAACTGTTAAAAAAGCTGTGCCTAATAGTCCTATTCCAAAGGGCACTGTTGTGAGGGCTATAATCGTAAGGACATCTTATCCAGTCAAGCGAGAGGATGGGAGTATAATAAGATTCGATAATAATGCAGCTGTAATCATTGATGAAGAAGGAAATCCGAAGGGAACAAGGGTTTTCGGCCCTGTGTGTAGAGAATTAAGAAAAAAAGGATTTCTCAAGATTGTTTCTCTTGCTCCTGAAGTACTTTAGGAGGAGTGTATGAACAATAAAAATTTGGAAATTAAAAAGGGAGATACTGTTGTAGTAATCTCTGGAAAAGATAAAAATAAACGTCGTAAAATTCTTAAGACGATTCCCGAAGAGGCAAAAGTTGTGGTAGAGGGAGTAAATATGCAAACTCATTTTTTAAGACCTACTCAAGGCATGCCACAAGGGAAGATAACTCAGAGAGAAGGACCTCTTGATATTAGTAAGGTAATGTTAATATGTCCTCATTGCCATGAAAAGACAAGAGTTTCTCATAAAGTTCTTGAAGATGGCACAAGTGCAAGAGTTTGCAAGAACTGTCATGAAGTTATTGATAAAATATAGTTTGAGAGGTGTTTATGGCTAAGAAAAATTTAGTAAAGTTAGATAATAAATATAAGGAGATGCTAAAAGAAAAGATTTCCTTATCATCTCTAAAAGTTAAATATGAGAAAGAAGTTAAAAAAAGGATGATAGAAAAGTTTGGCTATAAAAACATCATGGAAGTCCCAAAAGTTGTTAATGTGGCAATGAATAGAGGTATAGGGGAAGCTACAGAAAACCCGGCTGCTTTAGAAAAAACAATTCAAGAATTTATTTTGATTACCAGACAGAAGCCATCTATTACAAGAGCAAAGAAATCGATTGCTTCATTTAAGGTAAGACAGGGTGCTCCCATAGGAGCAAGAGTTACTCTTCGAGGCAACAGGATGTATACATTTCTTGAAAAGTTAATCAACGAAGCATTACCAAGGATAAGAGATTTTAAAGGTCTTCCTCCGGATTCTTTCGATGGAAGAGGCAACTATACATTTGGGATAAAGGAACAACTCATATTCCCTGATATTGACTATGATATGGTAGATAAAGTAAGGGGATTTAATTTGACCATTGTTACTAATGCAAAAACTGATGAAGAAGCAAGATCTTTGCTTGAATTTTTAGGTTTCCCGTTCAGGGAAAGGTAGGTGCTATATGGCAAGAAAGGCAATGATAGAAAAATCAAAAAAAGAGCCAAAGTTCAAGGTAAGACAACATAATCGTTGTAAAATTTGTGGCAGATCAAGAGGATACTATAGCAGGTTTGGCGTTTGCAGGCATTGTTTAAGGAAGCTTGCCCTAAAAGGCGAACTTCCTGGTGTTAAGAAAGCTAGCTGGTAGGGAGGAAGATATGGTTAATGATTCAATTTCTGATGTCCTAACTCGAATAAAAAATGCAAGTAATGCGAAGCATAAATCCTTACTTGTCCCTTCTTCAAAAGCAGTTATTACTATACTCAAAATTATGGAAAAAGAAGGTTACATAAAAAATTTTGAGGAACTTGAGATAGAAGGTAAAGATGTATTGCGAGTTAATTTAAAGTATGGCAATGATAAGAGTGGCTACATTCTCGGTATAAGGAGAATTAGTAAGCCAGGTAGAAGAATATATGTAGGTAAGGATCAGTTACCTAAAGTTCTTGATGGCCTTGGAACTGCAATAATTTCTACACCTAAGGGTGTACTAACTGATAGAGAAGCCCGAAAACTTGGCGAGGGTGGCGAAGTTATTTGTTTTATATGGTAAGGAGGATCTAATGTCGCGAATAGGAAAAAAACCAGTTCCAATACCTAATGATGTTAATGTCACTTTAGGCGATAAAAATATTGTAATGATAAAAGGTCCTAAAGGAGAAATTTCAAGAGAGTTTCACCCTGATATAAGTATCGAAATTAAAGATGGGAAAATTTTTGTTGAGAGAACATCCGATAGACCGTTTTATAGAGCTATACATGGAACTACAAGAGCTCTGATTAATAATATGATTCTTGGAGTAACACAGGGTTTTTCTAAAAAATTGATAATTAATGAAAAGACTTATAAAGCCAATGTTTCTCAAAATAAACTAGAAATTTACATTGGTTATAGCCACCCCGTTGTGCTTGAAATACCTAAAGGACTTTCTGCCGTAGTAGAGAACCAATTGATTACAATTAGCGGAATAGATAAGGAACTAGTTGGGGCCTTTGCTCAGAAAGTTAGACATCTAAGAAAAGTAGACCCATATAAGGTTAAAGGCATCATCTATGAAGGTGAAAAAATCAGAAGAAAAGTTGGAAAAACAGTTGCAACAGGCGCTAAGTAAGGAGAAGATGATATGATAAAACAAAAAACTCGAAGCGAAAAAAGAATTATAAGACATGAACGTATAAGAAGGAAAATATTTGGTTCAGTTTCAAAACCAAGAATTTCAATTTTTATAAGTTTAAAACATGTTTATGCACAGTTAATTGATGATGAGAAAGGACAAACACTCATTTCGGCTTCGACCCTTGAGAAAGAACTGAAAGAGATGCTTAAGGGAAAGAATAAAACAGAGTCTGCTAAAGTAGTTGGAAAGATAATCGCAGAAAGAGCATTACAGAAAGGTATCTCCGCTGCAGTTTTTGATAGAGGCGGCTTTCAATATCATGGAAGAGTAAAAGCATTTGCTGATGAAGCGAGAAGTGCTGGATTGAAATTTTAGGAGGCTAGTGTGACTGTAACTGATAGAAGATTTGTTGAAAAGAAAGAATTTGAAGAGGAAATTTTACAAATCGATCGTGTCACTAAAGTTGTTAAAGGTGGTAAAATTTTAAGGTTTAGAGTTGTTGTGGTTATTGGGGATAAAAAAGGCAGAGTTGGCATAGGAGTTGGAAAAGCCAGAGAAATACCTTCCGCAATTACAAAAGGCTTTGCTGACGCAAAAAGAAAGTTAATTCAGGTTCCTCTTAAAAATAATACGATTCCTTCAAGAATATCTGCTAAAATTGACACAGCCCATGTATTCTTAGCCCCTGCTGTTCCTGGAACAGGTCTTGTTGCTGGTAGAGTGATTAGAGCTATTGCCGAAAAAGCAGGCATACAGGATATCCTTTCTAAATCAATTGGAACATCTAATCCTTTGAATGTTGCAAATGCAACTTTGAAGGCTTTTAAAGATCTTCAAGATATTATCAAAAGAAAGGAATTGCGTTTGAAAGAAGCATCGGGAGGCAATAATGAGACTAAACGAGATTAAACCAAAAGCTAACTCTAGAAAAGAAAAAGTAAGAGTTGGAAGAGGAAATGGTTCAGGGAAAGGAACGTATTCTACCTATGGATGCAAAGGCGCAAAAGCCAGATCTGGTGGCACAAAGGAAAAAGGATTTGAAGGCGGGCAGACCCCTTTATTTAAGAGAATTCCAAAATTTAAAGGGTTTAAGCCTTTAAAAAAAGCGAATTATATATTGGTAAATGTTAGCGACCTTGAGAAAATTTCTTCAGGCTCCCAAGAAATAAATTTGAATGAAGCATTTGGTGGTATGGTAAAAGTCCTTGGTAAAGGGGATGTAAAAACATCTATTTTAGTAAAGGCTTCTAAATTCTCTAACTCTGCAAAAGAGAAAATTTTAAAAGCGAATGGAAATGTTGAGGTAATATGATATGTGGGAAACAATAAAAAGAGCATTTAAACTTAAAGAATTGAGAAAAAGAATTTGGGTTACTTTGTTCCTTTTTGTACTTTTCAGACTTGGAACCTATATCCCGGTGGTTGGTATTGATAGAGCTCAAATACAGGGCATAGTTCAAAAAGGTGGTTTCCTTGCATTGCTTGACTTATTTTCAGGGGGTGGTTATAGTAACTTCTCAATATTTGCTCTCTCTGTTTTTCCATATATTAACGCTTCAATTATCCTTAATCTTTTGCAATCAGTAATTCCTTCTCTAGAAGCATTGGTAAAAGAGGGAGGAGAAGAAGGCCAGAAAAAAATGGCAAAGTATACAAGATACCTTACTGTAGCACTAGCTGCCCTTCAGTCATTCTCTTTATTAGTTATGTTTAGAAATTTTTTGGTAAACAATAGTTTTCTTTTAAAGATTGTTATAATGGCGAGTCTTGTTGCAGGTTCTTATATAGTTTTGTGGCTTGGCGAAATAATGACAGAGAAAGGAATAGGAAACGGTGTTTCACTAATAATTTTTGCTGGCATTATAAGTAGAATACCTGTAAGCCTTGTTGAAGTAAGACAACTCCTTTCAGCCAAATCAATTAGCGTGCTTTCGGTTGTAGGTGAGGTTTTAGCATTATTGGTTATGATAGTTTTTGTGCTCTATGCTTATCAGTCGGAAAGAAGAATTCCTGTTCAATATGCAAAAAGAATTGTTGGTAGGAAAGTTTATGGTGGGCAATCCACATATATACCCTTAAGGCTTGTACAAGCTGGTGTTTTACCAATCATTTTTGCTGTTTCTGTAATGTCATTCCCATACACCATAGGCCAATTTTTTCCTAACTCTTGGTTCACTAAAAATATTGCAACGCCATTTTTTGGGACACCGACTGGATTATGGTACAATATGTTTTACTTTGCTTTGATCGTTGCGTTTACTTATTTCTATACAACCATTACATATGATCCTGTGAAATTGAGTGATGACTTGAAAAAATATGGAGGCTTTGTTCCTGGTATAAGACCTGGACAATCTACATCTGATTACATTGCAGGAGTTTTGCGTAAAATAATACTACCCACTTCTATATTTCTTGGTCTTGTTGCTGTTTTGCCCAATTTAATTTTCAGGAGAATGTCTGTTACATCTTTTATATTTGGAGGAACTTCTATTCTAATTATTATAGGAGTTGCATTGGAAACCATGAATGAAATTGAAGCTTATTTGTTAATGAGACAGTATAAAGGCTTTTTGAAATGAGGAATCACATCCTTCTTTTCGGACCTCCAGGCTCTGGTAAAGATACACAAGGAAAGATTCTTAGTAAGGTTTTAAATATTCCCTTAATTTCCTCCGGTGAGGCCCTTCGAGAGGAAATAGCGACTCAAACGAAGATAGGATTAAAATTCGAACAACTTATAAAAAATGGTTTGCTTGTACCCGATGAAGTAATGTATGAATTTTTTAAAACTGTTCTTGCTAAATATAATTTAAAAGAAGGTTTTATATTTAATGGATTTCCAAGGACTGTTTCTCAAGCACAATTTCTTTCTGGCTATCTTGAATCTCGTGGTACAAATTATGATTGTGTTTTGTATTTAAACATTGAAGATAGCGAGATCATCAAGCGTATTAGTGGAAGATTAATTTGTAAAAATTGTGATGCTGTTTATAATATTTATTTTAATCCCCCCAAAAATGATATGGAATGCGATATATGCGGTGGAGAACTTTATAAAAGAGCAGATGATAAAGAGACTATTGTTAAGAGAAGACTCGACGTTTATTATCATGATACGGCACCTTTGGTTGAATATTTTAGATCTAATAATTATTTTTTTGAAATTGATGGATCTGGTACCGAATCTCATGTGACCGGGAGATTACTTGGAGTTGTTTTATGATAGACCTTAAAACCAGGGAAGAAGTTGAAAAAATTAGAAAATCTGGTAGAATTTTATGCGCTGCTTTTGATATAGTTAGAAGTAATATTAAAACAGGAATTCCAATTATTGAACTTGATAGGCTGTTTGAGGAATTTGTAATAAAGAATAGAGCTGTTCCAGGTTGTAAGGGTTATGAAGAATATCCAAACGCATTGTGTATTTCTGTAAACGATGAAATTGTGCATGGAATTCCCAGTGGAAGAAAAATTATGAATGGCGATGTTGTTTCGTTTGATAGCTGTGTATTGCTTGATGGATGGCATTCAGATTCTGCATTTACTGTAATTGTAGGACAGTCTGAGAGTGAAATGGATACTCGCCTTGTCGAGGTGACAGAAAAGGCTTTATTTATTGGTATCGAACAAGCTCGAGTTGGGAATAGGATTGGCGACATTTCCTTTTCTATCCAAAATTATGTTGAAATGAATGGGTTTTCAGTTGTAAGAGAGTATAGCGGTCATGGTATCGGGAGAAAGCTTCATGAGGACCCTGTTGTTCCAAATTTTGGAAGAAAAAATACAGGACCTTTAATAAAGGAAGGTATGTGTATTGCAATCGAACCGATGGTTTGTGAAGGAAAATCGGGTCTTTATATCGAAAAAGACGGGTGGACTGCTAAAACTATTGATGGATTAAAAGCAGCTCATTTTGAGCATACCGTTTATGTATCAGGAAACGGTCCTGAAATACTCACCATTTAAAGAGGTTCGATATGGGTAGAGGAGACGTAATTGAGGCTGAGGGAGTGATTATTGAAACCCTTCCTGGCACTATGTTTAAGGTAAAACTTGCCAATGGAAAAGTTATTATAGCACATATTAGCGGGAAGATGAGGCTGAATTTTATAAGAATTTTACCTGGCGACAAAGTAAGACTTGAATTCAGTCCGTATGACCTTTCTAATGCAAGGATAGTTTATAGATTATAGAAGGGAGAACAACAATGAAAGTTAGATCATCTGTTAAAAAAATGTGTCCTAAATGCAAGATTGTAAGAAGACGTGGAAAGTTAATGGTAATTTGTGAAAACCCTAAACACAAACAAAGACAAAAATAGGAGGTGAAAAATTGGCTCGTATAAGTGGAGTTGATTTACCAAAAGACAAAAGAGTAGATATTGCACTTACCTACATCTATGGAATAGGTAGGCATAATTCATTAGATGTTCTTAAAGATGCTAAAGTTGCTTTGAAGAAAGTTAAGGATCTTTCAGCCGAAGAGATAAAATCTATTGAGAATGTTATAAAAAGTAAATATGTGGTTGAAGGAGATTTACGAAAAAAAGTGGGAACTGATATTAAAAAACTCATGGAGATTAATTGTTATAGAGGTGTAAGACATAAAAGAGGCCTGCCAGTTAGAGGCCAGAGAACGAGAACTAATTCTCGAACACGTAAAGGACCGAAAAAAACGGTTGGCTCTAAGAGAAAGAGTGAATAAGGAGGAAAAATGGCAAAAGGTAGAGTAAGTGGTAAGAAAAAGGTTCATAAGATAACTGGACAGGCTAAAGTTTTCATTCATTCAACATTTAATAATACAATTGTCTCAGTAACTGATGAACAAGGAAACGTTGTTGCTTGGTCTTCTGCAGGCGCAAATGGTTTTAAGGGCTCCAAGAAAGGTACCCCTTTCGCAGCTCAACTTGCTGCACAAAAAGCTGCTGAGGCGGCTTTAAATATTGGTGCAAAAAGAGTTTCTGTTCTTGTAAAGGGTGGGGGACCCGGGCGCGAAGTTGCCATTAGATCATTGCAATCGGCAGGACTTGATATAGAGGAAATTAAAGACATTACCCCTATCCCGCATAATGGTTGCAGACCAAGAAAATTGAGAAGGGTTTAAGGAGGAATTTATGGCAGTTTATAATGGTCCTTTGTGCAGGGTTTGTAGAAGCCAGGGGAAAAAACTTTTTTTAAAAGGAGATAGATGCTATACAAAAAAATGTCCCTTAGAAAGAGGCAGGGGAATTCCTGGACAGAAACAAATTGTTCTGCACTTTAACAAAGCAACAGACTATAAACATCACCTTCAGGAAAAGCAAAAAGTAAAAAGTATTTACGGAGTTTTGGAGAGGCAATTTAGAAGATATTTTGGTATCGCAATAAGGCAGAAGGAGATACCTACAGGTGACAAGCTTCTTGAAATTCTCGAGAGAAGATTAGATAATGTTGTGTTTAGGATGGGTTTTGCACCTAATCGAAAAACTGCAAAACAACTTGTTTCTCATGGTCATATATTAGTAAATAGTAAGAAGGTTGATATACCATCTTATATAACTAATAAAAATGATACTATTGAAATAAAGGAAGGAAGTAGGCAGATTCCAATTATTAAAGAGTCGCTCGAGGCACGAAGTGTTTTTTCCCCTTGGGTAGAGGTAAACAAAGAAGCCTTTAACGGAACTATTGTGACTCTTCCAAACATTCCAGAGCTTGCTCTTGGAATTAACCCTACGCTTATTGTAGAGCTTTACTCTAAGTAGGAAGTGATTCTATGTGGAATTTAGATGCTATTGGCTTTCAAGTAATAAAAGAAGACGATAAATATGGGGAGTATAAGTTTGGCCCACTCGAAAGTGGTTTTGGATTAACTTTTGGGACTGCTTTAAGGAGGGTCCTTTTAAGTTCAATAAAAGGAGTAGCTCCTGTAGGTATTTATATCGATGGAGTATTACATGAATTTTCGACAATAAATGGAGTTGTTGAAGATGTAGAGCAAATTATCTTAAATATAAAGAAGCTTATTATTTCACTTGAAGTTATTGAAAGTACAACTTTGGCTTTTGATGTAAAAGGAGAGCAGGAACTCAAAGCTAGCGATTTAAAACATACTAGCGAAGTCAAAATTATTAATCCAGATTTGCTTATTGCTACTGTTTCCTCTTCTAAAGGTCATCTTAGTGGTGAAATCTATATAAAAGTTGGCAAGGGGTACAAGCTTGAAGAAGAAGTAGAAAAGGAAGAGAATTTTGCCCAGACCGTTATGCCTATTGATGCCTTTTTCTCACCTGTTGAGAAAGTGAATTTTCATATCGAGCAGATGCGTTTTGAAGAGTCTGTTGACTACGATAGCCTTATATTGGGCATTCTTACTAAAGGAAATAAAACGCCCCAAGAATGCCTGAAGGAAGCTGTGCAGGTTGTAATTGATTACACAAGTGCACTTAGAGACTTAATGTTAGGCAAAAAAAATGATGTAATACCCGATTCAGTCAAGAAAATGACTGTGACAGATCTTAAACTTTCCAAACGTGCTTTAAATGTTTTGAAAAAAAATGAAATCAAAACGGTTGCTGACTTTTTAAAATACTCTGCAAGCGATTTGCTAAAACTTGATAAGTTTGGACAGACTTCTCTAAAAAATGTTGTTGAATCACTCAAAACATTAAATTTGAAACTTAAAGAATGATGAGGAGGAAGCTATGATTCATGGTATAAAACAAAGAAAACTTGGTATGTATAGTAGTTATAGAATGAGTGTTTTAAGGAACCTAACAACTTCTTTGATTCTCAATGGCAAAATTGAAACCACAGAAGCAAAGGCAAAAGAAGCCAGAAAAATGGTAGAGAAAATTATAACTGTCGCAAAAAATGATAATCTTACTTCAAGAAGAAAAGCCTATAGTCTTCTTTTCAAAAAAGAGGCAGTTTCCAAGTTGTTTGAACTTGCTAAGAATGATTTTGCTGAAAGGAATGGAGGCTATACAAGAATTTTAAAACTTGGATTAAGAAGGGGAGATAACGCTCAGCTTGTATTATTAGAACTTGTTAAGTAGGTTTTATGATTGAGTTTCGTGAAGTTTTTTTTGAATATGAAGATAATAAATGGGCAGTTGAAAATTTAAATTTTAGTTTTGATAAGGGCCAATTTGTATCAATAATTGGCGGAAATGGATCAGGCAAATCTACAATAGCCCGTTTAGCTAACGGGCTATTGCTCTCTCAAAAGGGCAAAGTCATTGTTGACGGTATTACCACGAATGATCCAAATATAGGCAATTCAATTAAGGCTAAGGTTGGAATTGTATTTCAAAATCCAGACAACCAATTTATAGGGATGACTGTTGAAGAAGATATAGCATTCGGACTTGAGAACCTTAATGTAGATAGGAACGAGGCCCACAGAAGAGTAACAGAAGTTTCTGAAATGCTTGGAATAGAAAAATATTTATCTTCTCCCCCATCCATTTTATCTGGTGGAGAAAAACAAAAGGTTGCAATAGCAGGAGCCCTTGTTTTAACCCCAGAGTATCTTGTTCTTGATGAGGTTACATCATTGCTCGATCCAATAAGCAGGAGAGAAATTATCTCAATTGTTAAATCATTAGTCAAAAATCAAGGGATAGGAGTTTTGTACATTACTCATAATACCGAAGAGATTGTTGATTCAGATTACATTGTTGCTATAAACAAAGGAAAGATTGTAACTAAAGGAAAGGCTAAAGAAGTCTTTAGCAATGTAGAATATCTTCACTCAATAGGAGTATCAGTTCCGGGCGATATTTATGTTTCTTATTACCTAAAAAAGAGAGGCCTGTTAAGTGAAGATGTTTTTTTTGAACAGGAAATAATAAAAAGGCTATGTTAGAAATAAGAAATGTTTCTGTAATTTATGATCCTAAAACAATTTTTAAAAAGGAAGCTCTTATAAATGTTTCTTTAAAGATAGGATATGGCGAGTTAATTTCTATAGTTGGGAAAATTGGCTCGGGTAAATCTACTCTTATACAACTTTTTAATGGACTTATTAAACCCGATCAGGGAAATGTATTTCTTAATGGAATCGATATTAATGAAGGCAATGTGCCGAGAAAAGAGATAATAAAAAAAATTGGTATTGTTTTTCAGTACCCCGAGGAACAATTCTTTGCCGAGACTGTTTTTGATGAAATTGCATTTGGTCCTCGTAACTTGGGCCAAAACGATGTTAAGGTGAAAGAGAGCGTATTGTATTCTCTTGAAACAATGGGTTTTAATGTTTCCGAAATAATTGAAAGGTCACCTTTTCATTTAAGTGGCGGGGAAAAGAGAAGAATAGCTATTGCAAGTGTTCTTGCTATGAGACCTGATGTTATTGTTCTTGATGAGCCGGCTGCAGGGATGGACTATGAAGGCAAAATGAGCATTGTTACCCAGGTTAGAAAGCAAATAGAAAAAGGCATGACTGTAGTTTTTGTCACGCATGACATGGACGAAGCTTTTTACCTATCTGATAGATTAATCGCCCTTGATAAAGGATATGTTGTATTTGATGGTCCCTCGAAAGATTTTTTCCAAAATGAGCCCCTGGTAAATAAAATAGGTCTTGAAATTCCATTTACAATAAGCTTCAGAAAAAAGCTATTAAAATGTTTTCCTGACATCCCATTTTCAAAGGACATTGATTCTTTAATAGAATTCCTCAGTGTAAGGTTGTCACATTGAACAGGAAGAATTTCTTCGGACAATATCAGTATTCTAATTCTCCCTTGCATTTACTTGACCCAAGAGTTAAAATACTTAGTATCTTTTATATAATTGTTTTTTTATTCTTTGTCAAATCTCTTTGGGGATATCTCATACTTTTGGCTTTTGTAATTATTTTAGTCTTGCTTTCAAAAGTTAATTTTGCTTCAGCAATAAGGTCATTAAAGCCAATTTTATATCTTTTAATTTTTACAGTAGTATTCCAGATATTTTTCACTCCCGGAAACGTTGTTTTCTCTTTCCATTTTATTAAGATTACAAAAGAAGGATTAAATCTTGCAATTTATATTGCTATAAGGCTTATGCTTCTTTCTTTTTTTACATTTATTCTTACATCAACTACTTCAAGCATTGAGCTTTCGGACGGTTTTCAAGCTATTATCTCCCCTTTAAAGATTATTCATTTTCCATCGGAAGATGTTGCCCTTATGATATCGATTTCTTTGCAGTTTGTTCCAATACTTTTCGAGGAAGCCGATAGAATAATGAAGGCACAAATGTCAAGAGGTGCTGATTTTAACTCTGGAGGCATAGTTAATAGAGCAAAAAGTTTTTTACCTTTAATTCTTCCTTTGTTATTAAATGCTTTTAACAGGGCAGACCAATTGGCTATAGCAATGGAGGCAAGAGGTTTTGTGGTAGGCGGTAAAAGGACGCCTTACAGAGCGATGAGAATCAAGGTAAAAGATTGTATATTTATTCTTTCTACTCTTGCAGTAACTCTATTTTCACTTTTTCGTTGGACTATCATATGAAAAATTATCTATTAAGAGTTCAATATATTGGCAGAAATTTTTATGGATTTCAAAAACAAAAAGAAATTTTAACCGTACAGGGTATCATTGAGGACAGTTTATGGAAGGTTTTGCGTAGACCTATAGTAACTTATGGCTCTGCTCGTACAGATAGAGGAGTTAATGCATTAAATCAATATATCAATTTTTATTTTCCAGATGAGATAAATACTTCTAATATTCAAAGCAAACTCAATTCGATACTTTTAAAATCTGATATTTTTATTAAAGAGATTAGAGAGGTTGATTTGAATTTTCATGCTCGGAAAAGTGCAAGAGGAAAAATATATGCGTACATTTTTTCAGATAACCCTGAATATGCACTTTTTCTAAAACCTAATGTTTACTTTTATAGGGTACCTATAGAAAAACAACTTGTTGAGTTGGCGTTATCTGGTTTAAAAGGAAGGCATAATTTTTCATCCTTTTCTAATAGAGATAGATCGCAACATGATAGGAATGATATTTGTGAGCTTTTTGAGGCTGGTTTTATAGAAAAAGATTTTGTTACAATACTTTATTTTTATGCCGATAGGTTCCTTTACCATATGGTTAGGAGAATGGTTTATTATGTTCTAAAGGCTGGTCAAGGAAAGATATCAAGAGGAATTCTTGAAGACCCTTTTGGAGCTTCGGAAATCCCTTATACAAGACAAGTCCTTCCAGGAGAACCGCTTTTTTTAGTGGAGGTTATTTATTAGAAGATTAGAGGATTTTTACCTTTGAATTATAGAAAAAATATATATAATCTTACAGCGCATTGACTTATTTTTAAAATTTGATATTATATTTTGATATTTATTAATGGAGGAAAATATATGATGCACTTAACTAAATTTGCGAAACCCGGGGAGATAGAAAGAAAATGGGTGCTAATAAATGCAGAAGGGCAATCCATTGGAAGAGTTGCGGCTGTCGCTGTATCTATTCTAAGAGGGAAAGACAAGCCTATCTTTAGCCCGAATGTGATAGTGGGGGATAATGTTGTTATTATAAATGCGGCATCTGTCAAAGTTACTGGCAGAAAGAACACCAAGAAAATATATTATAAACACTCTGGATACGTGGGGAATATGAAAACCTATTTATTAAAAGACATTCTTCAAACAAGACCTGAGTTTGCTTTAGAGCATGCAGTAAGATTAATGCTTCCAAAGAACAAACTCGGGAGAAGAATGCTTAAAGGTGTGAGGATTTATAAAGATGCAAATTACCCTACTTCTCTCAAAATTAACAGAGAGATTAAAGTTTCTGAGGAGGAATAAATGGAAAAGGTAGTATATTTAGGAATTGGAAGGAGAAAAACAGCTGTTGCAAGAGTTATACTTACTACCGGAAGTGGTTCTGTGAAAGTTAACGGGAAAATGGCTGAAGAATATTTTAATTTGAAATTTCTTCTTCCAGAGATCTTTAAACCTTTACAAATTTCAAATCTGGATGGGAAATTTAATGTTGATGTTAATGTTTCAGGTGGTGGCCCGCGAGGCCAAGTAGATGCTATAAAGCTTGGGATTGCAAGAGCTCTTTTAAAAATTGATGCGTCTTTAAGAACTGTCTTAAAAAGCGAAGGATTATTAACGAGAGATCCGCGAGAAAAAGAGAGAAAGAAGTATGGCCTTCACTCCGCGAGGAAGGATAGACAATATAGAAAGCGTTAATTTTTTAAAATAGTTCGTTTAAAGGGGCGTTTGCCCCTTTTTTTAATTTAATTATTTGCTAATATATTATTAACTTGGAGGAATATATGATAAGAGTAAGATATGCACCAAGTCCAACAGGAGAAATACATGTAGGCAATGCAAGGACTGCATTGTTCAATTATCTGTTTGCAAGGCATAATAAAGGAACATTCATTTTAAGGCTTGATGATACAGATAAAAAAAGGTCGACAGATCAAGCCATAAGAAGTATGGTTGAGGACATAACATGGTTTGGCATTGATTGGGACGAAGGGTACTTAAAAGGTGGAGACTATGGACCTTACAGCCAGTCAGAGAGGATGGACCTATACAACCATTACACCGATATCCTTCTTAAGGAAGGCAGTGCATATGAACTCCACTATACAGATGAAGAGATTAAAAACATAAAAGAACAGTATGAAAAATCAATGAAAACATTCAGCTACAGGAAGGTAAAAGAGTTGGAGGGAGAAGCAAGGGTAAGAGAGTTCAAAGAAAAAGGTTTAACACCGGCAGTTGTGTTTAAAGTTCTGGAAGACAAAGAGATTGTAGTGGATGACATAGTAAGAGGGGATGTCCACTTTAACTCAAACGAATTCAAAGACTTTGTAATAAGAAGGTCTAACGGTATCCCTGTATATAACTATGCAACCGTAATAGACGATGCACTTATGAATATAACACATGTTATAAGAGCTGAAGAACACCTTTCAAACACTCCGAAACAGATACTGATATTCGATGCACTTAAGTTTCCTCATCCTTACTTTGCCCATATTTCCCTTATCTTTGCTCCTGACAGGACAAAACTATCAAAAAGACATGGTGCAACTTCAATAGGTGATTTTAGAAGAATGGGCTTCTTACCGGAAGCTATGTTTAACTTCCTTGCATTGCTTGGATGGTCTCCAAAGGACGGGAGAGAGTTCTTTACAAAAGAAGAACTCATAGAACTATTTACCCTTGAATCTGTCAACAAAGCACCTGCCATATTTGACATCAGCAAACTCAAATGGATGAACCATAAATATATTGTTGAACTAGGTAAAGAAATACTTTGCACTCTTGCGATGCCATACCTTAAAGAGGCCTACCCTGATATAAAGTGCGACGAAAAAACTCTTTTGCTCGTTGATACTCTGAGGGGAAACATGAATGTGCTACCTGACATAGTAAAACTTTCAGAGCCATTTCTCACGGGACTTGGGTTTCCCGAAGGCGAAGAAGAAAAAAATATCCTTTTTGACAAAGACTCGATTAAAGTTTTTAAATATATTTTAGAAAACATTGAAAACATAGAGTTCAAAGAGCAAAAAATCAATGAATTTCTAGATGGATTGAAAGAAAAATTAGGATTATCAGGCAAAAAAATCTACCATCCGTTAAGGGTTGCACTTTTTGGTTCAAAAAGCGGTCCAGAGCTCTGGAAAATTTTTATACTGCTTGGCAAAGAGGAAGTAGTTCAAAGAATCAAATTCGTGCTTGAGCAGATCAAAAAGACTTCAAATTAATTGTCTTACAAGAAGCGATGCAACAAATCCAGCAAGGTCGGAGCGGAAAATTCCAGTTTTAATTGAAGCAATTGGAATTCCGATTCTTTCAAGAGTTTGCAATTCACCTTCTGTAAATCCCCCTTCTGGACCTATAACTATCGAAGCGTTTTTAAATTCCTTAAATTTGGGAATTAAGTCTTTAAAATTTT
>MNXV01000035.1 GCA_001871575.1 Caldisericum sp. CG2_30_36_11
CCTTTCGCTTTAATTTTGTCAAAATCGTGCCTGACACTAAATTGCTGCTTTAATAACCCTTGCAATTACCAAGGAGGGATGTTGGATATAGAGCACTTTAGGTTATACTTATATGAAAAGTTTGTATTAAGGGGTGCATATGATGAAAAATAATTTAACAGACTATAAATGGGCACTTGTTACAGGTGCTTCATCTGGTATTGGCGAGGAGTTTGCCTATCAACTTTCAAAGAGGGGAATGAACCTTGTACTTGTGGGAAGAGACAAGGGACGACTTGATGAGGTGGCAAGCAGAGTGTCTCAGTTGGGAGTTGAGGCAGTTCCTGTGGCGGAGGACCTTACAAAAGGGCTGGATGAAGTTATTAGAGTAATATCAGAGAGGAAAATAGATATAGACCTTCTTATAAATAGTGCTGGTATCGGTATTTACGGTGATTTTATTGAGAAGGATATTTCAAAGCCTCACGAAATGATCGAGATTAATGTAAAAGTATTAACTGACCTTGCATACATCTTTTCAAAGAAGATGGTTGAGAGAGGCAAAGGCGGGATAATCAATGTCTCATCAATTGCAGGGCTTTTTCCTGTGCCGTACTATGCTGTTTACGGGGCAACAAAGGCTTATGTTTATAGCTTCTCACTTGCTTTATGGGCAGAGTTGAGGGATAAAAATGTGCATGTGCTCTGCCTTGCGCCTGGAAAAACTAAGACCCGGCACTCAGAAAGGGCGGGCTCTAATGTAGGTGGCAAAAAGATGGAACCTGCGGAAGTGGTAAGAATCACTCTTAAAAGTTTTGAAAGAGGAGATCCATTTGTTTTGCCAGGTCCTATGAATAAAATATTTAGCTTTATTGGGGGTATTTTCCCAGATAAGCTTGTCGTGAGAGTGATAGGGTCATTCCCACAATATTTTTAATTTGCATGTCAAATTGCGAGATCATATTCCTTTACGGATATAACTGTTCGAGTTAAAGGTGAAAATTTGTATTTATTCAAAAGTTAAAATTTTTAGCCCAAGAAAAAAGTGCAATCCATTTTTCTAACTATGCATTATAAAAACTACTGAAATTGTAGACCATGAAAACACATAATTAAAAATGCTTGGAAAATAATAAATTTAGTATAATTTTTAAAAGCGTTTTATAAGAGAAAAATGGACAAAAAGATTGTTGAAGTTAAAAATCTAAGAAAAGGATACAACGAGGTTACAGCAGTAGATAACCTTTCATTTGAAATTTATGAGAATGAGATATTTGGAATGGTAGGACCGAATGGTGCTGGAAAAACAACCACAATTGAATGTGTTGAAGGTCTGAGAAATAAAGATTCAGGAGAGATTAAAATCCTTGGATTAAACAATCCAGAAACTGACGGGGATTTAAAAACAAAAATAGGAATTCAGTTGCAGGAATCCTCTCTTCCTGAAAGGATAAAAGTGAGAGAGGCAATGGAGATGTTTTCTTCACTTTATCCCCGTACCATTGATTGGAAAGACCTTTTGGCAAAACTTAATTTAACTGAGAAAGTCAATTCTTATTTTCGTGAACTTTCAGGGGGACAGAAACAGCGTCTTTTCATTGCACTAGCCTTGATTAATGACCCCGAACTTTTATTTTTGGACGAGTTAAGCACAGGGCTTGATCCGCAGGCACGCCATACAATGTGGGATTTAATAAGAGATATCAGAAATGAAGGAAAAACAATTTTTATGACTACTCATTACATGGAGGAGGCGGAGCGTCTTTGTGACAGAGTTGCTATAATAGACCGAGGGAAAATAGTTGCTTTGGACACTCCGCAGAACCTTGTCCAATCTTTAGGAAAGGAGATGAGGGTAATTTTTTCGCTCGAAAATGATTTTCCCCTTGAAAATTTTAAGAAAATAGAAGAAGTAACCGAAGTTGAAAAAATTGGAGACAGGATAGTGGTTCATGGAGAAGGTGAAGAATTTGTTTATAGGGTAATTAGCCTTTTAATGTCAAATAAAATGAAATTCAGGGAAATAAAGATAGAGCAGCCGAATCTTGAGGATGTATTTCTTGCCCTCACCGGCGAAAAGATAAGGGAATAAGGGGTGCCATATGGAAAAGTTCTTTAAAATTTTTACCATTGAAATGAAATTATTTTTCAGGGATTTCACATCCACTTTCTTTACATTAGGGATGCCAATAATGCTTTTGCTTCTATTTGGAAGTATCTACGGAAATAAACCGACTCCAGTTTTTGGAGGTCTAGGAAGTGTTGATGTTTCAGTCCCGGCGGATTTTGCAATAATTATTGTAGTAGCAGGCATTATGAACTTGCCTATAACAATCGTCTCTTATAGAGAAAAGAAAATTCTTAAAAGATTTCGTTGTACGCCGATGAATCCTTCAATGATTCTATTTGCCCAATTTGTTTTGAATATCCTTGTGGGATTTTTCGGTGCAGCTGTTCTCATCCTTCTTGGAAAATTGATATATGGGTTGAGATTTCCAGGAAGCATTTTTCAGACTGCTCTTGCTTTTCTTCTGAGTTGTGCAAGTATTTTTTCTCTGGGATTTTTCCTTGCAAGTATTTTAAAAACAGTAAGAAGTGTAAGTGCCGTTTCTTTTATACTCTACTTCCCGATGATTTTCTTATCGGGAGCAACCCTTCCAAGTGAATTTTTACCCAAAGGTATTCTTAAGTTTTCCCAATTTTTACCCTTAACTCATGTGGTTAATCTTTTGAGAGGAATATGGGCCGGTAAGAGCTGGGGCTTATTCAATAAAGAGATAATAATACTTGTCGGCATAATGATATTCAGTGTACTTATATCTATAAAGATTTTCCGATGGGAATGATTTGAAGTTTTTTGTTTGACGCCGGGCTGTTTTTTATTAAAATTAAGCAGGAGGGTTGAATAAAAAATGAATTATTCTATAGTTGGATTAGTCGGTAACGGGATAACAAAATGAAGAATATCATTAATTTGCCACATGTTGTTTGTAAATATACCTGTATGGTTAACGGTATTGGAGATGTTTACCGTTTTAAAACAGGGCAGACATTTTCAGACGAGTTTTTGATGGCCGTAAGCGGAATGGCAAGCTTCGTTTACATTAAAAATAAAAAAGCCGAACCCCCGTTCATGGTATTTTGGGGGCAATCTATAAAGAATCAGTACAGAAATCTTGAGCAAGTTTTGGGTTTAAAAATAAAAATTACTGAAGGAAAAAGTTTTAATCTTGCCATGAAACTGCTCAGGGAAGGGATAAATAGTAGAAATCCTGTTATCATAGGCCCCCTTGATATGTTCTATCTTGAATATCATGAATTCTTCAACAAAAAACACGCTTTTCCTCATTTTGTACTGGTTGTTGGTTATGACGATAACGACAGAAAGATATTTTTATATGATTGTGATTCTGCGGACCTCCGAAAGCTGAGTTATGAGAATCTGAAAATTGCCTGGGAGAAAGACGAGCCCGGCTATATAAAAAAGAATGCTGTAATTACTTTTTCACTTTCCGATATACCCTTATCTTTTGATGAATCTGTTAAGGCGGGGTTAATTTTAAAAGCAAGTCAGATGCTTAATCCACCGATCAAGAGTCTGGGAGTGCCGGGAGTACGTAAACTTGCTGTGGAGTTCCCGGACTGGGAAAAATTTCTCGGGAGCAATGATTATAAAATGGCACTGGAAAATATGGCGAGGTATGCAAACTCTCCGCCCACACTATCAAGAGCATTTAATGATTTCACAGGAAAAAGAGAAGATTTTTCAAAGCTTCTTAAAGAACTTGGAACAATTACACATGAAAAGCGTTTGTTAAGCTTGTCTGAAAGTTTTTCCACATCGGGTAAATTGATAAGAGAGATTTCTTTAATAATACTCGATAAATTAGACGGTAAATCAGATAGAAGGAAGTTTATCCCGCAACTGTTAATGAAAGTCGCTGATATCGAAGAAGAAGCATACGGTGAAATTAAAGGAATTTATAACGAATAAGACTTTTATAAACAGTTCATAGAAATTACTTACTGTGCTTTTGTGCTAGGCGTCAGAGCACAGTAACTTTTAGAAAAAAGGAGGCGATATGATAAGAGGGGTAATGATCTATGCAGGATCTATTATAATTATTCTGTGGGGAATTGCTCATATTTTACCTATGAAATCTGTTGTGAGGAGTTTCGGACCAATATCAAGAGAGAGCAAAAGAATTATAACAATGGAGTGGATTGTCGAGGGGTTAACTCTCTGCTTCATAGGCATTCTTGTATTCCTGATCACGATTCTTGGAGGGTACAGAAATTCAATTTCTGTTATTGTTTACAGGTCTTCTGCAATTATGTTGTTTATAATGGCAATTTTAACTTTGTTAACTGGAGCAAGAACATCTATTATTGCAATAAGATTTTGCCCTCTTGTAAAGACAGCCGTTGCAGTAATGTTTTACCTGGGAACTATATTATAAAAGTAGTATTGTTCTTGTAAAATGTACCATGAGGAAAACTTTTTTTGAATGTGAGATGGATATAACGTTTACGCCAATAATGACAGAAAGATTAGTTCTTAGAAGGTTTAAAGATATCGATGCTGAGAATTTTTTTGAATATAGATCAAAGCCAGAGGTTTGTAAATATCAGAACTGGAAGCTCAAATCAGTCGAAGAGATTAAAGGATTTATAAAGGACCAAACCAAAGTATAATCCTCTTCCGAAAATGCTTGGATGCAAATAGCTATTTGCAAGAAGGACACGGGTGAAGTAATCGGAGATTGTGGGGTCCGCCTTTTATCAAATGATTCCCGTGAAGTTGAGATCGGTTATACTATCGCTCCGACGTATCAGGGAAAAGGTTTTGCAATAGAAGCTGTGAAAGCTGTTATAGACTATATCTTTAATATTCTTCATAAAAATCGCGTTTATACTTCTGTTGATCCACGAAATGAAAAGTCTATTGCTCTGCTTGAAAAGATAGGAATGAAGAAAGAAACTCATTTTATGAAGAGTATCCTAATTGATGACACTTTGGTAGATGACGCTGTCTATGCAATATTAGTTGAAGAATGGAGTATTGCTTGATAAATGTTTAACTATTTTAGGATATAGCTTGCCTTAATTAGGATAGGAATATAATTTTCAATGCGGTCAGTAATAATATAACGAGATACTGTGCATAACAATAGTACAATAGGGATAAAAGGAAACTTAAACTTGGGTTCAGTAGTGGGATGTAAGTGTCCATTCCTTTTTAAAATACTCCTCATTGATAATTTTAAATGGATTTTGTGAAGTTTAGCAGGTGAGATGCAAAGCGGCTATTGTCTTTTTTATTTTACTCATTTCATTAAATTTTTTTACTGCAAAATATGTGTTCTCAATTATTAGCTCAATTCCCAATTCTTTCGCTTTCTTAATTACTCCTTCATCGATTTTCATAAGTCCATTTGCTCCCGTTCCAATTATTAAGACTTCAAGCTTTTCAAGAAAAACTTCAAATATATCGCTTTCCTTTAAGTAGTGTCCCTCTTCTCTCCACCAGTTTGTAAAAATTCTATCCGGGAATATTATCAGGTCGTTTTCATAAATTTTTCCATCAATCTTAATCCATCCAAAATCATATTCCTGTATTTCCATAATATTCCTCTTATATTATAATGTAAAAGTTTTTTGATAAAATTAATCATGAGTTTTGCAGGGCATGTTGTTTCCAAACTTTAATGAATGAGTGCTATAATTTTTAATTCTTGTATTTCTCTTTAAGCAAGATAGTCGTAAAATAGTCTGGGGAGACGGAGATGAGACGGATAAAAGCAAACCGATGGGTAGTTCTGGCAGTTCTTTTTCTGTTTTCACTACTTCATCAGGCAGATAGGTTACTAATTGGTCCACTTACAACATCCATTATGAATGCATTTAACATAAACGAGGCGCAGATGGGTGCTGCTCTTTCGGGTGCACTTCTTGTTGGTGGTGTGCTTTTTCCAGTCTGGGGTTACCTGTTTGATCGATACTCACGGCCACGACTTATTGCACTGGCTGCAGCTATCTGGGGTGCTACAACATGGTTTTCGGCAATTTCTCCAAGCTACGGCTGGTTTGTAACTACCAGGGCTTCTACAGGTGTTGATGATGCAAGTTATCCTGGTGTCTACAGCCTGCTTGCGGATTACTTTTTGCCGCGGATTCGCGGCCGCATTTATGCACTTCTTAAACTTGCCATACCATTAGGTTACATTTTAGGTGCTACTCTTGCTACAATTTTAGGCACTCGTCTTGGATGGCGCAATGTATTCCGATTTACTGGAGCTTCCGGGCTTATACTTGCAATTTTAATTTTAATTTTTGTTCGTGACGTTCCGCGTGGTGCAACTGAACCTGGTTTTAAAGACTTAATAGAGATTAAGGGTGCGAGATTTAGCTGGACAACCGCACGGGGACTTTTGAAGCGGAAAACACTTGTGGCACTTTATGCTCAGGGATTTTTTGCCGTATTTCCGATTAATGTTGTCACATTCTGGCTTTTTCGTTATCTTGAAGTTGAACGAGGGTATGAGGGTGGTTTTCTATTGGGAATAATGGCTATTACTGTGCTCTCGCTTGGAGCAGGGTTGCAGGTTGGGGGAGCTTTAGGGGACTGGCTTTTTCAGAAGAATTTGCGCGGCGGGCGTTTACTTGCGGGTGCTGGAACAATAATTGGTGTGGTTTTGCTTATAATGGCTCTATTTACATCTCGGGAGAATGCCTTAATGTTTTCTATACTTGTGGCTGTTGGTGCTTTCTTTTCAGCCTTTGTGTCGCCGAACGTTGGAGCCACAATCTCTGATATCAGCTTACCAGAGGTAAGAAGCACCTCCCTTGCCATACAGAGTCTTATAGAAACTACAGGTACGGCCCTTGCTCCTCTTGTAGCCGGACTCCTGGCAGCAAGAAGCGACCTGCGTACAGCATTCATTATCATTATTGTTTGTGCAACCGTACTGTGGCTACCCTGCTATGGAATAGCACTTGCCAATGTATCATCTGATGTTGAGCAAACACGCGCTGAACTTCTATCTCGTAAGGATCACTACTAATATTTTTTCTCTTAATACCTTGATAATTAAATTTTATATTACTTATTTTTTTATATAATTCAGTAAAAAGGAGGTAAGGCATGAAGAAGATTGTTATAGTAACGGTAATTCTTCTGTTGTTTGTTGGAGTTTTTGTAGGGTGCAGTGGTGGTGGAGGAACACAGCCAAAAACGTCGCAGGTTAATGTATCAGTTGTTGATGATAGCGGTAATGCACTTTCAGGTGTAAGTGTCAAAATGGGAAGTTATTCTGGAACAACTGACAATGGTGGAAAGTATACTTTCAGTAATGTGAATAGTGGTAGTTATACTATTGAAGCTTCAAAGGATGGCTATAATAGTGCTACTACCGATATGACTGTGGGGGAAGGGGAAACAAAGGCAGCAGACCTTACTCTTAAAACAACGGTAACTGCGGAGGAAATTAGTAACTTCTCTAATCTAAATAGTTATAAGGAGGTAATTGAAACTCAGAGCTCGGATGGTACGCACCAGGAGATTGAAATCCTTATGGCTCAAAAAGGTAAGCAGCAGAAAATTACGGTTACCGATTTAAAAACAGGAGAAATCCAGTTTGCACTTTATATCGATGGGGATAAGGCGAAGATTAAATCTGATGATACATGGGTAGATATACCTTTTTCTCAGGTTAGTGGAATGAGTGCGGGATTTCTTAATTTTGCTCAATCTATGGTTACTGGTGTTCAGGATTCGTATAATGTAGCGGTTAGAACTCCTTCAGGAAGTGCAAGCTATAGTATAGAAAGAGCCGGAAGCGAAACAATAAACGGCTATCCTACGATAAAATATGTTATGAAAGGGAAAACAACTTCAGGAGTACAACAAGCAATAGCAGAGGCAGATGTATGGACGATAAGCAGTGGAACTTATAAGAATTATGCAACTCGTATGATAATTACTATAAATAGTAATGGGAAAGTAGATACTATGAGGGTCGATGTTTCTGATCTTAATAACGTCGTAATAAGCGGGAACTAGTTTACATAGAGTTTTGAGCTGTTTAAATTTAAAAAGGCCTTCTGTTCTCAAAAGGATTCGAGGCCTGTTTAAATTTCTGATTTTGCTTCCTTTCCAGAATTTAATATAATTCAACAATGGAAAACAGAGATACTAATTCTAAAAGAAGATCCGAAAAAAACATCGGTAATTTATTAATTAGCTCTTTGTGGAACTGGAGTCTTTCAAATTCACACAGAAGTAAGTTTTTCTCGAAAATCTGTTTTTATTTCCTGATTGCTTCAATTCGCCGTATATACATGAGGGCGAAAATTCGCGGAAGGATCCCTGCTGTTCTTGCGATAAGCCCAACTATGCGATGTAATTATGATTGTATGGGTTGTTATTCAAGAGACAGGGTTTATAACAATGAATTAACAACGGAAGAGTTTGATTCTGTTCTTACTGAAGCAGAAAAGCTAGGGTTTTCTACAGTTGTAGTGACCGGAGGCGAACCATTTATAAGACAGGACACTCTTAACCTTATGGAAAAACATAAGCGCCTTTTATTTGTAACTATTACTAACGGTTCACTCATTTCCTTCGAATCTGCAAAACGTATTTCAGAAAGCGGAAATATAGTTACTCTTGTGAGTATTGAAGGATTTGTTTCAGATACAGATTTCCGCCGCAATGAGGGAGCACATGAAGTGGCAATTCGTACATTTGATTACCTCCGCAAAGCTGGTGCTTTTTTTGGTTTTGCTGCAACAAACACAACAGCAAATATTGAAAATCTTGCATCTGATGAATTTGTAGATCGGATGGTTGCAAGTGGTTGTGCCGTGGGATTTTTTACCGAATATATACCCTGCGGCCCAGACCCAAGGTTTGATTGGGTATTGAGTGAGTTGCAGAGGGAAAGTTTCCGCGAACAGGTACTTGAAATAAGAAATGAAAAATCAATCATAGTAGTGCAATTTCCACACGATGAATATGGTAAAGATAACATTTGTTCAGCGGCGGGTAGAGCTTCCCTTCACATAAATTCTCAGGGAGAGGTAGAACCCTGTCCCTTTGTTTCTATTTCTTGGGAAAATATCCGTAAAGGTGGTTTAGTAAGTGCATGTAAATCACCGTTTCTGCGTGCCATACGAGAACATTCCGAACTCCTTCAAAGGAAAGATTTAGCCTGTTCACTCTTTGAACACTTTGAAGAGATTAAGATTCTTTCATTGCAATTTAATAACATTCAAATAGGAAAGAGGAAGAAGAATTATTGAATCGCTCGTGAATGAGAAAAAAATTTTAAACTATTTATTTGTTGGAGATTTCATAATTCAAGTAAGAGGATTTAAATTATTTTTGAGGAGGGTAAGACATCATGGAAAAAGTAATTGCGATGTGTGGACTTATCTGCAATGACTGCCCCACATACATTGCGACCATGAAGGAGGATAATGAAGAATTAAGGAAGAATTAAGGAAGATTGCGGAGAAATGGAACTCGAAAGATTTTCCACTTAAACCAGAAGAAGTTATCTGCGATGGGTGCGTTGTGGTTGATAAAAGACTTATGAAGTGGTGTAACTCCTGTAAAGTGAGAGAGTGCGGACTTGAGAGAAATGTTGAAAATTGTGCATATTGCGAAGATTATCCATGCGAAAAGCTAAACAATCTATGGAAGATGCTTGAATCAGGAGAGGCAAAGAAAAATCTTGATATGATAAACAAAGATCTGCAGAGGTAAGATCGGAAAATAATAAGAAATGAAATTTATGCTATAGTTTGTGATATTTCCAAGGAATAATTGCTCATTTTTGATATTTTGTTTTTTCCTATAAAATTTAGTAGGTTTTGTAAAAAGGAGGATATCGTGGTTTTGTCTGCAAATGTTGTTAAGAGTAGAATTACTAAAATTTTTATCTTATTTCTTTTAGTTCTTTTGCTTTTGAGCATGAAACCTCTGGATTCCTTTGCACAAGATTACTATTTTCCGTTCGTTAACGTGAGAATAGATATCAATAATGATGGATCTTTCAATGTTATTGAAGAGCGAACCTACAATTTTTCAGGCGATTTTCATTGGGCAACTTATACTTTGGGAAAAGGAGGGTATGACTACATAGAAGATTTTTTAATAGAGGATGAGAACGGTTATTACGAACTGACCAACTCTGAAACAAGCAATCCAGGCACTTATACTTTTACAGATAATGGAAGTAGTTATGAGGCAAAATTTTTCTATTCTGCAAGTAATGAAAACAAGAGTTTCACGTTCAGGTATAAAGTGATTGGCGGCATAAAGGCTTATCAGGATGTTGCTGATTTTTATTGGAAACTCGTGGGTTCAGGCTGGGACAAAAGAACCGATCAGTTTAATGCTTATATTTATTTCCCTTCTACTGTGAACCAGGATAATTTTTATGTCTTTGGTCATGGACCGCTTTCAGGAACAGTCGAAAAAATTGATGGCAGCGGAGTGCATTACAAGTTAACTGGTCTTCCAGCAAATACCTATGTGGAGGCACGTGTTATTTTTCCATCAGATATCCTTGATATTTCAAAAGAATCAGGAAATAAGTTAGATTCAATACTTGCATATGAAAGAAACCTTGCAGAACAGGCAAACAGGCAGAGGGCAAAGGTAAGAATAAGTTTTGCCCTGGCGCTCTTGCTTCCTTTGGCTTTGTTTGCCCTATGGCTTTATCTGTTCTTTAAGTATGGAAAAGAACATCCGCCGAGAGTTGATGTTGTTTACACGAGAGATATCCCCGAAGATCTTCCACCGGCAGTTGTCGGATACCTTATGAGGTTTAAGAACATAACACCCAATGACTTCACTGCAACGATTATGAACCTCGTTCGCAAGGGATATATATCAATCCAGACTCATAAAGAAGAGAAGGGTTTTATTTTCAAAAGAGAAGTTCCCGTGACGTATTTATCTGAAACCGGGAAAGACCCTGGTGACCTTCTGCCACATGAACATATTGTTTACAATTTTCTTTTTACTTCTCTCACATACGAAGGAGTTCTGAGTTTTTTCAAGCCTGGGAAGATGAGAAATCTTGCTTTAAAGACTTTCAAAGATAAGCAAGGCACAATACCTGGTATAGCGGGAGTTCAGGGTGTAACAGTATCTACTGACGATATAAAGGAGTTTATAAAGAAAAATGCCCAGGAGTTCAAGGCAATATATGATGCATTCAAGGGAGTCGTAAAGGATGAAGGCGGTGAAAAAAACTATTTTGAAAACAAGTCAGAAGGTTTTATGGCCCTGTTTATAGTAATCGGCTTTGTTTTCTCCTTCTTCGGTTTTTTCTATCTTTCCTTTCTTGGAGTCCCGTATCTTATCCCCTTTTATTTCATTATTTCATTTTTGTTTATAGCGCTTGCCCTTCCTCTTAAAAGAAGGACGCAGGACGGCGCAGGTGCCTATGCTCTGTGGAATGGATTGAAGAAATTTTTAATCGATTTTTCAAACCTCAAAGAGGCTATCCCAACATCAATAGCCATCTGGGAACAGTATCTTGTGTATGCAGTAACTTTCGGAATTAGTGAGAAAGTGATAAAAGAGATGGAGATTGTCCTCCCACAAATACCAGAAGACGAATTAAGGACCAGCCATTTCTTTGCTACCGGGGTTGTACTTGGTTCGAACATAAACATTGCTGAAGCCTTTAATTCAATGACAAGCTCAATGATTTCTTCTTTTAATGCCATATCGTCTGTTGCATCTTCTACGGGTGGCGGCGGAGGATTCTCAGGTGGTGGCGGAGGAGGTGGTGGCGGAGGAGGTGGCTCAGGTGGCGGTGCCGGGTAAAAAAAGCCGAAACCTTGTTTATTCTTGCGATATGTTTTCAGATCCTGTTGAGACGGGCATTTTTAGTAAAATAAAGCCAAAAAAAAGAAGAATATAAGTTGTTATTACGAATAATTGGATAAAGATTGTTAACAATTGTACTACCCATGTGTCTGATAGTCTATATAGAGTGGCGAATATGTAACCTGCCAATAATGGAAGAATTACTGAAATAAAAAGGAAAATTCCTGCAATTTTTAAAATAATTGAGTTAAACACAGTTCCAAGCCTTACAAACGATACTGGTATAAGTACTCCCTGGGAAGTAAGATATAGTATAAAATATAAAAGAGATAAATAAGGTGCCAGCATGGTCAGTAAAGTCAAATTGTTATTAGATCTAGCTGTTAATCCTGTGAATAAAATAGAAATTGCAATACTGATTATATATATAATAAAAGCTGAGAGTAGATTTTTATAGATCTCTCTCCTCCTTATTTTTTCTACAATGTTCTTAACGCCAATAAGAATAAGAAGTAGTCCTGCGATGTCTATTAAACTTGAAACAACTACCCTCAATTGTGATACTGCTTCACTAAGGGCTATTTCAAACACTCTTATTAGATAATTTAAAATAATACTGCCTATAGTATTAAAAGCTAAGAGTAATGCTCCAATTACCGCAAGTTTCCTTTCTGGAATTCCATTGGACTCCCTCCTTTTTATATAATATTATATTTTATTCTCGCCTTTTTTAATTGAATTGTCACATACAGCCATTTTATCTCTCAACCATAAAAAGCAATTATAAATGGGGGCTATGAGTTTGAAGTCACGCATTAAATCATTAAGTAAATTTTTGCTGAAAAAATGGTCATCAATTTCTTTCCTGCACACAAAATAAATATTTTTTCTTTGATACCATTCCCGTAAATCATCCGGCAATGAGTTATCCAGAATTCTTTTGTACTTTTCTCCTGCTATCGTAAATATTTTTTGCCTTTTGTAAAGAGCATTTATCCGCATAAACTCTTTATCTTTTTCAATAATTTGTTTTCTGAGTTTATTTATTGCTTCTCTGGGGATGGTGTAAAACCCCATACCATAGTGGTAAAAATCCGGGAATATCTCAAAAAAATAGGAAGGCTCTGTCTTCCAATCTTTGTAAATTCTTTTATAGGCTATCCACATGTTATAACGGTATGGTGATTTATCCCTTGAAAACCTTATATCTCTGTTTATTCTTGAGATTATTTTTTTAGGGGTTACATTGAAGTGCTGATCGATAGACAACATAAATGGACCCAAATCCTCTGCAAGTTCTAAAAAAGGTCTCAAGAGGTATTTATGATAATCTTCTTTATTGGCTTCAAACCATCCCTTGCTATTGTTTAGCTTGAGATTATTTAAAAAATCTATTGTCTCTTTTGAAAATCCCTTAAACACGATTATTCACATCCATAAAAAGAGCTCAATCCTCTCATGCCACTTCTATTATAATAGAAGCATCGCTTTTTGCGTAATGTATATAGAGCTGGCTACGCTTCGATAGATATTATAAAATCTGCTACTTTTAATGCACTTGTTATAATCTAACTTTCGATCTTGTTAATCTTTCACGATCTTTAGTTGGCGGAAAGAGATCTTTGTGTATAATAAATTGGAGACTTGAAATTTTGAGATAAGGAGAAATTCAGAGAAACAACATCGCAATCTATTCTGTCTAATTTTGAGCTCGATGTTAGCAATAACGATTTAGATTTGACTTGTAATAAAGTTGCTGACTGGCTTGTAGAGAACGATATGTTGGGATTCAGGGAGTAAGATATTCCGAAAGTTTAAAAAAATAAAGGAGAAAGAAGGTGGAATATCAAAAACTTGGGAAGACTGGTCTTAAAGTAGGTGTAATTGGGCTTGGTACTGAGTATTTAAACAGAAAGTCGAGAAACACTGTGATTTCAGTTGTTCATGAAGCAATTGATAAAGGCATTAACTATTTTGATGTTGTCTTTGCCTTTCCGGAGTATCGTGATAACTTTGGTGCTGCTTTTAAGGGATTCAGGGATAGGATAATAATTACAGGACATATCGGGTGTGCGGAAACTAATGGGCAATACCGTTTAACTCGCGATGTTAAGGAGAATGAAAGTCTTTTTAATGATTTGCTGAAAAGATTTCAAACCGATTATGTTGATATCCTTATGATGCAGATGGTCAATGAAGTAGAATCTTATGATAGAATCATGAGACCCGAAGGTTTAATGGAACTCGCGCACCGATTTGTGAAAGACGGTAAAGCCAGATTTATAGGTATTAGTGGTCATAAGGCTTCTGGGGTAATGAGATTTGTCGAGGAAGGACTTATCGATGTGCTTATGTTCCCTATTAACATTGCCTGGAATTTAATGCCGGGAAGGAAAGAAGTTTTAGAAGCATGTTTAAGGAATGATGTTGGTATTGTTGCAATGAAAACCTTTGCAGGTGGAAGGTTTTTTAATAAGCAAACTGGAATACCCTTAACACCTGTTCAATGTATAAGTTATGTACTCTCAGAGAAGACTGTTTCAACTGCCCTTACAGGTGTAAAAAACCTGAAGGAGTTAGAAGATAATCTGAAATATTTAACTGCAACTATTAATGAAAAAGATTTCAGTTCAATTATATCAAGCTTCCAGGAAGATCTCAGAGGTAATTGTGTTTATTGCAATCATTGCCTACCATGCCCGGAAGGAATTGACATAGGACGTGTTATTCAAATGGTTGATAGGGTATTAATAGAAGCGCCCGGGGAGTCTGGCTATAAAGAATATCAGAAAAAGGTTAACTTTTATTATCCTGGACGAATCCGCACAGGCTCGTCACAGCATAAAAACCTTTCTAAAGACGCTTCAAGATGTATAGAGTGCGGTATCTGTATAAAAAGTGCCCTTTCGAAGTAGATGTGATTTTAAAAATGAAGCAAGCAGCAAGTCTGTTTTCAAAATAAACTAATTTTATAGAATAGATAGACTTTTAAGGGGGAAGAGATATGAAAAAATTGAAGTACAAGGGTCAAAATAGATACGATGAATTCTTTGCAGCAGCTAAAGTAGTCTCTAGAAAGATTTCTGAGATCGAAGGAGTTATTGGGATACTTGCAACTGGTGGAATAGGCCGTGGTTACTGTGATGATTATTCTGATCTTGACCTAATAGTTTATGTTGATGACGAGAAATTTGAAGAAATTACAAGATATATTGCAGTTGGTGGTTTAAGGTACAAAGAGATTGATGTAGATACGCCTGCGGAATCGTATCAGAATGCATTGAATCAAAAATCTCCCTCAAGGCATTGGTCTCAGGATGCAAGGTGGGATAGGGAAAATTCCAAAATTCTGTTTGATACAGAGGGAAGAATTAAAAGTTTACTTAAAGAAAAGTTAGTTTTTCCGGATTGGGAGCAGAAAAAACTCCTGTCGAAATATAGAAAAGGGGTAGAGGTTCACCTTATATACTATTTCGAAACATGGGAAAAGAGGGGCAGTTCAATAAACCTTGCCGACACTTTAATTAGAGCGTCTAAAAATATAATTCTATGGATCTATGCTAAAAATAAAAAATTTCACCCTTATCTACCAAAATGGCTTTTTTATTATCTTGAAAATGATCTTGTTCCAGAAGCAAAATTTTTCAGTACTATTAAAAAACCATTTCTTGGTCCTCTAAAGACAGTAAAAGATTTAAGAAATGTAAGAGGAGAACTAATCGAATTGTGCGAGAAAATTGGTATTAAGCTTGAAATAGAAAGCATTGAAGAAATTTTCAAGAAGGAAACTGAAAACTGGAACAAAGCATCTGAAAAAACTAAGCATTACTTAAGCTGGTAAATGATAGGCACATCTAAGAGGTTGTTAGGAGGCAAAAGTGAATGGTTGGAGATCTCTGTTGAATATAGACCCAACAGACTGGCTGCTTGAAAAGGGTAATCCCTCTTCTAAATACCTCACTCTTACGAAACTATTTGGAAAAGACAAAAATAATCCTGATGTTATACAGGCAAAGAGTGAAATTTCTGAATGTGCCCCGGTCAAAAGGATTTTCTCGAAACAAAAGGACGACGGTTACTGGGAAAATTCTAATACTCCATATCTTCCGAAATATAAATCTACTTACTGGCAGATTATGATTTTTTCACAGCTCGGCCTTTTAAAAGAAAATGAGAAAGTAAGGAAAGCCTGTGAATTTGCCTTCCGATTTCAGCATAAAGATGGTGGATTTACAGTATTTAAGGAAGAAGGAGCGATGAAGGAATATTCCTGGTGGAAGAAGAGGCAGGAAGAAAAAGGAAAACCTGTACCTCCATTTGATAATTGGTCGAAAGGGATTATTAAAGAGAATGAATTGACGTGTCTAACAGGAAATCTTGTAGCATCTTTTTTAAGGGTCGGATATAAAGACGACCAAAGAATTAAGAAAGCAGTTCAATGGCTTATTAATGTCCAGAATAGTGATGGTGGATGGCTTTGCCCTTACTGGCGGGCGCATATAAATGACAAACACTCGTGTTTTGTAGGAACAATTACATCGCTCGATGCCCTTTCGGAAATTCCTGAGAATCAAAGAACCGATGAAATGAAGAAATGTATTGAAAAAGGTGCCGAATTTTTTCTTATGCACCGCCTCTATAAAGCTGATCATCATAATTTTGAGGTAATTAACCCTTACTGGTTGAATTTTAATTTTCCCATATTCTGGTATGATATTTTGAGGGGACTTCTTGTTCTTACAAAACTTGGTTATGCACGCGATGAGCGGATTCAGGGTGCAGCTAATATTCTCTTTAAAAAACAAACTGAGTATGGACAATGGAATCTTGATAAAACTCCCGGAGGTAGAATGCATGCATCTTTTGGTAAGGTGGGTGAACCAAATAAATGGGTAACTCTTAATGCTTTAAGAGTGCTTAAAAGAATATATCAATAGAAAGGAGGCATAAAGTGAAAAAAGTTGACTTGAAGAAAGAGTTTAAGAATTTGTACAATCCTTCCTCGAAAGAGATTGAAATTGTGAAAGTCCCAATGATGAACTTTCTTATGATTGATGGAATTGGTGATCCAAATACTTCTAAGGCTTATAGTGATTCAATAGAGACTCTTTATTCTGTTTCATATTCCATAAAGTTTATTCTAAAAAAGGAAAAAGAAATTGATTATGTTGTGATGCCTCTTGAAGGGCTCTGGTGGGCAGAAGATATGGGTCAATTCAGTACGAAAAACAAAGATAAATGGAAATGGACATCGATGATCATGCAGCCAGATTTTGTTGATAAAAAAGTTTTTGAAATGGCATTTGAGCAGGTAAAAATTAAAAAGAATCTTCTGATGCTATCAAAAATAAGATTTCAGAGTTTTAATGAAGGGTTATCGGTTCAGATTATGCATATCGGTCCATACTTCGCAGAGGCACCCAAAATTGAAAAGCTTCATAAATTTGTAAAAGAAAGCGGGCATAATTTGAGAGGGAAGCACCACGAAATATATCTTAGCGACCCACGAAAGACAGCTCCTGAGAGAATTAAAACGATAATAAGGCAGCCCATTGAACCTATAGTTTTATAAACGAGTAAATGATTAATGAGATAAAAGTTAAATCGATTCTCAATAAGCACAAAAAGAGAGACGACTGGTTTCTTGATGATTACACTGTGAATCAATATTCTGGTTGTTCGCTTAATTGTATTTACTACTATGTAAGAGGTAGTAAGTATGGGGCAAATTTGGCAAAGAAGTTATGCGTCAAAATAAATGCTCCTGAACTTCTTGATAAACAACTAAAGAGAAGAGCAGAAAAAGGGGAATATGGAATTATTGCCTTATCGTCATCAACAGAACCCTATATGCCTATTGAAGAAAAATTTAATTTAACAAGAAGAATACTTGAGATAATCCTTAAATATAGATTTCCTGTAAAGATTGCAACGAAATCAAAGCTTGTTTTAAGAGATTTAGATCTGCTTTGGCAAGTTGATAAAAGTGCAATTTTGCCTGAAGATTTAAAATCAAGGTTAAATAGGGGAGTAATTATTTCTTTTTCAATTTCTACATTGGACATTAAACTTGCAAAAATACTTGAATCAAGAGCTCCCTCTCCTCTTGAAAGACTCGAAACTTTAAAGAAATGCAAGGAGAAAGGTTTTTTAGTAGGAGTAAACTATATCCCCGTTCTGCCATTCTTATCAGACTCAGAGGATCAGATCGATGAAATGATTAAAACTGCGAAGGAATATGGCGCAGACTTTGTTTTTGTAGGAGGATTAACCCTGTTCGGCAAAGAACCATATGATTCAAAGATACTTTATTATCAATTTCTTGAGAACTATTACCCCGACCTTTTATCTAAATATAAAAGTCTATATAGGATCTTCTTCGCTCCAACGAAAGAATATCAAATGATACTTAATAAGAGAGCAGAAAGAAATTGTGAAAAATATGGAATAAAAATTGGATTTTGCAGTAAAATTAATTAGGGGAAATTAAAAAATGGAGGTAGAAGAAGATAAGAAATTTAATTAAAATATATTTAGAGCATACTCCTTTAATGATAGCAAAGGGAGGCGAGCTATTATGTTAATTTTACACATTACAAGACGTGAAGATTGGGAAAAGGCATTGTCAAAAGGCGAATATAAACCGGAAAGTTTTACTATTGAAGGTTTTGTCAATTGTGCTACTCCTGACCAGATAATTAAAATAGCTAATGCCAATTTCAAAAATAAGACAGGGTTGATCTTGCTTTGCATAGATTCTGATAAAGTTGAATCTAAAATTCGTTTCGAAAGTGGTGGATATGAGTTTTATCCTCATATCTATGGCGTTCTTAACCTTGATGCAGTTGTAAAAACCTGCGAATTTGAACCTGGTCTTGACGGAAATTTTACCCTTCCTTCCGAAATTAAGGATCTTATTAAATCATATACGTAATAAAACTGTGTCTTTGTGATTAAAACTAAAAGTGAAGATTCAAATGGTTAATCTTTCAGAAGAAAATTTAAAAAATATTCCTGTATGGGAGAGCTATCCTTATAGTTGCAAATATTGTC
>MNXV01000032.1:0-18761 GCA_001871575.1 Caldisericum sp. CG2_30_36_11
AAATCTCTCCCGTAGTGCTTTTGTTGATAGAATTTTAAGAGCATATTTTGAAGGGAAAATGAAAGATGAACTCGTAAAGAGGTATATGGAGGGATACATAAAGACTCCCGAAGATATAAATAAATCAAATGCGCTTGTTGAAGTGCAAAGCTCCGTATTAGGGGAGTTTAAATAAATGCAAAGAGGAGAAGTATGGTGGGCAAACCTCCCCAAACCTATAGGGAGACGTCCTGTTATTCTTTTGTCAAGAGACGAGGCATATCTTGTGAGGAGTTCGGTAACTGTTGCAGAAATAACCACAACCATTAGAGACATCCCAGTTGAAGTACCGCTTGATGTTTCTGATGGTTTGTCAAAAAAGTGCGTAGCGAATCTTGACAGTATTATTACAATTCCGAAAAATATATTAGAAACTCACATTACAACTCTTTCTCCCGAAAAGATAGGAAAGATAAACGAAGCGATAAAATTTGCACTTGACCTCTGAAGTTTAAGTTGATATGCAAAACAGGGTAGGAGAAAATCTGGCCCTGTATTTGTTTTATTGTCTTTATTCAAAATTGTATTATGATTTATCATTGTAAAAAGGAGGAAAGAATACTTAAAAATACAACACGGAGGCGATTATTATGACAAGGAGGAAAGACGATTTTGAGAAGTATCTAGAGGAACAGTTGAAAGACCCTGAATTCAGGGAAGAGTATGAGAAGTTGAAAAAAACAAGCGTAAAGAAACTTTTTGGCGTATTTCACAAATATGCGAAAGGGAAGCCACCTCTTACAGAAGAAGCAATAGACAAAGCAACGGGAGAAGAATTAGTTAAGGAATACAAACACAAGAAATAATCAGTAGCAGTTATTTTCCTTTGCCTGCGTCTGCGCCCCAGGTCCAGATGTTCACAAAAAATCCGTTTCTTGAAATTGCATCTGTCGTAGTTAACTCAAGTCCTAATCCTAAAAGTCCTATATCTATCCCCCATTTCCATATTTGGAAATACAATAAATCTATTTCGCCACTGCCATCGAACCATTGGCAGTATGGATGCAAACGAACTCTGTTCATAATATTTTTCATCAGTCTACCATTGTAAATCTTTTAACTGCAAGTTTCCTCAATATATTATACTGCTTTGGCGTGATATTAATTTGTTGATTATCCGTTTCTGCATATGAGAAATGAAAATACACGAATTTAGAATGGTCATTCTTAAATAATCCAATTGCTTTCTGCACATCAGAAGTTTTGCACTTTCCGCCAAAATATACTCTACCCCAGGCATGATATTCTCTTAAAAACTTCTGTGCTTTCTGATGTGAAAGTGTACTTCCCGTGATCATACTACCTCCTATCGAGAGATAGACAGGGAGTCGTTTTGGCGCACCGATGGTAGAATACGGAGAGTGAACCGCCCTTCTTCAGACAAGATTCTTCTACCATCTGCCTAACTGCACCCTGTGAGGATTTTGCTCACTTAACACTAACCCAATGGTAATCCCTGTCGCACTGCCTGCCTTTCTGCTCGGCCACTATCTCTTGCATATATTTAATTCTTTGGAACCTGCTGAACAAATTACAGGTTAGAAAAAAATAAATGTACAATCCTCTCAATACATTTAATTCTTTGGAATGTACAATCCTCTCAATACATTATAATCAGAAACCCCTCAAATTTCAACGAGAAAAAATATTCACCCTGTCAAAGGCAGTATCAGATGGTAAAGTCTGGAAATGAGCTTCACCATTATCCACAGAAATTTGTTAAATGCTCTGTTTTTACGAGTTTTCTATTGGTGCCAGGGTTGTGCCTCGTTTAGCTGTTGATGAATTATTCATCTATCGTCTTCAGGAAAAAAAATCGGAAAACTAGCATACTATTATAAAAAAATTATTTATGATAAGACGCATAAGGAAAAAGATTTTGCCGAAAAGCTCTCAAAGTGGTTTACGGAACAAGGTTGGAGTTTTTTCATAGAAGATGAAGATTGTTATAATCGCATAGCTCATTAAATTTATATAAAGAATTGCAAAGGTAGCAATTTACTCAGCAGGTTTACGCAAGGAAAAACCTGTCCTGAACTTGTTTCAGGAGAGTGTACAACGACCCCTCTACCTCTCATTGCTAATGTTCACTCTGTTATGGATATATTTTTATTCCGATTTTTATACTTTCCTCTGCAATAGGATTTTTCTTTTGAATAAGTTTTGAAAATTCCTCTTCAGTGTAAGCCTTTGGTTCAATTAAAGAAGGAACATTCTCGTATAGAAGCCTCATTCTTTCAATTGGATGTTTTGGCAGATTTTTTGCGATGATTACCACATCAATATCGGATGCCTCGTTAAAGTCTCCTCTTGCAACAGAACCTATTATATAGGCTTTTATTATTTCTAATTTGGTTGAAAGTTCAATAACATATTCTCTTGCTTTCTGAATAAATTCTTTTTGCTTTTGAATTTTCTCTTCGATTACCTTATACATTTTTGTCCTTGGAAGTCTTTATGAATTCAATGATCTTTCTTGAAGCTTCCTCGGCCATATTCACGGAACTTTCATCGAAAAACTCGTGCGGAGAACCTTCAGGATAAGCATCAGGATAACGAGTTGAAATGTAGTTCATATCAAGAGTTCTTGCATAAGATTTCAAATCGTAAGAAACAGAAATGCCCATAGCCTCAAGCTCGTCAAGAAGTTTAAGAAGAGAATGCCCCAAAGCACTCTTTCCAAAGGCTTTTAAAATGGCCTTAAGTGCATATTCACCTGCTTGCTGGAATTTAAAACAGGCCCAGTTATAAAATTTAAGCTCCTTATCGTGCAAGGCAGACTCAAAAGTATAAAGGCTCTCGTTAAACCACCTATCAAATTCATCTTTATCAAAAAAGTTATCCATCGATAATATTATACAAGTAATAGATTTTTAGGCAAGGAAAGGAGCGCGCAACGACCAAAAACCCCTGCAATAACAAAAACAGAATTGCTAAAGATTTCTTAACACTTTAAATTACAAGGTAAAATTTGATTGGAAATATGCTAATTGTGAAACTACACACTTTTATGCTTTCCTATAGGCATTCAAAAAATCTTCTCTTTCGATGCCTGCCTGGGTACATATTGTTCTTAAAGTTGAAGTCTTTATTTTTGGGTGATTGGGCATTGTCAAAGGGGTTTTGCTCCCATCGCTATTAAATCTAATCATAGAAATGTGTTCTTTTTCACGCACTACTTGAAAACCAAGGATTTCTAAGGCTTTGATTACTTTTTGTTTTTTAGCATCTGCAGGGAACTTAGCCATTAAACTTTAAGTTCAAATTCACCTACAAATGCTTCAATAACAGGAGGATCTGACTCAAAAATATCCTTTCCAAAAGTCTCAATGTGGAAACGAATAGCTGACTTCACATCTGAGAGCGCTTCTTCGTAAGTATCTCCTTCTCCAACTATAACTCCCTTAAGCCCTAAAGGGTAAGCAATGTACCCATCTGAATGTTTTTCAATAATTATTTTAATCTCTCTCATAAGGAAGCCTCCCTATTTTATATTTCTTTTTTACACATCAAATTATATAAATAATTGTCTTTTTGTAAAGATAAAGGATTATTTCAAATAAAAATTTTACTCTTTTCTTAATCCTTTGTAAGTCGTAATCTTTTCATCGACTTTATCTGCACTCCTTATGAGCAGATTCTATGAAATACCCTGAACCCTGGACTGCAACGTTCCAGTGCAGGCTTGATTCAGGGTAAATGGAATAAAAATGAATAAAAATGAATGAAAGGAGTGCGCAATGACTCCCTTTTTGTCACCCTGAGGTAAGTGTTTTTCTCGCCGTGAGGATCTTAAATTTGAGGTCTAGACTGAACCGTGAACCTCTACATATTGGTCTAATTTAAGTTTCTAAACTCAAAATAAGTTTCAGAGCTTCTTCTACGAGCTTTAAATAATGCTCTTCTAATGTTCCTATTTTCTCTACAAGCCTTTCTTTTGAAATTGTAAGGATCTGTTCGCACTTTATAAAAGATAGACTTTTTAATCCGTTTGTGGAGGAGGGCTTAACTTTTATGTGGAAGGGAACTTCTCTTCCTTTCGTACTTATAGCCACAACAATTGTGTTTGGATAATTCGGGTTTATGTTGCCTGCATCAGTTTGGATGATAAGGGATGGTCTTATGCCTTCTTGCTCTGAGCCTCTTCCTGGATTCCAATTAACAAGCCAAATTTCAAACCTTTTTGGGTTTTTCATCGGCAAGGATTACCTCTTTTTGTGCATTAAATGCATATTCTACATCACTTTCTCCTACTGCACTAAACGCCTCGAAGAGCGACTTTTCTTCCTCTTTTTTCAGCCAATCTTTTATGAGTTCTCTTATCACTTCATTGAGAGATTTGCTTTCCTTTTTTGAAATCTCCTTTGCTTTCTTGTGTAAAGATGCAGGAATTCTTACTGTAAAGCCTGCTATGTTTTTCATATAGCACCTCCTTATGGTATCCATATTCGGTATCATAATTATATTTCATTTGTGGATTTAAGTCAATAGCGTGTATGAGTTACATACATAGCAATGACAAAAACGGAATTTCTGCTAAAATAAAGGTTAGATATATCATCCAGAGGCAAAATTGGTTTTCTGCTAAAATAAAAGTTAAAGATATATCATCCGGAGATAAAATTGTTTTTGCTGGTTAAAGAATGTCATTCAAGAATTAGTTACAGAAACGCAATTAAAAAAGGGTTCGAACGATTTTTATTTTAAATTTTTCCTGTTCTTTATTTTTATGGTGAAATTTTTTGCATAGGTTGATAGTGTTTTGAAACCTTCTAACCTGAGGATAAAACTGAGTAGGATATACGTAGCTGTAATCGGGATAAAGGCAATTATGAATCGGCCTATTGTGTTAAAAAAGCCTTTTGCACTGATAATGTATGACTTAAAAACATACGAGAGTATTACAACCGAGATTGATGCAATTAAGATTTTGGATATTTCTTTAATCACGCTCCTGTAACTAAGTCCTTTTACGTAGTTTCTCTTCCTTAGCATATGTACATACATAAAGAAACCTATGGTTGATGAAATTGAGGTTGAAAGTGCGATACCCCCTGTTCCTAAGATTTTTGAGAGGGTTATATTCCCCACTATATTCAGTCCAACAGTCACAAGGCTTCTGTAAAATGGTGTTTTCGTGTCCTTGAAGGAGAAGAAAATTCTTGTCATTATATCGTTTGCTGAGTAAATGAAAAGTCCGAGTGAATACATAGATATTGCAAAGGCTGTAGCGTTTGTTGCATTTGTAGTAAAGGCCCCGCGCTCAAAAAGAATCTTTACAATAGGTTCTGAGAGAAAGATAAATATGATGGATATCGGAATCATAGTGTAAGCTAAAATAGATATTGTCTTTCTAAATGTTTCAGCGTATCCTGAAAAATCCTTTTCAACTGCAAGGGAAGAAAATGTTGGGTAAATTGCAGTTGCAAGAGAAGTCGATAGGATGCTAACAGGTAAAATATAAACCATTTGTGCCCAATGAAGTATTGCAATAGAGCCTGCCGAGAGTGACGAGGCAACTGATTTGTCAACAATCTGGTTAATAAAACTTAAACCTGAAACGAACATTATGGGTAATAGGAGCTTACCGAAATGCTCCATTTCTTTCCATTCGATGTTTTTAAGAGCAAAATTCTTGAAAAAACCTCTTTTTATAAACATGAATAAAAATAGTGCAAGAAAGGTGAATGATGCGGAAGAAATTTCACCTATTGTCCAGCTGTTTATACCAATTCGATTTGTAAGAAGGACAAGGGATAAAGGTATTAGCATATTGCCTGTAACTGATATTAAAGCTGGATAAAGGAACTGTTTTTCCGTTTGAAATAGGCCTGTAAGAGAACCTGTGAAAGCAGTTAGAAAACCTAAAACAATTAGATATCTGATAAATTTAGTGGCAAGAGTTAATCTTTGGCCTTCGAATCCGTAAGCAACAAGTTTTATGAAAAACTCCGGGAATACAAAAATAAAAACAGAAAGGATAGCAAGTAATATGAAAGTGATAAAAAATACCTGGTTGATAAATATACGTGCCTTATCCGGATTTATCTTCTTTTTTTCGGTATAAACGGGGATGATAATGCTCTGTAATCCACCTGCTGCAATCAAGCCAAATACCATTGATGGAATAAGCATTGCAATGACGAAAGCATCCGTTTGAGCAGTAGCGCCAAAATAATTTGCAACAAGTGCTTCTCTTAAATATCCGATTAATTTACTGAAAAAGGTTAAAGCGGCAATAATCAAGGTTGCCTCAGAAATATGCTGCCTTCTCAGTATTCTTGAGTTTTTTATCCTATTTTTAATGCTCAATATTTTCTCCCATATTCTTCGTAACTTCAGATAGATTATAAAAGAATTGTAGTGAAGAAGGAAATTTTTTAGCAAGGAAAGAATTGCATTATGACAAATGGATGAAATTTAACAGGTTTTAATTTGACTTATTTTGTAGTTAAACCAGATACTTAAAAACTTATCCTGTTTTGTATCTTTGCTGCTTTTATTGTGTTTTTAAAAAGCATCAGTGTTGTGAGGATCCCAATACCTCCTGGGACAGGTGTAATCCATCCTGCAACATCTTTAACATCATCAAAATCAACATCACCAATAATTTTTCCATTAATTTTTGTTATTCCTACATCTATTACAATTGCACCTCTTTTAATATAGCTTTTGTCTATCATATGTGGTCTTCCTGTTGAAACAACAAGAATATCTGCCGTTTGGGAAATACTTTGAAGATTCTTTGTACGTGAATGGCATATTGTAACTGTGGCATTTTCCTGCAGGAGAAGAAGTGCAGTTGGTTTACCAACTATATTGCTCCTTCCTATAATTACTGCATTTTTGCCCTCGATATATGGGTTTACGCTTTTAATGGCTTCAAGAACGCTCTGCGCAGTTGCAGGAACAAATTTAGCAGTTCCCTCCAGTAATCTCCCCATATTTATCGGATGAAAGCCATCAACATCTTTTTCAGGGCTTATTGCTTCAAGTGCTAAATTTTTGTTTATCCCCTGCGGAAGTGGTAATTCAATAACTATTCCGTTGATATCCCTTCTTTCGTTCAACTTTTTTATTGTTAGAAGTAATTCTTCCTCGGTAGTTTCATAAGGCATTTTATAGTGCTCAAGATAAACTCCCAGGATTTCAGCTTCTTTTGCGATGCTTCTTGCATAACTTAAACTTGCTTTTTCCTCTCCTACCTGAACAAGGGTTAAAGAGGGAGTTATTAACTTTTCTTTTAATTGTTTTACTTCGTTTATTAAAGCCTCCTGGATTTTGGAGGCAATCTCTTTTCCGTTAATTATCATCTTTTTCTCCCTTTTAAAGGATATTATATCAATTTTATTTCGTTGTCAAATTTTTTACTGAATTGTATTGACTGATTTATATATTTAAAAACAAGCTCTTTTTATCTTTGTTATTCAGAACATACCACAAAGATGTGCAGGAGTCCCGTCAGTTGAATACTGTGTGTTAAGGATAAAAATACTGAGACTCCCATATCTGTAAACTATGCAGGCTCTGAGTGACAGGAAGAGGCATATTCTCTTCCCATCTGTCATTTCGAACGAAGTGAGAAATCCCCTCCTTTTAAAGTTTTTCATACAAATCTTTCCATTCAAGATTGAGTGAGTTTATTAGTTCTACTTTCTTTTTCCTTCCATATCCTTTTAGTGCCTTTTCCCTTGTTATTGCATTGTAAGGATTATCAAATACTTCATAATATACAAGCTTGCCCACATTGTATTTCTTGGTAAATCCTTCAACAAATTTGTTTTTGTGTTCGTATACTCTTCTTATTAAGTCATTGGTAATTCCTACATAAAGCACATTGTTATATTTGTTTGAAAGAATATAAACATAGTAGCACTTCTTTTGCATAAAAGAATTATACTGAAAAAAGCATTAAAAGAGGAGACCCCTTGGCAAAATATGCCTCGGGGTGACAGATAAGAGACAAGCCCAGGGTGACATTACTTGATTCAGGGTAAATTGCAAAATTCTCCATTGCATGTAATTCATAATCTTGTATATTTTTTTGCCCAAAATGGTATAATTACAGTATGAATGTATCAGGAGAAATTTTAGTAATACATCAGGGTTTTATTGGTGCTCAAAGTGAGAGTAACTCGATGCCTCCAATTGGAAATCTGCTTAAAACTGATGGACTGCCTTCTTTTATATTTCTTGTTGCCGACCACTATTTTGAAAGTAAGATACCAGGTAGAGTACCAAGTTCATATGGCCTTTCCCCTGGAGAGCTTGAAGAACAACAGCCTCATGTTTTTTATCTTATGAGAGCAATGGTTCAGGTAGTACTTGTTATAGCAAATGACGGCAAAGGACTTGTGCCACCCGAAAAAGTTCCGCCGATTCATACCCTGCTTTACGTGATGAATAAAAACGAATTTGTAAAACTTATGAAGAGCCCAGCATTTATTTCCTCTCTTTTTAATATCGATGTTAACATTGTCCCTCAAAGAAATAACGCAATATTATTACTTTTTAAGAGGTATATTGATATGCTTGATCCTGACGAGAAAGTAGATGAAACCCTGCGCTTGATGAGGAAACTTTCGTCTGTTTTAAAAGACGATTACAGAACTCTAAAATTGTTTATGGACAGCCTGGAGAGGTAGAATGGAAGACTTTTCTAAATTAGGCTTCCTTAAATCAGGTTCCATAAGCGAGGGTTTTGTTGTAAGGATTGGTGAAAATATTCCTCTTGAGAGCCTTAGAATTGGTGATTTTATAGTTATTGAGGGAAAGATTTATAAATTTTTTGGAATCGTTGATGACTTGAAAATACTTTCAGGCTCAGATGAAATATTCTTTGATCCACCAGTTTCAGAAATTGAAAAACTTGCAGTGAAGGGAAACATTGTTTTTTCAGAGGCGCAGATTTCTCCATATATAATGGTAGATAATAGTTCTCACAATGTGCATTCAATAAAAACAATGCCTGAACACTTTTCAATCGCAAGACAAGCTCAGGAAGAGGACCTGGAATTGATTTTTAAGCGTCAGGCCAAGATACCTTTCTACATAGGGTCTCCTCTAACAATGAAAGAGAAGATTCACGTGGATCTTGAAAAACTCTGCATGAGGAACAACGGGATATTTGGTATAACTGGCTCCGGGAAAACTATGCTTGCCAAAATCATTTTTTCCGGCATGATTAAAAATAACATTGCTTCTTTGCTTATATTTGATATGCATAATGAATACGGCAGGTTTGCGAAGGGTGAGGGCGTTATTACACCTGCATTAAAGACATTTTTTACCAACAAAGTAAAAGTTTTTGATGTCTCCACAAAAAATAAAGATGCAGATGAATATATAAGAATACCCCTTAAATATATAGAACCTGAAGATCTTTCTTTGATTTCTTCTGCTTTATATTATTCTGAAAAATCAGGGGAAACTGCCTTTATTGTAGCAAAGAAAAAGGGAAGAAACTGGCTTAAATATCTGTTTTCCCTTCAAGAGAAAAGTGAAGAAGAAATTACCGAAGAAGCTCAGGTGCTCGGAGTTAATGGGGCTTCTCTTTCTGCCCTTTCAAGGCATACTACCCAGTTAAGAAGGCTTACTTTTCTTGAGGATACAGAAGAGGAGAGTGGAATTGATGCAATCCTTTCTTATTTAAGAAATGGTGTCTCTGTTGTCGTCCAATTTTCAGAGGAATATGCCAACAGCCCTCTTGCTTATTTTCTTGTATCCAATGTTATTTCTCGTAGAATTCACAAGAGATATGAAAGTTTAACAGAAGATGAGAGGGAAAAGAGAAGGATTATTATCGTAATAGAGGAAGCACACAAATTCCTTTCAACTGATTTAAGGGAGGGGAATATATTTGGCATCATTGCAAGAGAGATGAGGAAATTTAATGTAACTCTGTTTATAATAGACCAGCGGCCCAGTGGAATTGACCCTGAGGTACTTTCTCAGGTTGGAACTAGGTTTACACTTCAATTGCTTGACGATAGTGATATCGATGCAGTATTTCAGGGGGTTGGAGGTGGGGCAAGGCTTAAAAAGATTTTGCGCAGTATCGAGCCTCAGCAGGCGCTTCTTTTTGGTTATGCGGTTCCCATGCCTGTTGCAATGAGAGTGAGAAGTTTTGATGAAGAATTCTTCAGGGAAATAAGTGAAAGCAAGGAAGATCCCTCTGAGGGGATTAAGGATTTGTATGGTTAAGGAGGAAATATGTATCCAGTATTGATAACAATAGGAAATTTTACTATAAGGACATATGGAGTAATTGTAGCAATTGCAACGATTACGGGAATTTTTGTTGCATTGCATTATGCAAAAACGTATGAGGGAATCGATGAGGATAGTTTCCTAAATTGTGCAATATGGACAATTATAGGTGGTATACTTGGGTCAAGGATTTTCTGGATCCTTGTTTCCCCTGGCGCTGATTATTATTTTAAAAATCCGCAGCATATCCTTGCTGTCTGGGAAGGAGGCTTGTCGTTTGAAGGAGCGGTTATTGGTGGCATTATAACAGCAGTTTTTGCTGCTCGCCATTATAAACTTTCTTTCTTTAAGTTACTTGATAGTGCAACACCTGCGGTGTCAATTGGATATGGCATCGGGAAATTTGCCTGTTTTTTCAATGGCTGCTGTCATGGAATAGTTGTGCCCGAATGGTGGCCGCACTTTTTCCCATTCATAAATGTCTTTACCGACCCGCGCTCTGAATGCGAACTATTAAACAAAGCTCTATACCCCACACAACTCTTAAATGCCCTTGGCGGATGGATTACGTTCTTTGTCCTTTTTTACTTTATAAGGAAAGGCAAACCACGTTATCACGGTCATGTGTTTGTTATGTTTTCATTTGTGTTTTCAGTGTGCCTTTTTCTTGTCGAATATATCCGTTTTATACCAACAAGATTTTTAAACCTTACTCCTAATCAGTGGAGCGCAATCGGCTTTGTACTTTTTGGTATAATACTTGACAGGATTCTAAGTAAAAAACTGCCTATTGCGAAAGACGCATAACATATATTTTTGTTGGTTCAGGGAGGGTCTCTTTTGAAATATCGAGGATGTCCTTTTCCTCGTACTGTTTCCCTTTTAAGAATTCATTAACGCCAAGCAAGTCAAATCTCAGATATTTAGTCTTGTAGTGCATCGGGATCACTATATTAGGTTTTAATTGATTTATCACTTTCCATGCTTCTTCAGGTCCTATTGTAAACACGCTGCCAACAGGAATTAAAAGAATATTAACGTCGCTCAGTTCTTTGACTTCATTTTCAGTAAGTCTTGTTCCGAGATCACTTAAATGAACCAACGATAAATTTTCTGAATGAATTTTAAAAATTGTTATCCTTCCTCTTTTTGCACCTCTTGCCTCATCGTGAAAATATGGTATGCCTTTTATTTTTATCCCGTTTGTTTCTTTATCGACCGTGCCTCTTAAGACCTGTTTGTAAGTTTTTACATTGTTAATGGCGTTATGATCAGAATGTTCATGCGAAACAGTTATTAAATCGACTTCAGGGAATTTTGCCGGGTAACCTATTGATTCATCGAATGGATCTGTGAGGATTTTCGTACCATTTGTTTCAATTAAAAAACATGAGTGCCCGAACCACTTAATTTTCATATTCTCACCCCCAAATTATACCATAAAAACAATTTTTATTACAAAGTGCCTGGCACTTTGTAATATTTTTTGGCGTATAACTTGTTCAGTAATTGGTGGTCTCTTCTTTAAGGGCTTGCAAAAATTCTTTTATTGCTTTTTCATATTCTTTTTTATCGAGAAATTCAAAGCCCAAATCAAAATGATTTTTTTCCGTGGGGACTTGTAGTTCTATATTTTCTTCTTCATGCTCTTCTCTTTGCACTGGTTTTTCTTCCTCGATTAATGAAGGTTCTTCTGGTTTTATTTCTTCTAAGTTTGATTTCGAAGTTTTTTCAAGCAAAATTTCTTCCATTGAGGGTTTCGATTCTTCGATTAAAGGCGGTTTTTTGACCGATAGTAGCTCTTCTAATTTTTCTTCTTGTATAATTTCCTGCGGAATATTTTCTTCTAAAAGTTTTTCTTCTTTTTTTGCCGATGGCTCTTCAGGCTTTTCTTGCGGAATTGCCTCTTCTGGGGGTTCCTTTTCTTTGAACTCTTCGGATTCTTCCCTTTCTACCAGTTTCTCTAAGTTTTCTTTTGCCTCATTGCCGCTTTGTAAAACTTTGCTTTCTTCTGTTGACGGCACTTCCTTTTCAGATCCCCTGCTCTCTATCTTTTTGTACATGTCCTTGAAAAATGCCATGAGTGGATTATTAGTTTCAAACAAATTTTTAAGTTCCTCTGCTTCGGCAGGTTCTTTTTCATCAATAAAGTCTTTCAAATCATTATCATAAATAGTTAAGGGGTTTGTTGCAAGAAGATTATTTATTGCAGACTTTGTTTCAACACTCTTTCCCATTCTTTTGTATATATTTGCAAGCAATGCAGTTGCTCTTGGGTAAAAAGGATATTGCGAAATAATTGCTGTAATCTTTTCCTTTGCTGCTTCAAAATCCTCTTTTTTCATCAATATCTCAGCGAGACTTACTTTTAACGGAGGATAATAAGGGTTATTTTGGATAGCAATATTCACTTTCTCTGTCATATCTTCAGTTACAATGTCAGGAATTTTGTAAAGTTCAAGTTTTTCTTTATCAGCTGAAATGCTCAAAAATTTTTCTAATTCTTCCCTTTCGTTCGGACTCAGGAACATAAGTGATTGCCTAAACTCTTCTTGAAAGCTTCGTCCTCCCTTTAAAAATTCTATAAGTCCATTAAAAAGGTAACTGTAAGGGTCTTCAGGGTCAATTGAATTTATATATCTAACCTGGATTTCTGCATCTTTTAAGTTTTCTTTCGCGATACATGCTGCCGTTCTAAAATCCTCTGCAACTGTGCATGGAATAAATACCGACATTATGAAAGACATTGTCCTATCAAGGAGTTCGTCGTAAAATTTGAGGAGCGTAAGGTAGGAAAACAGGAGCAAGTTTAAATTGACCGAAAAGGGCTTATTTAAAACATCGTTCCTCGCTATTCCAAGCTTATCATACAACGTATATTCCATCATAATAACTCTCCCCTAATTTATTGTAATTCTCTCTGAAATATTTTATTGCCAGAGGCAAACCTTCAAGAATATCCCTTGCAGTTAAGCCTTCAAAACCTGTTTGTTGGGCTTTAATGTCTCCTGACAACCCATGGATAAATACTGCGGTGCTTACGCCTTTTTCTGAAGGCCTTATGCAGTACATTGCAGCAATTGCCCCAACAAGTACATCACCGCTCCCGGCCGTTGCCATCCCGGGGTTACCGCTAAGGTTAATGAGAATTTTTCCGCTTGTTTCACCTATCAATGTATGAGCGCTCTTAAGCACAATCGTCGAGTTCAAGTTTTTTACTGCATAACTTAGTGTATTAAATTTATCCTTTTTAACTTTCTCAATTTTTATTCTGGTAAGTCTTGTGAACTCTCCGATATGCGGCGTGAGAATGGTTAAATCTTTGCGCGATTTTAATATCTTAGGGTTTTTTGATACAAACGTAAGCCCGTCTCCGTCAATGATTAATGGTTTTTGAACAGATTTTATAAACTCAATGGCAAACTCCTCTGTATTTTTATTGACAGATACCCCTGAACCTATTGCCACAATATCTACATTTTTTGAAAATTTGATAAGATCATCCAGATTATCTTTTGAAATTGCCCCATCTTGCTCTTTGAGTGGTATTAAGATTACCTCCCTTGCGTTACCAGTTACAAATGGTGCAATGCTTTCTGGTGTTGCAAGATATGAGAGACCTCCGCCTGCCTTCAGAAAACTATATGAAGATAAATAGGGTGCACCAAGATATTGCCTGGACCCTGCAATAAATAATGCTTTTCCAAAGTCTCCTTTGTGAGAGTCCTTTGCTCTTTCAGGAAGATTATCCGGCAAGTTAATTTCAACCATTATGTCGTTTTTTTCGTAAAGCTCGGGCGGGAACGAAATCCGCGAAACATAGAGTTTACCGGTCAATTCTGCTCCTGGGTAAATAAAATGTCCTCTTTTAGGTGTTCCAAATGTGATTGTTGTGGTTGCTTTTATTGCACAACCCATAATTTCTCCCGTATCTCCATTTATCCCCGATGGAATATCCACGCTAAAAACAGGTTTTCCTGATAGGTTTATTTCTCTTATAATTTCTCTTTGCATTCCTGCAACTTGTTTTGAGAGCCCTGTCCCAAATATAGCGTCGATTATACCGTCACAGGTTAATAAGCTTATTTCAACAATTCTATTTACAGATTTTAAGGTGTAAATTTCAACAGGAAATTTATGCAGTCTGTCAAGATTTATCTTTGCAATCCCTGTAATTTCGCTTTCTTCGCCTAATATAAAAACTGAAACTTCTCCACCAGATGAAGCAATTTTTCTTGCAGCAACAAATCCATCTCCGCCATTGTTTCCGGTTCCTGCAAATATAAGGAATTTTTTCCCTTTCACACCGAGGTTTTCTCTTATTACGTCGTAAACTGCAATTCCTGCATTTTCCATGAGGAGTTCATCTTTAATTCCAAACTCCTCCGATGCAAGTTTGTCAAGATTTCTCATCTCATTTACTGACGCTACCTTCATCCCTCACCTCTATTTTTTGCTTACGAACTCATCATATTCCATTTCTATTGCAATTGCTACAGCAAATTCTCTCTCATGCGAAATGGAGATATTGATATTTTCAAATCCCTTTGCATAAGGTTTTCCATCGTCCATGTTAAGTATTTCAATTTTCTTGAAAGGAATCATTTTTCCTTTTACCTTTATAATCGCTTCTTTTGCTGCAAACCTGCCTGCAAATGCTTCTGCATAGTTGAATATTTTTTTTGAATATTCAATTTCATTTTCTGTAAATACTCGATTTAGAAACCTTTCCCCATATGTTTCTATCAAATCTTTTATCCTTTTTACACTTATAATGTCAATGCCAACTCCTTTTATCCTCACAAGTAAATTATACTATACAAAAAATTTTTTGAAAATCAATTTTCCTGTACAATAGACCAAAAAGGAGGCAAATATGGATAGGACTGAATATGAGGTTTTGCGAAACCTGCTTAACGCCAAAATGAGTCTCTGGGAAACTATTAACATACAAGACGGGGACATAAAACACATAGTCGAAATTCTTAAGAGGCTAACAAGTGAAGGATTTATTAGGGTTGAAAACGATAAAATAGTTTTAACCGATGAGGGTAAGGAATATCTTAAAGAAAATAAAATAAGTGAATTTGCCGATTCAAAGTGCAAATCATGTGATTCTGCAGGTTATGTTTTAAGTGAAAGGTTTAAACCAGCATATGAAGAGTTTAAAAAGATCTTTTTGAATAGACCTCTTGAAACCGCTGAATTTGACCAGGGAGTCGTGCCGCCTGAAAACTCTATTAGAAGAGCTGAATTTGTTTATGAAAGAGGAGACCTTGAGAGGAAAAAGATTCTCTTTCTTGGCGACGATGATTTAACGAGCATTGCGATGGCTTTAACAAAATTACCCGACGAGATCCACGTGATAGAGATCGACGAAAGAATCGTTAATTATATAAATAAAGTATCAAAAGAAATAAATCTTCCTATTGAGGCACATTTGTACAATGCAGTAAATCCGCTTTCAGAAGAGTTCAAAGGAAAATTCGATACGTTTCTTACTGACCCGGTGGAAACAGTAAAAGGTATGAGGATTTTTATTTCGCGTTGTCTTTTATCGCTCAAAGGTGAAAGCTCCGCAGGCTATTTTGGGCTTAGCCATTATGAGTCCTCTTTAAAGAAGTGGCTTGATGTAGAAAAAGATCTTATGGCGATGAATCTTGTTATAACAGATGTTTTGAGAGATTTCAACAGATATCTTCTTGTCGGTGAAAGAATTTTAACAGAGGGATTTCGTGTTGTTAAAGAGTCGCCGGTAAAGCCAGAGCCTCCTGATTATCCTTGGTATAGGTCAACTTTCTTCAGGGTGGAAGTCGTTGGCAAACCAAAGCCGCTCATTACAGGAACCGTTGAATGGAACAGAGAGATTTACTTTGATGAAGATACTTATGTTGCGCTTCCTTAGCGTTAGCGCTTTATCAGGAAATTGAAATCATGTTAGCGAAAATTAAAAGCGTAGCTTTAAAAGGGCTTGAAGCATTTGATGTGCTTGTCGAAGTAGACGTTTCTAACGGTTTGCCTACATTTAACATAGTCGGCTTGCCCGATGAGGCAGTGCAGGAATCCAAGGAACGAGTGAGGTCTGCAATAAAGAATTCTGGCTATGAATATCCAATGAAAAGGATCACTGTAAATCTTGCCCCTGCGGAGCTTCGTAAAGAAGGTTCTACTTTCGATTTACCAATTGCACTGGGCATCCTTCTTGCAATAGAAGTAATAAAAGATAAAGAGAAAGCTGACAGTTTTTATTTTGCAGGCGAACTATCTCTTGACGGAGCTATCAGGAGAATTTCAGGCGCTCTTCCAATGGCAATTGGCCTGGCACATCAAAGGAATAATTTTATTGTTCCTTACGAAAATATTTTTGAAGTTGCCATTGTGAAAAATATAGAGCCTTACCCAGTAAAACACCTCAAAGAGGCTGTCGAATTTTTAAATGGAGACAGAACAATCGAGCCTGTGCATAAAAGCATTGAAGATGATTTGCTTGAAGACATTGCGTTTGAGGAGGATTTTTCTGACATAAAGGGGCAGTTTCAGGCAAAGAGGGCTCTGGAGATAGGCTCGGCAGGTGGGCATAATGTCGTGATGGTTGGCTCTCCGGGGAGTGGCAAGACTCTCCTTGCAAGAAGAGTTCCAACAATCCTTCCTCCTCTTGTTGAGAAAGAGGCGCTTGAAGTTACTCAAATTTACAGTATTTCGGGTCTTTTAATGGAAGAGGGGTTTGTTAAAAGAAGGCCTTTCAGATCTCCTCATCATACCGCCTCCGAAGCTGCAATTATAGGCGGTGGGAGTTCTCCCAAACCTGGCGAAATAAGCCTTGCCCATAACGGGGTGTTATTTTTTGATGAACTGCCAGAATTTAGAAGAGATGTGCTTGGAGCTCTGAGGCAGCCAATGGAAGATGGCTTTGTCTCGATTGCAAGGGTAAAGGAACGAACAACTTACCCTTCTCGATTTATGTTTATCGCCGCAATGAATCCTTGCCCGTGTGGATGGTATGGAGACCCTGTTCACCCTTGCAGATGTTCGGTTTCTGAAATAAAAAGATATAGAGCCAGAATTTCAGGCCCTCTGTGGGACAGGTTTGACATTCAGGTTGAGGTGCCGCGCTTGCTTGCGGATGAACTCATTCAGAAAACGTCTTCTGAGCCCTCAAAAAATATAAGAGAAAGGGTTATCAATGCACGAAAAATACAGGCAGAAAGGTACAAAAACAAAAACATTTTCTCTAATTCGCAACTTTCGCCGCGTGCGATAAAGGAGTTTATACCCCTTCGAGAGGAGGAGAGAAGCTTCCTTTCTAATGTTTCAGAGAAGCTTTCGCTAACCGGTAGAGGTTATGACAGGGTCCTTAAAGTTGCCCGTACCATTGCTGATCTTGACGAAAGTGAAAATGTGAGGCTCCCTCATATAGCAGAGGCAGTGCAGTATAGGATAGACAATACTATTTAATGTTATTTTCTGATAATAACAAGGTCTAATACTGCAACTAAAATTCCCAGGAGGAATCCTGTGAAAACTTCGAATACTGTATGTCCTATAAGTTCCCTGAATATCTTCACATCAACGATTTCGTGTAATCTTTTGCCGAGTATTTTATCTGCAAAAATCTCATTCAAAGTTTTTGAATGCTCTCCCACTTCTCTTCTTACTGAAAGTGCATCGACTATTATAATCCCGCTTAGCACAAATGTAATTGAAAAGTAAGGCGAATTGAAACCATACCTTGCGCCAAGCAAAAGAGTGAGCGTTGTCATCGCTGAAGTGTGGGAACTTGGATTGCCTCCAGATGAGAAAAACAGGTTCCATTGAAAATTTTTCCCTTCAGAATGCGTAACGATTATTTTCATAAATTGTGCAAGGAAGCTTGAAATTACAGCGGCTATTAAAATGTCATTTGTAAATATTTGTATCAAAATTTCTTTCATATCTACTTTTAATTATAATAGATTCAGGATTAAAATAAAGTATTCAAAGAGGAGATTTTGATGAATGAAAGGCGATATTCCTTACGGTAATTACGAAAAAGTATTAATGCATATCTGTTGTGCGCCTGATGCAACATATCCTTTGTTTTATCTTCGAGGCAGGCATTACGTTGTTACTGGTTTCTTCTTTGATCCGAACGTTCACCCTGAATCGGAGTATTTAAAAAGACTTGATGAAGCAATAAAGTTTTCACAAATAACCAGGATGCCATTAATAGATGGAGAATACAGCACGAGTGAGTGGTTTCAAGCAGTTAAAGGGCATGAGAAAGATCTCGAAGGTGGCGAGCGTTGTTATTTCTGCTATAAGTACAGACTTGAGAGAACTGCTCAACTTGCAAAGAAGATGGGTTTTGATTTCTTTACTACCACACTTTCAATAAGCCCGCACAAGAACTCTAACTGTATATTTGAGATAAGTGAAGAATTTGAGAGAGTTTACGGTATCAAATTTTTGAAGGCGGATTTTAAAAAAAGAAACGGGTTTAAATCAAGCACCATTTTAAGCAAGTTTTATGGAAT
>MNXV01000032.1:18772-18910 GCA_001871575.1 Caldisericum sp. CG2_30_36_11
ATTACTGTGGCTGCATATTTTCAAAAATAGAATCTGAAAAATTTTTAATGTCCAAAGAGAATAATATTTAACATTATTATAAGGAATTTTTCAGAAAGTTCTCAAAAAGTCCCAAAAACCTATTGACTGAAAATTTTA
>MNXV01000039.1 GCA_001871575.1 Caldisericum sp. CG2_30_36_11
ATAAATTAATTATTATAATATTGCAGGAGGTTAATAAAATGAGCATAAATGTTTCGAGCATTATAAATTCATTATTTTGGGTGCTTTTCTTGATATTACTTATCACGCCGTACCTAAAGCAAAGGGCTATTGAATCGGCAAGAATATCTCTAATAAAAACTATAGAAAATAAAAGAAAATCGCGAATGATTGTAATGATCCACAGACAAGAAACAATGAGTCTCCTCGGTATTCCTATTGCAAGGTATATAAACATAGAGGATTCTGAAGCAGTTTTACGAGCTATAAGATTAACTCCCCCGGATATGCCTATAGACATAATACTTCATACCCCTGGAGGATTAGTACTTGCAACTGAGCAAATTGCACACGCACTAATTCAACATAAAGCAGATGTTACTGTTTTGGTGCCTCACTATGCAATGAGCGGAGGAACTCTTATTTCTCTTGCGGCAGATAAAATCATAATGGATGAAAATGCAGTCCTTGGACCTGTCGACCCGCAAATCGGCCAGTACCCCGCAGTATCAATACTAAAAACCGTAAGCCAAAAGAATAAAGACAAGATAGATGACGAGACTTTAATTCTCGCAGACATATCAGAAAAAGCAATGAAACAAGTTAAAGATTTCGTGAAAAAAATCCTATTAGCGAATAATTATCCTGAAGAAGCCGCTGAAAGAATCTCTCAAACTCTTTCAGAAGGAAGATGGACGCACGACTATCCTATAACGTTTGAAGAGGCAAAAGAAATAGGACTCAATGTTTTTTCTGAAATGCCTAAAGAAATTTACAATCTAATGGAGTTATACCCACAAAATCCCTCTATAAGACCATCAGTCCAATATGTACCCATTCCTTACAAGAAACCAAGTGCTATCCCACCAGAAAAGCCTAAGAAATGATAAAGGAAGACGGGAATTTTAATCTTTCGCCCATTGAAAGAATTATAAGAGTAGCCATAGGGTTACTGCTATTTTACTTTGGCTTAAAAGTATCGACAATATCAGAAATGTTCGGTAGTGGTTATTATCAAAATGGAACAATTTCTTTTTTATTTGCTAATATAATTGCCAGATATCAAAATATATTCAGAATCTTAGGATGGTTTTTAGGGTTTGTGCTTGTTTTTACCGGGGCAAATGGTTTTTCTCCAACTTACAAATTGTTGCATATAAATACAAACAGGAAACCACCACTTCTATAAGTGGTAGGTAGTTCACCAATGGACATGCCGCAAGAAGAGTTTGAAGAAATAGTCAAAAACGCTCTAAAAGAAGTACCTAAAATATTTAAAGAGCGGATCGATAACTTAGAATTTATAGTAATGGGGAAACCCACGATAGATATGCTTATAAGAAGTAAAATATACGGTAAAGGCACTTTGCTTGGCCTTTATGAGGGGATTCCACTGAACAAAAGAGGAAGAAACTACCAGGGTGTACTACCTGATAGAATAACACTTTTTAAATACCCAATCATAATGGAAGCCGAAAGGGAAGGTATAAATATTAAAGAAAAGGTTAAAAGTGTTCTGCTACACGAAATTGGTCATTACTTCGGACTCAGCGAAGGAGAATTAAGAGATTTAGGAGTTTATTGAGCTTGTTTCACAATAATTTTTATAGTTTAAGAAAATATATATAATAAGAACTGGCGTGAATAAAGAGAAAAGCTATGAGAGAAATAAATATACACCCTATACTTCAATTTAGTCATGGAAAAGAATTAAAATTTACCTTTGACGGCAAAACAATGAAGGCCTATGAAGGGGAAACAGTCGCGATGGCCCTTTACAGGTCTGGTATTGACATTTTTTCTGAGAGCCCAAAACTACACAGACCTCGAGGTATGTTCTGTGCCATTGGTAAATGTTCCTCCTGCATGATGAGAGTAAACGGGATTCCTAATGTAAGAACCTGCATTCTTCCCGTAAGAGAAGAGATGGTTGTAGAAAAACATGAGGGGTTTGGGAAGCTACCTGATTATATCGAGAAATTTGCAGAACCATTTGAAATTAATAAAGAAGTAGCAATTATAGGGTCAGGGCCTGCTGGCTTAAGCGCTGCCATTACTTTTAAAGAATTTGGTATAAAAGCTCTAATTATTGAGGAGAACCCACAACTTGGAGGCCAGTTAATAAAACAAACTCACAAATTTTTTGGATCCGAAAAAGAAAAAGCTGGAACAAGAGGTTTTGAAATCGCACGAGACTTAATAAAAAACATAGAAAATAGCAGCATCGACTACATCACAAACTCAACAGCATTTGCGATTGATGAAAATAAAATTGGAGTATTTAGAAATAATCAATATATGAAAATATACACAAAATACTTATTAATTGCAACAGGTGCTGCTGAAAAAATGATTCCTTTTCCAGGAAATGATATACCAGGAGTATTTGGTGCAGGAGCAGCACAAACTCTTATGAATGTCTTTGGTATAAAACCAGGTAGAAGTGTACTTATGATAGGGGCAGGAAATGTCGGCCTTATTGTATCCTACCAATTATTACAGGCAGGTATAGAAGTTAAGGCGGTTGTTGAAGCAATGCCAACAATTGGTGGATACTTTGTACATGCCGCAAAACTAAGAAGATTTGGAGTTCCAATCCTTACAAGTACAACGATAAAAGAAGTAAGAGGTAATTTAAGGGTTGAAAAAGCAATAACTATTTCTATAGATAAAAAATTCAAGGAAATTCCGGGTACAGAAATTGAATGGAATGTTGATACTGTTTGCTTATCAACCGGACTTATTCCTTCTGTAAATTTATTAGCTCAGGCAGGTTGTAAACTAAAATATGTAACATCGCTAGGAGGATTTGTACCTGTAAGAAACAAAGATTTTCAAACTACTAACAAAAATATTTTTGTAGCAGGAGATGTAACAGGTATTGAAGAGGCTTCAACAGCAATATTAGAAGGGCACATTGCCGCTCTTGCAATACTTGAAAAAATGGGCTTGAAAACTAAGAAATTAAAAATAGAGTCAATTAAGAATTTGAATAATCTGAGAGGCAGTCCTTTTTCAAAAAAGATCATCGAAGGATTAAAAGAGGTAGAATGTGAGTAACTATCTAAAATACGGCTACCTTGAAGTGAAGGACGTCGTTAGTTTCCCTTCGTTAAAAATGATTACAAAACACCCCGTTGTGGTTTCAGAATGTATACAGGAAATACCTTGCAACCCGTGCGTTACTTCATGTCAGTTTCAAGCAATATCGATGGAAGGGATAAATGGAATCCCGGTGATTAATTTTGAAAAGTGTTCTGGATGCGGAAAGTGTGTTTCAATATGTCCAGGCCTTGCTTTATTTCTTATAGGTATTAAAGGTAAAAAGGGTCTTGTTACCCTACCTTTTGAAATGCTTCCTGTCCCTTTAAAAGGAGAAAAAGTATACCTACTTGACAGAAAAGGAAAAGAGATAGGCCAGGGCGACGTATTAAGAGTTATCTTTCCCGATAAAAGCACAAAATCTGCAGTTATAACAGTTAGTTTCGACAATATAGAACTTATAAAAAGTGTAAGAAATATAAGGTCACTAAAATGAATGATAGTTTAATTTTAATTTGTAGATGCGAGGATGTAACGCTTGAGGAAATTAAAGAAGCATTTAACAAAGGGTTCAAAGATATTGAATCGCTAAGAAGGCATTTAAACATCGGCACAGGTCCATGCCAGGGGAAAACATGCATACCACTTTTGGAAAAAACTCTGGCACAACTTTCAGGTAAAAATGAAATCGAAACTATTTCCACACGTCCTCCCGAATCTCCCGTTCCATTTGGAGTTTTTATAAAAAGAGGCAAAAAAGAATGAAATCGTTTGATGTTGTGATTATCGGAGGAGGTATTACAGGTCTCTCAACAGCTTATTATCTAAATAAAATGGGAGTAAAAAACGTATTAATAATAGAAAAGAACTATTTAGGTTCTGGCTCAACAGGAAGATGTGGCACAGGCATCAGACAACAGTTCACAACAAAAGAACATATTGTTCTTATGAGAGAAAGCGTAAAACTCTGGAAGGAGTGGGAAAACAGCCTTGAACACCCAATTCATTTTAAACAAGGAGGCTATATCTGGCTTTTAAGAAACAATGAAGAATTAAAACAATATAAAAATTATGTGAAAATGCAAAATCTCCTTGGAGTACCAACTCAAATAATTAGTAAAGAGGAAATAAAAGAAATAGTTCCAGAAATAAATACAGATGATATAGTTGGTGCAAGCTGGTGTTCGACAGATGGAAATGCATATCCATTTGAAGTTATTGATGCCTTAAAATTTTTCGTTGAGTCAAAGGGCACAACAATAAAAACTTTTGAGGAGGTAAAAAATATCACATTAAAAAATGGGCTGATTCAAAGCGTTATAACTGATAACGATATTTATTATACTTCTTTCCTGGTAAATGGAGCAGGAACTGGAGCAAAAAAAACCGCCAAAATAATTGAAATTGAACTGCCTCTAGAGAACTACAGACATCAAATAGTTGTAAGTGAGCCTCTAGAGGACTTTCTCAACCCAATGGTCGTAAAAGGAGAATTGTATTTTACACAAACACATAGAGGAAGGGTAATTGGCGGAACTGACATGAATGAAAGCCCGACGGATTCAATTTCAACAAGTATTGATTTTCTTGAAAAATTTGCGACAGAGGTTGTAAAAACTATACCACAGCTTTCTTCAATTAAAATAATGAGACAATGGGCAGGTTCTTATGTAGTAACTCCTGACCATCACCCAATTATAGGCCCCTCAGAAATTTCGAATTTCATTCTTGGGTGTGGATACTCAGGCCATGGATTTATGCTTGGCCCTATTGTAGGCAAACTTCTTGCTTCGTATATCATTGATGGAAAAATGTTTCTACCCGAGGCAGACAATCTTACAATAAAAAGATTTAAAGAAGGAAAACTAATTCAGGAAAAAGCTGTAATAGGTTAAATCAATAAACCTTGCACAAACTTAGACTTTCGCAGCCCTTTTCAAAAGCTTTAATGTTGGAATTTATAAATTTAGGCGAAAAGTTTTCCTTTATTGATTCGATGATATATTTTCTTTCAACTGGAAAACCTCCAATTGCTGCTAAGATCCCCAAAAGAACAACGTTTTGAATTACACTTTTGCCTAATTCTGCTGCAATTTTTTCAACATTTATCTCATATATATTTTTTACACTCAATTTTAAATTTTCTCCCTTTTTTCCACTTGATATGCTATCAATTTCCATATAGACCTCTGTTTCATTAAACAATCAATTATATAAATAAATTTTTTAGGAATAAATACTCTATTTATCTTGAATTTATTAAAAAGTTAAAAAAATCAGTATTGACACAAAAAAAAATACAAATAGAATTTAATAAGAGGATAAATGAATAAAGAAGAACAAAAAAAGATTCAATTAAGAGGAATTTTATTTGGTTTTTTATTTATTATTCTCTCGATTGGATTTTATCTAATTTCCTCTGTTCTTAACAAACTTGATTTCTACTGGTATTTTCTTTTTCCAGCACTGCTTCTTATTTTTGCTGTTTTTATACCAATTTCAATTTTTATTGCAAATAAATCTCGCTCAAGGAAAAAATAAATTGTCTAAAATTAAGTGCTTGACTTAGAGATGCAAAAGTATATAATTGTTACAATATATATTATAGAGATGTTAAGTAAAGTGAACAAAGGAGGTAAATGCCGACAAAAGCAGTGAAAAGTGATGTAAAAGAAGTACTTTAGAAAAGGTTTTTAGTTTAAACTTAATTTTAAAGGAGGTGAAGTAGATGGCTGAAGAACAAAAGCCAATTGTTTTTACAAGAAGATCTTCAGGCCTAGTAAGGTCCGTTTCTGTGTTTTCTGCATTTGCACTTGTTATGTGCCACACCGTTGGAGGCGGCATTAACAAGTTGATGATTTTTGCAGAATACAACAATCCTGGTGCAAATGTCGCTCTTGCCTTTTTCATTACAGGTATCCTTGCTCTTGTTACTGCTTACGTGTATTCTGAACTTTCTGCACTTATGCCAAGAACAGGTGGAGATTATATCTTTATATCAAGAGGTATCTCTCCTCTTTTAGGATTTATAACAAGCTGGGGCTTCTGGTTTACAGAAGTACTTTCTTTTGGAATCATTGCTTTTTATGATATCCCTATCTGGGGACTTGGTTTTCAAATTGCGGGTGCTGCAACAAAAAATACAGCTCTGCTTGATTTAGGTACAAAAATTTCTCAGATTGGCCCAACTTTTTGGCTTGGTATGCTTATGGTTGCAATCTTTGGTGTCGTGGCGCTTTTTGGTATGAGAAAGTATACGACTATGATTAACATATTACTTATTCTCCCATTAGTTGGAAGTATTATTATGATCATTGTTCTTTTAAAGAGCCCTGCTGTTGCCCACCCAAGCTGGGATGCCACATGGGGAGCTGGCATGTGGGATACGGTAGTGAGGCTATCAAAGCAGGCAACCGATCACTGGGTTCAGACACCGTTTAATATGACAGCAACACTTATGGCAGGTGTAGGTGGTTTGTGGGCATACATTGGCGTAACTTCTGCATCTTATGCTGGCGGTGAAGTAAAGAACCCTGAAAGAAATATGAGTATTGCAATGCTCGGTGGAGCTGCTGTAATCGTCTTTTATTATGTCGTACTGAGCATAGAAGTCTATCGTATGTATGCAACTCCAGATGGCTCATTTATTTCTATGTATTGCAATGTATTCCAGCACAAAGATTTGTGGGGACAACTCACTGCTATATATCCGCATGCACCAAATCCGTACTTACCAGTATTTGCTGCAGCGCTTATGCCAGGTCAATATATATTCCAGTTTATCGTTGCTATATCTGCTGCAATATGGCTGATGAATGATATTCCTGTTTTCCTTATTGTTTGCTCTCGTCAGATATTCTCATGGTCTTTTGACAGGATGTTCCCTGAAAGATTTGCAGCGGTTAATGAAAGGTGGCATACGCCTCATAACGCAATATGGCTTACGACCATCGGAGGTTTTATAGGTGTAATACTCTCATTTGTATCAGAGAGAGGAATTGCAGGTGCATGGGTTGCCGCTATGGATACGACAATGCTTTACGAATTCGCAGTCGTATTTGGCTCACTCGCCGCAGTTGTACTTCCATTTGTAAGACCTGATATTTATGAAAGAGGAAGAAGATTATCGTGGTTTGGTGTACCTGTAATAACAATCTTTGGTATTATCTCGTTCTTTGCAAATTTCTGGTACCTCTTCATTGCAGGTACGTGGCTTAAGGCAACTACTGATCTTATGCTTCAGGTTATCTGGATGGCCGCTGGTGTTGCAATATTTGTGGGCTATTATATTTATAACACAAAGAAGGGAGTTGACGTAAGAAGTATTTATCAGCAGATTCCCCCTGCATAGAGAACTGTGTTCTGGGAGGCAAGGTAAATCTTGCCTCCTTCTAAATTCTAAATAAGGAGACGATGTGAAGAAATTATTTTTTTCAGTAGATGCACATGGTGCAAATTTCGTATGGAGAAAGTGGTTGAGTGCAGTGAATATGTATCACGCAGATATTTTAATACTCTCGGGCGATTTAACAGGGAAGGTCTTTGTTCCAATAATAAAACAAAACGATGGCACATGGAAGTACAGTTACTTTGGTACAACTTTTACTCTAAAGAACGAGGATGAAGTAAAAGCTGCTATTGATAGACTTGATAATGCTGCGATCTACCCCTTTCTTGCTACGGGAGCAGAAGTTAGTGAACTTCAAAAAGATGAAAAAAAGCTTCAGGACCTGATGAATAAATTGATCTGGGATAGATTAGACCAGTGGCTTAAGATGCTCATTAAAGCTGTTGATACTTCAAAGGTAATGACAATTGTCATGCCTGGAAATGATGACTTTTTTATCTTTGATGACCTTATTAAATCTTATGCAAATAGGGGCGTAATATATCCATTGGATGAAGCAATTCAATTCCCTTACGGAATAGAAATGGTGAGTTGTGCCTATGTAAATCCTACTCCTTGGAATACCGATAGAGAGGCTGACGAAGGAAAACTTGAGAAAATGTTAGAGATGGAAATAAAGCATCTGAAAGACCCACATTGGTCAATTTTTAATTTCCATGCGCCTCCCTATAATACAAAACTTGATATTGCCCCAAAACTTGACAAAACATTGAAACCAGTTGTGTCTTTTGGCGACGTAGAAACAGAACACGTGGGAAGCAAAGCAGTAAGGAAAGTCGAAGAAAAATATCAACCACTCATGGGCGTGCATGGGCATATTCACGAATCTTTTGCATCTGACTACATAAAAAAGACACCCGTTGTAAACCCCGGTTCAGAATATTCTGAAGGCATCCTTCGTGCTTTCATTATAGAGATAGAGGAAAATGGAATTAAAAATTTCTGGAAAATAGAGGGATAATAGATATGCCGTCAGAAAAAGAATTTGAAGAACAAGAAAATAAATTTTTTGCACTCCGTGATACTTTAATGAAGGAAGCAGATAAGAGAGGTATTACAATGCGCATCCTGGGTGCTCTCGCTTTCAGGACGCATTGCCCTAGTTTCAAACATTATGAATACCGAGCAGGGAGATTACTTTCTGATATTGATTTTGCTGCTTACTCTAAGGAGAAGAGAAAAATAGAGGAAATGTTTATAGCACTTGGATATGAAATAGACAAGCATGCAAAGTTTTTATTCCAGGGGAAAAGGTATATTTTTTACAACCCGCAGGGTATACATTCAGATATTTTCTTTGATAAGCTTGAGATGTGCCATGATGTGAATTTTGCAGGAAGATTGGAAATAGATTATCCCACTATTTCCCTCTCAGATCTCTTTTTCGAAAAAGTTCAGATTGTACAGATTAATGAAAAAGATCTTATTGATACAGCTATCCTTTTTAGAGAGCATGCTGTCGGCCCGGGCGATAAAGAGACAATTAACAGTGATTACATTTCAACAATTCTTTCGAATGATTGGGGATTCTGGAAAACAACAACGATAAACCTCGAAAAGATTTCACAATATGTAAAAACCGCAGATTTTATTGAAGAATTAGATAAGAAGGACATTATAGAAAAGATTCAACTCCTTTCAAAAATTATAGATGATAAGCCTAAACCTTTTTCATGGAAAATGCGTGCAAGAATAGGAGAAAAAAGAAAGTGGTACAGAGATGTTGAGGAATTCGAACGATAACATAAATAGTAGAAAGGGGATTCATAAAATTATACGAGAAAGACGCTCTATAACGGTTTTTAAAGATAAACCAGTGGAAGAAGCAGCAGTGCTTTTAATTCTTGACGCAGGGAGGTGGGCGCCTTCGTCAAATAATAGTCAACCATGGGAATTTGTTATTATTTCAGAAAAAGCAAGGAAAAATGCAATTGCAGACCTCTACATCGAAGCATACAACAAAAGAGCAAAAAAAGTTGACGAGAATACAAGAAAAAAAATAGTAGAAATCATGCCTTACCTTGAGGATGAGTTAAAAGTACCTCCTTTCCTTATTATTGTATGTGCAAATTCCGAAAAATCTAAATCATACCTTATTGACACTTCTGCATCAATTGAAAATATGCTACTTATGGCATGTGAATTGGGCTTGGGGACTAACTGGATTGATCTCACGACTACGGATTTTGCAGAGGAGTTTAATTTAAAGAAGTTGAAGGAGTACCTTTTTATTCCCGAAAAAGTTATTCCTATAGCTATTATTCCACTTGGTTTCCCTGAAGAAACACCTCCACCACCTGCAAGAAGGCGCATAAGGGACTTAATTCATAAAGATTTCTGGTGAGCAAGAAATGGATAACTGGCTAAGAATAACAGAAATTTCAATGGGATTAGAGCTCTTTTTGGGAGCTATCCTAATCATGGTTGTAAACAGGCGTTTGAGGAGTGGCAGAATTTCTAAAAGAACATTTCATATTCAAAACCTTGAAACTCTTTTTCTTATTCTTATTATTGCAGTTATAGAACTTTTCACCATCAAATATGCATTTTTAAGAAACAGAGTTCTGTTAATTGTGATTGAAATTATCCTTGTTTTTGTTTTTCTGGTTGTTGATAGAAGATTTAACGGAAAGGAATCTTTTACAGGAGGTGTATAGATGCCTTTAAATGGGAATCTTGCAGATTTTCCGCTGGGAGATATTATCCAGCTTCTCAATAATACAAAGAAAACAGGCTCGCTTGAACTTGTAGCAGGCGGGGATTTTTCCGGTGAAACAGGAAAGATTAATTTTAGCAAGGGGAAAATCATTTCTGCCGCGTCCAATAAAGGACTTTTTGGAAAAAGTGCTTTTCTTCATTTTTATGAATGGCATGAGGGAAATTTTAGTTTTGTGGAAATGTCAATAGAGGGTGAAGTAAATATTGAGGAATCAACCGAATCCCTTTTAGTAGAAGGAGCAAGAGTAATCACAGAATGGGCGAAAATTTCAGGTGTGATAAAATCACTTTCTCTTGTTGTAAATCTTGCCCCTGCTCCCCCGGAAGGGGTTTCAGAAATAAAATTTTCAAGGGAAGAGTGGAAAATACTTAGAACTGTTGATGGGAAGAAAACAATCAGGGAAATTGCAGACGAGTTAAAACTGGCAGATTTTGAAGTAAGCAAGATTATTTATGGACTCATTGCATCAGGACTTGTTGAAAAAGTTAAAGAAGTAGGTGCTATTTCAGGAGTCGAGCTTTCTGTAAAAATAAAACCAGAATTTTATCTTATAGAAGAAGCAGTTTATATAGATTCACAACTGCTTGAAAAGTGGAAAACACAATATGAATTAAAAACAATAGGAAAGATCGTATTACATCTTGCCGGTGCAAAAGACGTGATAATAAATGTGAAACCAAAAAATAACCTGAAAGGGTTAATTTTAATTCCTGAAGAAATATCATCAGAGCTTGGACTAAAGGAAAAAGATAAAATCTTTGTAGAGCCGTTAAAATAAAATTTTTAAATAAAATACTGAGGGAGATATGAATTTGATTCCGCTTTTTTTGGCAATTATTATGTTAGTATTATTTATTAAGGATGGCTTTATTGTGCCTGTTAGACTCAAAAAACAAGGTAAGCTGCCACCATCAAGACAACTGGCACTTGTTCTTGTTGAAATAGCTTTTCTTTCTTTTTTTCTCGTTTTGTTTGCACGGATCAGATAGTATTACAATATTTAATATTAATTCATCTTTAATAAATCTTCAACATTTATTTTAAAAGGGTTATCATCCAGATTTTTAGATGTCGCATTATTAACTCCACTTTTTGTTCAATCTTTTTACTTCTCTGTAACCTGCGCTTTTTTCAGCCGGTTATATGCCTTATTCTAATCTAAGACTTCTCTTATAACTATAAATAAATGAATTTATAAACCCCGTTGCCACATTTTATTTTCTTTACTCCTCTGTAATCTGCGATTTTCTCAGCAGGTTTCTCCTTTCTAACCATCGTCTTTTACTCCTCTGTAATTGCCGTATTTGCAATTTATGATTCTATGAAGCAATATCTGGTTGTCCATTATAACTACGTACGAAATTATTTTTGCAATCTCCATTTTAAATTTAAATTTTTCATATAGATTGGTTGACGAGGCAACGATTCAATTTGTAATTTTCACTGCTTAGTTCATCTAATCTAACTATTGGATTTTTTATAATATTTGTAAATCCGTTCTCGGTCTTCGATTTCGTCTCCACGGTCATGATAATAAATTTCAATAAGCTCCAATATATCTTTATCTTCATAATAAGCATATATAAGTCTTAACCCTGAATATGCACCTCTTCCTTTGAGTGAACGACATGCAAATTTTATTACCTTGTAAATCTTTGGGTAATCTATATGAAGATTAGAAATTCTAACAATGCCATCATTATCTTTTCCTAATTTATGATAAGCAAATATACTGAATTTAATGAGATTTTCAAGATCTTCTTCAATGGTTCTGAACCTTTTTACAAGCTTTTTCAAGTCTTTATCAAACTCTGGAAGACTTCTTACCTCATTAAATATCTTCACCCTCGTACTCTCTCACTGAATATGGTCTTGTTCTGTAGAATACTGATTCATATCCAATTGGCTGTCCGTCTTCCGTGGTAAGCCACGGTACATCATTATGAGAATAATCACTTATCTCTTTAGCATTCATATCAGAAAGATTATGCAAAACATTATCAATAATTTCCTGTTCGTGTGCACCCAAAACAGAAAGGTCTGGTTTTCTCAAGGGGTAATACTTTCTTTGGGGGTACTTAAAAAACTCTTTATTGACTATCATGATTTCTTTGTTTTTAATCATTTCGCCAACAATTTCTTTGAACTCTACAGGAGTGGGGCCATGATGATTCTTAATGTACGTTGCGCCAATCAATTGCTCCTCGTATTTTTCATAAAAATCAAAATCAATGAAGTACAGAAATTTATAAAGGACGGTTTCTCCCACATTCGGTTTTGCCCCAACCTTGTTAAGAATGTATAAAAGAACCTCTTTAAACTTTTTTACATTCTTTTGAGGCACATTTATTCTTATGCTTTCCTCTTGTTTTTCTTCTTTTCCTTTTTCAAGAATTACCTTTGGTGCCTTGTTAAAGTCCAACAGACCTTCTACTGAAACATTAAATATATTTGAAAGAGCAACAAGCTCTTCGGCAGTGATTCTTACCTCATTATTTTCCATCTGTGAAATTTTAGGGCGAGAAACTCCTAGACGTTTTGCCAGTTCATCCTGGCTAAGGTCTAACTCATCTCTTAATGCTTTTATTCTTTCGGCAAGTTTCTTGTTAATTATTTTATCCATTCTGCCCACCTTCCAGGATATTATACAAATGTTAGGATTTCTGTCAAGAGCGTGTTAGATTTTATAACAGAATAAAAAAGTTCATTTGATTGGTTTGAATAATTTTTTTGAACTACAATATCAATTTCCATTGTGTTAGAACTATAACGGATGAAGTGTTCATCTTAACTCTTTAATTTCTTCAACGCTTATGCCCATTTCGGATATTAAAACAATTTCAGTCAAAGCCTTAAGCACTTCTATGGCTCGTTCAAGTTCTTCACCTTTAAGGATCTTGTCTTTCAACTCTTCATCTTGATGTGCATAATAATTTCTTGTGTCAACTATTTTATCAATGAGACCGTTGCGTTCTTCTTTCTTTACAATGGTTTTTCGAATGTTAATAATTTCCAAGTAATTATCACTAAGCATTCCTTTCAATCTTTTCCTTAATGCATATTCGTTTGCATAATACAATTTACCACTTACTAAACTTTGTTTGAAATCAGACAAGATAGAATCTGGAATTACTCCAACAAAAGTTTCGTAAAGCCCTCCCTCTTTTCTGTACTCTTCGTCTGTTATATATTTGCCATTCTCATAAACAGCGCGGTGCAAACCCTCAACTGCTTGAATTAAATATGAAAATCTTAACTCAGGGAAGAGGTTTCTGTTTAAACTGCTAAAAAATAATTCACATGCAGGCTCTAATATTTCTCTTTCGTCAATCCACTTTTTCAGGTATTCATTAATGCTTTCTTTAATGTTACTAAGAGCAAAGTTTGCTACTAATAAAGTTTCTGAAACCGGTATTGAAGACAAACGATAGAAAAATATTAATGGTTTCCTTCCACTCGTCGCTCCCGTAAAGAGTAAAGGAAAAACCTGCTCTCTCACTGCAAGTGATAAAAAATATTGCATTGATTTAACAAACTCCTGGTAATCTTTAAGAGTATTTTTGCCCTTCTTCAATAAAACCTCTATGTATGGAATCTCCTCAAGCATAATCTGTTTGCTCGTGTCGGTTAAAGAAAAGCTTTTTTTACTTCTAGCCTTTAAGTATATTTCATAACCATTCCCTTTTGCCAATAAAAATGGTTGAGGGAGTTTAAAAAAAAGCTCCTCTTTTTCTCTAACAAAGGAAATCAAGGTTTCTCCAGGATCAATTCCAAAAGAATCGCTCCATGCGTTCAAATACGAATAATTAACAGCCACTCTTTGTATTACGAGCTCTTCTTTTTTTAAAATATGCTTACCGATAACGCCTTCGCTAAACTTAAACGAAGCGGTAGATAATTTGCCCAGAGAAGCGCTGGAACTGCTCAAACTGCAATCAAACAAAGTGATATCACCTTTGTCTGAAGATCCGAATAATGTTACTGGTTTTAGCCAGAGCGAAGATGCATTCCAAATAGTTATTCTCCTCCCAACAACTTCCAATTTCCCGCCACTCTCAACATTAAATCTTAGAATCCCGCAGACTTTCTTCCCTTTATTTTTAGGAAACCACCACTCACCTTTACATTCAAATTCCCTTATGAATTCTTGCTCTTCCTCTTTAGGCATTTTCTATCACCTCTATCTCTACATCTTGATAAAGATTGTCAATTTCTTGCTGAATTTCGATAGTTTTGGAGATAGCTGTTACAATTTTGCAGTACTGCTCTGTTTCCATTAATGAAAGAATTCTCTCTTTTCTATCTTTCAGCCATTTATCGCAGACCTGATATCCACCAATTTGGTATTCCCAGACGACTTTTTCCACATTATCAAAGTAGTTGTCGTTATTGATATAAACTCTCATATCTTCCTCACTGTATTTCACTTTTTCAACCATCCCGGAGTCCTGACCTCTGAACTTTGAAATAGGATTGTGCAGTTCGCTTGATAAAAGCAAATGAAGGTCAACAAGCTTCTTGCCCAATTCACCCATTTTTATGAATAGGTTATAGTCTAATGTAAAAGGTACTCTTGGAAAATCTATTTTCAAAAACTCCGCATACTTTTCTCTATAGATGTTTGAATAAAGCACTGCATAGATATAGTAAAATATCTGCTCTGGCGTTACATCTGTTTTATAAGTTTCATTTAACTTTTGAATTAACTCGGGATTTAGGTTGGGGAGTTTATTCTTTTGCTCAGCACTTTCTTCATAGAGATGGTTCTTGCCAGAAGAAGGATAGAGATAGAGGGGAAAGAAGTAAGATTGACCAGAAATAATATGAATATCTCCTAGTGTATTTGAGACAAATGAACCTTTTTCTTCTATATTCGTGATAACTCTAGTTGTTATTAAAGCTAGGTTTTCATTTAAAAGATACTTCATCCATCTCTTACATGTTCGCGAGGTAATAGAGTCTGAATAATAAATATAACGAAAATCCCAAGGACGATAATGATATTCTTTTATTAATTCCTGGAGTTTCTCGCTTTTAACTTTTTTTCTTGCATCACTCAAATTCCATTCAGTAGTATCTCCCACTTTGAAAGTACTGGCAATTATAGCATCGGGAAAATTAAGATTGGCAAACATCATAATTCTGTTTTTTAATTCGTCTTCTCGAAACGCTACTGCAAGAGTATCTCGACGAGTGATCACTCCAGAACCGCCTTCTTTAAAAATTTCCGTCACTTTCCAGAATTTATCATACCCTTCCTGCAAGGAAAAGTCTTTTTCTACAAAAAAGTAGTATGGTTCAACAGGTTTTAATTCTTTCCAATCTGTCGTTCTAAAACTATGAGTTCCTAAGAAGTTGTACTTGTCTTCTCTTAACCCATAAACATCCGCATAGTAAACTTTTCCTAAACCCTCATGCTTTCCACTTTTTATAAATAGCGAAATAGAAACTCCCTGCATAATGTCAAACACATTCTCATCTTTACTACCTTCAGGCGTTTTTTCTCCAATGCGCGAATTACCGTGAAGATTCAGAATATAAATCTCATCAAAGCTTTCTAATAGCTTTTTTCTCATGCCTCTATGAATAATTCCAGAAAGATAGGAATTATTTGTAATCATTCCGATAACACCTTTCTTGCTTTGATCTATTTTCCAATGTGCAAAGCGAATGAATTTGATGTAGTCATCTTCCAACACTCCGTATTTCTTCTCTGTTCTCACATCTTCTTTGTACACTTTCATCGCTTCTTCAATAAAATCAGATTTGTTCATTGAGCTCACTGAGTAGGGTGGATTTCCCATTATTACAAGAATAGGGGTGTCCTTCTTCACTGTTTCTGCAAGGTGCGATTCTTCAGAAAGAGCGCTCATTAAAGGCAAGTTTGTCTTTTCAAGCGTTTTCATTTCAAGCGTATTGGTAAGGTAAAAATTTGGCCTTTCTACATCAGTTAATGTATAACCTTCCTCTTCAAGGATAAAAGAAAACTTAATATGTCCTATTGCGTATGGTGCCATCATCAACTCGAAGGCATAGAAATCATTCAGAATGTGTTCTTTTATAAATTTCTGTTTACTGCCTTCTCCGTATTTTTCTGTGAATTCTTTTATGGCACATTGAACAGCTTCAGTAATAAAAGAAAGCGTGCCAGCAGCAGGGTCAAGCACTGTAACTCTTCTATCTGAAAGCCCACCTTCAATATTTATTTTGTCCTTTAATATCTCGTTTAGCGAGTTAACAATATAAGTAACAACGGGCTCTGGAGTATAGTAGACACCTCTCCGCTCACGCAAATCAGGATTGTAAACAGAAAGGAATGTTTCATAGAAATAAACGACAGGGTCTTTGCCTTTTCCGCTGTGATAATATTCCGAAAAAATTCTTTTAACGTCCACAGCAGATAGAACATTAGCGATATCCTCAATAGTCCATTTCATCTGGTCGGGAATTTTCCCAAGGGAAATAAATTCGAAGAGTTCACTTAATATGCCAATCGTTTTTGGAATGTTGTCGTATGCATGCCTTCTATCGAAATTTTCACCTGCACGCATTCTTGCTGCAAAGAGCCCATAAACAATTGTTTGAGAGAATAGGTCAACAAACCCTCCCATTGATAGATCACTTATTAGATATTTTTTGAAAGCATCGTAAAATCCTGTTAGAGAACCTTTATTTAATATAGTCTCTTCTTTAAGTTCTTCCTTTATAATTTCGTCTCTTAAAAAGCCTGTTCTCTTTGCGAG
>MNXV01000070.1 GCA_001871575.1 Caldisericum sp. CG2_30_36_11
TCGGTGAAAGAAAAGATATTCACGAAAGACAATCTTGTAAAAATCGCAAGAGAGTTAAATAAAAATAGAAATAATATCCTAAACGAGAGTAACAGGGAGAAAAAGTTTATAAACGAGAGCATCAAAGACACCGAGAAAAGAATTTCTAATCTCCTCAAGAGCATAGAGAAGGGTGTTGATGAAGATACTGCAGTACCCAGAATAAATGAGTTAAAAGAAAAGAAGGAGACTTTGATTTCAAGGCTCACTCAAATTGAAGAGGAGATACCATACGAATTCAACGAGAAGGATATTGAAGAAGTAGTTAAAATTATTCAGGAAGGATTAAGCAACTCGGATTCGGGAAAACTGAACGTCTTTTTGAAAATATTCATTGATAAGGTTGTGGTTTTTAAAGACAGGATAGAGATCTTTTACACCTTCCCGCAAGTCAAAAATTCTCAAGTTGCCTTCTGTATGGTGCCGGGGGAGGGAGTCGAACCCTCACGGAGCTCCAAACCCCTGCGGATTTTGAGTCCGCCGCGTCTGCCAGTTCCGCCACTCCGGCACATATAAATTATATTGTTTTAGTTTAATAGGTCAAGGTGACTGGCGAATAACTTTTTTATAGCAAATTTTAGTTTTTGCTCTTTATATCGAAATATCTTGAAATATATTTATCGTAAGAGGCTTTCCACTCCCTTTTTAGAGGTCCTGCACCAAGAGCCTCGATCAATAAAACGAGCAGAATAATTGCAATTATAAAATTTATATTTTTTGTTATAAACCAGAGAGTAACTGGAATCGTTGGCATAATCACAGAAAGCGTCACAACCTGGGAATGAGTAATGATAAGAAATATTATCCAGGCGATGATGTAATATATTATAAATAGGATTGCCTTTGTTCCAAGTGTTACGGGAATAACAAACAATAAAAACCCTCCAGTGGTTGCGGCTCCTTTCCCGCCTTTAAAGCCAAGGAATGGTGAGAAAACGTGACCGAGGACTGAGGCGATGCCGAGGTATGTTAGGATTGTGCCATTGAATTTATACATGAGCCATATTATATATAGCGCAAAGAAACCTTTTCCTACATCTCCAATAAGTGCAATAGTGCCAGCCCTCCAGCTTATAAGGTGGAATACATTGCCCGTACCAGGGTTTTTGGAGCCGTATTTTCTTATATCAATGTGTTTTGTAGCCCTTCCTACAATATAGGCATAGGGTATTGCTCCCATAAAAAATGCAAAAATAATAGAAACAATATATTTCATATTTAAATTATAATCAAAATGTGAGCCTTGTTAAATGAAGGGTCATGGGTTTTTGTGAGATGGTTAAACACTATAAAACATGCAGTTTTTCTTTGTTTATCTTTTTTGTGACTGTGGAATTCTCACAAAAATTAATATAATATCTTTAGATGGAAGAAAAAGAGATAATTGAGAGACTCAAAAAGGGAGATATTACTGCAAAAGAATGTTTTGTCCGTGAATATCAAAACCTTATTTTTAATGCTATATTTCAGGTTTCAAGGGATAGGGTAATTACAGAGGACGTCCTTCAAGAGACTTTTCTCAGGGCTTTTAAGTACATAAAGGGGTTTAAGGGTGAGGCAAATATTACGACCTGGTTATATAGAATCGCAATGAATACATTAAAAGATGAGTTTAAGAAACGTAAAGCCGTTAATATGCTTGATAATCCTATTTCTGAAGACATTCCTATTGAATATTCGTTCGACGAAAAGAAAAAGATTATATGGGAAGGTTTGAAGCGTTTGAGTGAAAACGAGCGTGAAATTATTACTCTTGTGGACATTCGTGGATTTTCTTATGAAGAAACTGCAAAGATGCTTGATGTGCTTGTTGGAACTGTGCGCTCGAGGTTGGCAAGGTCGAGAGAGCACTTGCGTGATGAAATTCTGAAAATGGATTTTTTTGACAAAATTTAAAAATATATGGAACTTTTTCAAAGGTGAAGAGGTCTAAAATATGATGAAAGAAAAAATTTCAAAGTACATAGATGGAGAAGGTAATAAAGAAGAGTTAGAAAAACTCCTCAAAGAGGATCCTGAATCAAAGGAATACTTTGAGCAACTTTTGCTTATGAAGAGCACCTTAAGCGAAATGAATGTTCAATCTCCCGATGTTCTAAACAAAGTGCTCGAAAAGGACAAGAAGCATAAAATTGTTTTCAGATATAGATTTGCCTTTGCTTCACTACTTGCGGTGGCCATTGTGTCAGTTCTTTTCTTAACATTTTACAATTTCAAACCGCAGGAAAAAGGAATTACAACTCCTCAATTAAGGTCAGATACTCAAAATCCCTCTTTTGGAATAACAGCAGTAAAACCAGAGATAAACATTAGCATTGGTGTAAGAGATGATGAGATACTTTTAAGTATACTTGAACGTCATGGTACGATTACGGGTAGCAGTGTTGAAGGTAAAGGTAATGACGAATTTCAAGATGAATTGCAACCTGAAGGCAATGCTACGCAGAAGGTTCTTTATTATAAAATCGTTGCAAACGAAATTTCACAGCTTGTTAAAGATATAGAAAAGATAAAAGGAGCTACAATTACACTCCCTGAAGCACTTCCGCAGGATGATACAGAAGCCGAAATTATAATAAACATCTATGAAAAATAGTTCAGCTGATTTTTAAAAATCTCAAGCATACTACTAAAAATATTTTCTTTAATTTCTCATTTTCTTGACTTCAAAAATAATTACATTGGGTTGTATATGAATTTACCTTTTTATAACCTGGACTGGTATTTTATTATGCTGTTTGAGATTGTATTGTGTGAAATTAAAAGAGGGCGTTGACGCCCTCTTTTACTGGTTATCTTAAAAGTTAATTGTGAGATTATGGGTTTTGTAAGTCTGGGCAGAAATTAAACCCTCTCCCAAATCCTTTACCCATCACGTTTGCAAAGCCAGGTTTTCCGGTTTCTGTTCTTTCCACCATTTCTTTGACTCGTGTTGCCATATCTTTCACTGCATTATCGTACTGAATCTGAGTAATCTTTCCGTCTTTGAGTAGACTATCAAGATTTGCAGTTTCTTTTGAAACGATGAACTGGATGAGTGCATCTTCTGTTTTGCCATGCTCTGTTGCTATTCCCGCAAGACTCTTGCCGCTTTCTCGAGCAGTTCTTAAATCATCAACTGTTACACCGATAAAGTTTGCAATGTCGGTGTCAAGAGCGTTAAAATCTAAACCCTTTCCTCTGCCTCCGAAGCCAGGCTTACCGACATCGGTTCTTTCTACCATTTCTTTTACTCGTGCTTCAAGATTATCTTTCATATCGTCATGCTGTTCCTGTGTTATTTTACCATCGCTAAGAGCTGTTTTAAGTTCGTCGGTTCTCTTCGAGACGATGAAGTTTATTAAGCCATCTTCAGTTTTGCCCTGTGCTACTGCAATCTGAGCAAGAGTCTGTCCACTCTGCAACTCTGTACGGAGTGTATCGGAAGAAACACCAAGATATGTTGCTACATCTTCAAGCATTGCCTGTTCATCAACGCCAGCCCTGAACCCCTTTTTAAAACCATCTTTAAATGAAGGTAAACTTCTTTCTACTATTGTCTTTACTCTTGCCGGAAGATTCTTTACTGCATCGTCATGCTGTTCCTGTGTTATTTTTCCATCGCTAAGTGCTGTCTTTAATTCATCAGTTCTCTTTGAAACTATGAAAGTTATCAGTTCCTCTTCAGTTTTACCCTGTGTCACTGCAATCTGAACAAGTGTTTGACCGTTTTTCAGATCTGCTTTAAGTGTATCAACAGAAACACCAAGATATGTTGCTACATCTTCAAGCATTTCACCATCGGCAATTTCGCCTCTTAAACCCGGTTTAAACATGGTAAATACTGCATTTGCAAATGCTCCAAATCCTGTGGAATTAGTGTTACTACCATTTCCCGCATAGACTAAACTTAGGCCACCAAGTACTATTCCTAATCCAATCAAACCTACCAGAATTAACTTTACTGTTTTTTTCATTTAAAACCTCCTATACTTAAAATTTCTAACTGCTTGTAGCAATTTTAAGATTTAATTGTGATAGAATTATGAAAAGAAAAACATTATCATCAATACTGCATTATTTGTATAAAAATTTAGCTTAAAAATTTTTGTAAAAAATATTCAAGTTATTATAAGTACTTTTATACCTGCATTTTAAGGTTAAATAATCTGTAAAAAGCAAAGAATAACCCAATTGCAATTAGGGAACCTGTAATGTCGACCAGAACATGCTGTTTCAAAAATTGAGTGGATAGCACAATGCCAAATGCCCATATTGACATAATCCAGGCAATGACTCTGTATCTATTTTTTACAAACCAGAATGATGCAGTTAGTGCCGATGTGCCACAATGGAGGCTTGGAAAGCAGTTGTAAGGGTTGTCACTGTTGTAAAGAGAGATGACTTTGTCAACAAACCAGTTTGTATGTGGAGTGAGATCAGGCCTTGGCACTTGTGTTTGAAATCCGACGTATACAAGGTTGCTTATAAGAAACAGGGAAATCATAGCAAGGGCAAATGCTGTAAAAATTTTAGGATGAAATAGAAAGAAGAACATTAGTGAAGCGTATATCACGGGCTCGAGAGAATTATAAATCACAATGAATTTTGGTATAAAAGGAACAAGCCTGTCGAGTGGAGTTTGTAGTATGTGCACGTTCGCCGTTGCGTGATTTGTAATGTCATATATTTTTGAAGAGAAATAAATCCCCACTGCAAGCGGAATGTTGATAAGGTAAAACTTCCAGTTTTCTTTGAGAAATTTTTTCATTTTGTACCCTCCTTTGTATTAATATATTTATTTTGAAAATCTCAGCAACTGCCGATTTGTGTCAGGCACTTATGTGCAATTCCCTGATTCGCCTTTCAACTTGATTAAAATTCTTAACGGTGTAAAATAGCATTTGTGAGAAAGATTTTTGGAACAGACGGTGCAAGAGGTGTGGCGAATAGGGGAATAACGGTTGAACTTGCAGTTAAAATTGGCCGTGCGGTGAGCCAATATTTTAGAGGTGATGGCCCTGTCCTTATTGGCGAAGATACAAGAGTTTCATCTCCAATGCTGAGAAATGCAGTTGCAGCAGGAATTGCAAGCAATGGAGTTGATATTGTTACTGCGGGGATTATACCAACGCCTGCAGTTTCTCTTTTAACTCGCCTTGGAAATTTCTGTGCAGGAGTCGTGATTTCAGCTTCCCACAACCCAATTGAATACAATGGAATTAAGGTTTTTGCACATAATGGCTTCAAGCTTGAAGATGAAGTAGAGGAAGAAATTGAACACTTGCTTGATAAAATTAACCTGACTGCCCTTCCAGAGGGTATACAGATTGGAAAAATTACAGAGGATACAACCCTTAGAGAATCTTATGTTAACCACCTTGTTAAGAGGTTTCCTCTAAGCCTTGCTGGTTTAAAAATTGCAGTTGATGCAGCCTTTGGTGCAACCCATTTTACAACTATTGAAACCTTGAAAAGGCTTGGCGGAGATCTTATTACTTATGGAACGGAGCCAGATGGTTCAAGGATTAATGTGAACTGTGGCTCTACAAACCCCCATATTATTTCTGAGCTAACAAAAGCTTCAAGATCAGTCATAGGCGTAAGTCATGATGGCGACGGAGACAGGGTAATATTTGCAGATTCCGAAGGGAATATTGTTGATGGTGACGAGACGATGCTTATCATTGGAAAATGGCTTCATAAGAAAGAAAAGTTGAAGAACAATACAGTTATAGGCACTGTAATGAGTAATATAGGGATTGAGAGAGCGTTTATCGAAAATGGTATTAGGTTTTTAAGAACCTCAGTTGGTGATAGGTATGTGCTTTCCGAAATGATTAAGAGTGGTGCGATAATCGGCGGGGAACAATCCGGGCATATTATATTCCTTGAGGAAAGCTCAACAGGGGACGGCCTAATAACTGTCCTGATGTTGCTTACGGTTATGAATGACGAGGGTAAACCGTTAAGTGAGCTAAGGAAAGGAATTGTTCATTTTCCTCAAATCCTTACGAATGTTAGGGTAAAGGATAAAAATATCGCGGATAAAGAAGAATTCAAGGATTTAATTGCAAGCGAATCAAAATTACTTGGAGACAAGGGAAGGATATTTGTCCGTCCTTCTGGTACAGAGCCCCTCATCCGTATTATGGTTGAAGGAGAGGATGAGAATGAAATTAAAAATATTTCATCGAAAATTAAACAATTTTTGGAGGGATTAAAATGTGTGGAATAGTAGGATATATTGGCAATAAAGACGCTCTTCCAATACTTATAGATGGATTGAAGCGTCTTGAATATCGTGGTTATGATTCAGCAGGAGTCGCAATTATTGGAGATGACCTAAAGGTTGTTAAAACTCAGGGAAGAATATCCGACCTCGAAAATAAGCTTAAAAACGAAGAATTAAAGGGTTCAATAGGGCTGGGGCATACAAGATGGGCAACCCACGGAGTTCCGAATGATGTAAATGCTCACCCTCATTTAAGCGAAAGTAAAAGTATCGTAGTGATCCATAATGGTATCATAGAAAACTATCTTGAATTGAAAAAGATGCTTGTTAAAGAAGGTAGAACTTTCAGAACCGATACTGATACAGAAGTTATTGCATACCTTATTGAGGAATTTTACGAAGGAGACCTTTTAAAAGCAGTTAAAAAGACCGTTGAACTCCTCGAAGGCTCTTACGCAATAGCCGTGATGAGTAAAAATGAAAGAGATCGTTTTGTTGCCGTGAGGAAGGATAGCCCACTTGTTGCAGGACTTGGTCAGGGTGAAAATTTTATTGCATCAGATATACCTGCAATTCTCCCATACACAAAGAACATAATTATACTTGAGAACGGCGACATTATAGATGTGAGAAGAGAGAGCATTAATGTTTACGACAAGAACCTTAACCTGATTACAAGAAACATCAAAAGGATTGACTGGAGAATTGAGGATGCCCAGAAGGGTGGGTTTAAGCATTTCATGCTTAAAGAAATTTTCGAGGAGCCTGATGTCATAAGAGAAGCAATGAGGGGAAGGGTGAGGGATGCAGTTGTTGAATTTCCCGAGCTTAATATTTCACTTGAATATTTAAAAAGTATTAATCAGGTATATTTTGTAGCCTGCGGCACGGCGTATCATGCTGGTGTATTTGGGAAGTATCTTACAGAAAAATATTTGAGAATACCTGCACAGGCAGAAGTTGCCTCTGAATTCAGGTATAGAGACCCCGTAATAGATGAGCATACTCTCCTTTTCGTCATAAGCCAGTCGGGAGAGACAACAGATACGCTTGCTGCCTTAAGATTTGGAAAAGAAAAAGGTGCCAGGACAATAGGCATTGCAAATGTCGTAGGAAGCTCTGTTACAAGGGAAGTCGATCAAGTTGTGTACATACATGCAGGCCCTGAAATTGCTGTTGCTTCAACCAAGGCTTATGTGGCACAGGTTGAAGTAATTTTACTCCTCATTGTCTATTTCGCTAAATTGCTTGGTAAACTTACAAAAGAGGAAGAAAGTAACATCGTAAATGATTTTCAGAAACTTGAAGAGAAGGCAAGGAGCATCGTTTTAAGAAGTAACGAAATTGCAGATTTTGTCTCAACTACAAAAAGTATAGAGGAGACTTTCTATATTGGACGAAATCTTGATTTTGCACTTTCTCTTGAAGGTGCTTTGAAGCTTAAAGAAATTTCCTATGTTCATGCGGAAGGGTATCCTGCAGGGGAGTTAAAACATGGTCCACTTGCACTTGTGACTCCTAATTCACTTGTCATTGCTGTTATAACTTATGGGCCTCTTAAGGAAAAAACTCTGAGTAATATAAAAGAGGTCAAAGCGCGTGGCGGAAAAGTCCTTGCGATTGCGCAAGAAGGGTACAATACAATCGAAGAAGTTGCAGATAGGGTTTTTTATGTCCCTAAAGTGGCAAATGACATTGGTCCAATTATTAATGTTATCCCTCTTCAGCTTATTGCTTACTATATGGCAGAAGCAAGAGGTCTTGACATAGATAAACCTCGAAACCTTGCGAAGTCAGTGACAGTGGAGTAATCACCTGAAAAAGAGTGGCGATTATAGAGGAGTAAAAAGAGTTTAAAACTTATGCGCTAAAGATAAGTAAATTTTCGTGGATTATGAGTACTTATACCTTTTAGTTATTATTACCTATGAGGTGTAATCTAATAATTTTTATTTGATTAGATGTCCAGAGAGATGAATTAGACAGGATAAAACATGAAACAAATAGAACAATAATAGCTTACATGAGAGAGGAAATTAACTTTTGATGAACAAATTTAGACAATATCAAATGATTGCTATACTGTCTGCTGTACTATTTGGAGTAAGCGCACCTCTTTCGAAACTTCTTTTAAGAGAAATTGACCCTATTCCACTTGCAGCGTTCTTATATATAGGAAGTGGTGCTGGTTTGTGGATTTTCCAGAGATTAGAGCGCCTCATAGCAAAACGAGAGCATGAAGAGGCTTCTCTTTCAAAAAAAGATATTCCTTGGCTTATTGGTGCCATATTATCGGGTGGTGTTATCGCACCCATTTTATTGATGTTCAGTTTGCGTATAACACCTGCTTCTACTGCATCTTTGCTTTTGAATTTTGAAAGTGTGGCTACTGCATTAATTGCAGGATTATTCTTTAGCGAGTACATAGGTAAGAGAGTTTGGATATCTATTTTATTGATTACTTTAGCAAGCATACTCCTTTCCTGGAATTTTACAGGCCAATGGGGATTATCCGTAGGTGCAATAGGAATTATCTTTGCATGTTTCTGCTGGGGAATAGATAACAATTTTACAAGAAATATCTCATCAAAAAATCCCTTTTCTATTGTTATAATAAAGGGATTTTCTGCAGGTTTATTTTCTTTGTCTTTAGCAATCCTGTTTAAAAATGTACTTCCAGGCTTAAAGATAATTTTGCTTTCGATGCTACTTGGCTGTTTCAGTTATGGTTTCAGTCTCGTGTTATTTGTGCTTGCGTTGAGAAATCTTGGAAACTCAAGGACAAGCGCATTTTTTGGAACTGCACCTTTTATAGGCGCAGCGCTATCTTTTATATTATTTAAAGATAATCCGAACATTATGTTTATTATTTCACTGCCTTTAATGATCGTGGGTGCTGTTTTTTTATTAAAGGAAAAACATAGCCATAAACATTTTCATGAATATGTTGCCCATGTTCACATGCATAATCATAGAGATGGTCATCATAACCATCCCCATAAACCTGGAGAAGTACCAGAGAGTGGGTATCATTCACACTTTCATATTCATGAACCATTAGAGCATGAGCATTCACATGTGCCTGATATACATCACAGGCACAGTCATACACCTCATAAAAAATAATTGCATTATCAGAAAATAACAGAGAAGAATGAAACTAATATAAATTGTAAAATTGAAATAGAGCTCAGTTTTGAGCCCTATTTTTTATAAAGGTGGCAGGCAACTGAATGACCTGCTTCAGTCTCTTCTAAAACTGGTTCTACTTCCTTGCAGATATCCATTGCATATTTGCAACGAGGTCTGAATCTACAACCTTTTGGAAGTTTGATATTGCTTGAAATATCTCCTTCAAGGAGTATTCTTTCTCTGCTTTTCTCGACCTTTGGGTCGGGTATTGGCACTGCGGAAATCAGTGCCTGTGTGTACGGATGTAATGGCTTTTTGTATATCTCTCCACTTGGTGCTATTTCCATTATTCTGCCGAGATACATAACAATAATTGAGTTGCTTATGTGTTTCACCATAGCAAGGTCGTGTGAAATAAATAGATATGTAAGGTTAAATTTTTCTTGAAGGTCCTCGAAAGTATTTATTATCTGTGCCTGAATTGATACATCAAGTGCAGAAACAGGTTCATCAGCCACAATAAATTCTGGTTCAACAGCAAGTGCCCTTGCAAGTCCAATTCTCTGTCTCTGACCCCCTGAAAATTCATGAGGAAATCTTGTCAGGTGTTCTGGATCAAGCCCCAGAAGATTAAGAATATACGTTGCTCTTTCCTTTCTCTCATTTGGCTTGTATAAATTATGAATCTCCATTGGTTCCTTAACAATGTCTTCAACAGTAAGTCTCGGGTCAAGTGATGCATAGGGATCCTGGAATATCATTTGGAGTTTTCTTCTCACTTTTTTCATTTCGTTTTCATTGAGTTTTGCTATGTCTATTCCTTCAAATATAATGCTCCCGGCAGTTGGTTCGTAAAGTTTGATTATTGTTCTGCCTACTGTTGTTTTGCCGCTCCCTGTTTCTCCAACAAGGCCAACGGTCTCTCCCTTTTTAACCTTAAAACTTATATCATCAACTGCTTTAACTGTATCTCCTACTGTGCTTGCGAAAAGCCCGCTTTTTATGGAGAAATATTTTTTCAGGCTTTGAACTTCAAGAATGATCTCGTTTTCCATTATTCATCCCTTTTTACTTTTTGAGCCCTTTTATCAAGAAGCCAGCACATAGTCCTGTGTCCTTCTTCTGAGTTGAAGTAAGGGGGCCTTTCTTCAAAACAAATCTTCATTGCGTATGAACATCTCATGGCAAACGGGCAACCCTTTGGAGGAGACATTAGATCTGGTGGGAGTCCCTTAATTGTGGAGAGTCTTTCCTTTTCTTGTTCATCTACTCTTGGCACAGCACGGAGTAGTCCCCATGTATAAGGGTGTTTCGGGTTATCGAAAACCTGTCTGTCATTTCCCTCTTCGACAATCAAACCTGCATACATTACAATGATTCTGCTACATAGACCTGCAACGACTGCGAGGTTATGTGTAATAAGAATTATTGAAGAGTTAACCCTTGATTTTAAATCCTGAAGTAGATTTAAAATTTGTGCCTGGATTGTTACATCTACCGAAGTTGTTGGTTCGTCTGCGATAACAATCTTTGGCTCACAGGAAAGCGCAAGAGCAATCATTGCTCTCTGTCTCATGCCTCCACTCAACTGGTGCGGATACTGGTTAAATACATTTTCAGGAGATTTTATACGGACCATACTTAGAAGCTCAATGATCTTTTTCTTTGTCTCTTCTTTAGTTATGTTTTTATGTAGGATAAGCATTTCAGATAACTGAAAACCAATAGTTAGTGCTGGATTAAGTGATGTCATAGGATCTTGAAATATCATTGATATTTTAGCGCCTCTTATCTTTCTCATCTCAGACTCAGATAATTTGAGTAAATCAGTTCCATCTAAACTTACTTCTCCTGAAACGATTTTTCCGGGTGGATATGTGATGAGTCTCATAATTGATAGACCCGTTACAGTCTTTCCACATCCTGATTCTCCCACAATCCCAACTGCTTCTCCTGGATTTACGCTAAAATCGATTCCCCTCACTGCTTTAACGACGCCTGTATATGTGAAGAATTCTGTTTTAAGATCTTTTACTCTAAGAACTGGTTCCATTTTTCCTCTCATTATTTTCTTTGTCTCGGGTCGAGTGCATCTCGCAAACCGTCGCCGAGGAAGTTAAAAGATAGCATGGTGATAGAAATAAACAGTGCAGGGAAAAATAGAAGATTTGGATGTGATTGGAACGACCTTACACCGTCTGATGCAAGTACACCCCAGCTTGCTACTGGAGCTGATACACCCAATCCAATAAAGCTCAGAAATGCTTCAAAAAAGATTGCATTTGGAATTAGAAGAGTTGCAGTTACTATAATTGGACCGATTGCATTTGGGATGATGTGTCTTACGAGTATTCTTGTTCTTGATGCGCCAAGCGTTTTCGCAGCAAGCGTAAATTCCTGCTCTTTTAAACTTAATGTTTGGCCTCTTACAATTCTTGCCATACCTACCCAGTAACCAATTCCAAGTGCTATAAAAATGTTTGTAAGCCCCGGTCCAAGCACAACCATGAGAAGAATTACAATGAGGAGTATTGGGACGCCGTAGAGGATATCGACAAATCTCATCATTACGTTATCAACTTTGCCACCCATGAATCCTGAAATTCCACCATAAAGTACGCCTATAATCAAGTTTATGAAACTTGCAACAAAACCAACCGCAAGGGATATTCTTGCTCCGTATAGAACTCTTGTAAATACATCCCTTCCCAATTCATCTGTCCCAAACCAGTGAGAGCCGGATATTGGTGCATAAACGTTATTGAGGTTTGTGGCATCATATTCATAAACGGAAACCATGGGGCCAAAAATAGCCAGAGCAATTAGGACAATTATTATATAGAGACCTATAAGAGCCAGTTTATTTTTTTTCAGTCTTCTCCATGCGTCTGCCCAGTATCCGATGCTTGGTCTTATATATTCCTTTGCTTCAATCTCTTCAGTTTTTACAGGTTCAAAAAGTTCTTTTTCGTTGATCATTTTATTTTCTCCGTTGAATAGGTAATTCTTGGGTCAAGGAAGGCATAGATAATGTCAACGACAAAATTTGCAATGATTAGAAATGCAGCATAGAATACTGTAGTTCCTAGAATTACTGTATAATCTCTATCGTATATGCTTGTTACATAATATCTCCCTAATCCGGGGATAAAGAAAAGTCTCTCTACAATAAAACTACCTGTGAATACTGCTGCAATCAGTGGGCCCAGATAAGTGACAACTGGAATTAGCGCATTTTTTAATGCATGTATTATCATAACTCTGTATTCTGATAGTCCCTTTGAACGAGCTGTTTTAATGTAATCCTGGTTTAAAACATCGAGCATGCTCGACCTCATCAGTCTTGCTATATATGCAGTTGGGTACGCAGCAAGAGTAATAGCAGGTAGTATTATGTTATGCCATTCCCCCCAGCCTGCTACGCTGAGAAGATGTAACTTTAATCCAAATACGTACATAAAAAGCGTTGCAAGGATAAAATTAGGAATTGATATTCCGAGTATAGAAAAGAACATTACAAAATTGTCCTGCCAGAAATTCTGTTTATATGCTGATATTATTCCTGCAGGAATTCCGAGCCCGAGTGAGATAAGTATCGCAACAAGTCCTAAAAGTGCAGACACAGGGAACCCCTTCCTCACGATATCATTTACAGTAAGTGCATCGTATCTGAATGAAGGTCCCAAATCACCTTTCATAAGGCTTATCATATAATCCGCATATTGCTTCCAGAGAGGGTCATTAAAATGGTATTTTTGTTCAAGATTTTTGAGAACAGCATCCGGAACTGCTTTCTCTTTTGTAAAAGGACCGCCTGGAATTGCTTTAGCAAGGAAGAAGGTAATAGTTGCAATAATAAAGAGAGTGACTAACATTGCAATAACTCTTTGTATAACAAATTTTCTCATTTGTTAATCCTCCAGTGGAAGCCATGCCCCGATATTAACAGAGGCATGGCTCTTTTCGAGTTAATGTTTTTCGATATAAGCTTCCTTGAAGTCTGTGTAACCGAGTGCTGATGTATAGTAACCTTTTATGTAAGGTTTTATAAGTTCAGGCCTTGTATAGAAGTAAATTGGGCCAATCGGCATTTCGGCCATAAGGATTGTTTCAGCTTTGTGCATTGCATCCATTCTTGCTGCCTGGTCACCGGTTGATTTTGCTATTCTTACATACTCATCGTACTGTGTGTTGCTCCAGCCAGTGTCGTTATTTCCGCCGCCTGTAACCCACATATCAATGAATGTCATAGGGTCAGTATAATCGCCAATCCAGCCTGCTCTTGCTACATCATAATTCAAATTATTTCTGTTATCAAGATAAACCTTCCACTCCTGGTTTGTAAGTGTGCAGTTTATGCCAAGAGTTTCTTTCCACATTCTTTGTATTGCTTCAGCAATTGTCTTGTGTCTTTCATTTGTGTTATAAAGAAGGACGAAAGTAGGGAAGCCTTTTCCGTCAGGATAACCTGCCTCAGCAAGCAGTTTCTTTGCTTCGTCAGGATCATATGCTTTGAAGAAATCCCCACCAACTTTTCTGAAGTCACTTCCAGGCGTTGCATCTGGAACACCTGGTGGGACATAAGCAGTTGCGGGAAGTTCTCCTGACTTTGTGATGTTCTTAACGATTGCTTCTCTATCAATTGCAAACATAAGTGCTTTTCTCACTCTTATATCGTCGAATGGCTTCTTTGTTACATTGAAAAGGTAGTAGTATGTCCCGAGGTATGGATTTACAGTTAGTTTACCCTCTGCCTTAAGCCTGTCAAGTTCTGCCGGAGGCGGGTTAGGTCCCCAATCAATTTCTCCATTTTCAAACATCAACATTTCGGTAGTATTTTCCTCGACCATTGAGAAGACAATCTTGGTGAGTTTTACCTTGCCTTTATCCCAGTAGTTTGGATTATTTACCATCTCAATTGTGTGGTTATGGTCCCACAAGGTCAGCTTAAAAGACCCATTGCTTACATAATTGTCAGCAGATTTTGCCCAGTCAGGATTTGATTGGTCGAGTTTTTTGTTTATCGGAAGGTATGTGGTGAATGAAAGAAGTGAAGTAAAGTAAGGAGTAGGTGCTTCAAGAGTTACTTCGAGTGTTTTGTCGTCAAGAGCTTTTACGCCAACTTCATCTGCATTTGTTAACTCACCTGAATTATATTTTTCACCGTTTTTTATGTAGTATAGCTGATATGAATATTCTGATGCTATTTCCGGGCTCAGAGCTGTTTTCCATGCATATTCAAAGTCGCCTGCTGTAAGTGGTTCTCCGTTTGACCATTTTGTGTCTTTCAGTTTAAATGTCCATACAAGACCATCTGTAGAAACAGTGTAACTTTCTGCAACAGAAGGTACAATCTGTCCCTGGTTATCATACCTCATAAGACCATCGAACAGGTTCAAAAGCATCGTGAACTCAGGAATACCTGTTGCTTTCCTTGGATCAAAGTACTGTGGTTCAGCGCCTACGTTGTACTTTAACACCATTTCTTCAACTGGTGCAGCTTTCTTACATCCTGCAAAAGTTCCCAGCATTGCTACCACTAACATAAGAATTGTTAGTTTTTTTAACATACTAACCTCCTTTAAAAAATTTTATGCCATTTGAGGCATAATTAAAAACTTGCTGTTATTTAATCCAGCAATTATATTTTACTCTAAAAAATTTTTTCTACAAAAAATATAACAATCATAGGATTATCAAATATCTCATAATTTTTTAGCTTAAAAATGGATTTAATTCCTTCTCCTCCTTAATTTTGCTTGTTCCTCCATGTCCCGGTAGTACGATTGTTTCATCCTGTAGGACAAGAAGTTTTTTCTTTATCGAAGTAATCATTTCCTCAAATGCATTGCTGTACTCCTTTGCAATACCAACGCTTCCTGTAAAGAGTGTGTCACCTGAAAATATAAATCCCTCTCCCTTAAGAGAAATACTGCCTTTTGTATGCCCAGGCGTGTGAATTACTTTTAATTTTATTTTTCCTATCTTTATTTCATCGCCTTCATTTATTGTCATGTTGCAATCTGGAGAAATTACCGGTTCTCCAAAGAAATTTGAACCATTTTTTACAGAGTCATTTAATTTTTCTTTATCAAGAGGATGAATAATAATTTTTGCATTCTTAAATTCTTCTTTAAGTGTTCTATTTCCAATTATATGGTCAAAATGTCCATGTGTGTTTATAATATATTTTAACTCTCCTAGCTCTTTGATCTTTTCAATTATCTCTATATCCTCATCTTTGTTAGCATTTGCAGGGTCAACGACGCAGACGCTTTTCGAGTCTTCAAATACGTAAGTGTTTGTTTTAAGTGACCCGAACGTATAAATATAAATGCTTAGACCCTGGATGTCTTTCTTTTCCATTTTATATTATATAGATTTATAATAGTATGTATAATTAATAGAGGTGATTGATGGATAACTCTTTCCTTAGTTCTATCTTTACACGCGGAAAGCTTTATATACAGCTTCTACAGTCATTAACTGTTATTATTACAGCGGCATTTATTCTTACACAAACCTTTATCACCAGAGTTCTTTTTAATCTTGAGGAGTCGGTTAAAAAACAAATTTTTTTGGGCATATTCTTTGGGCTAATTTCAATCACAGGGACATACCTCGGGGTAAATATTAATGATGCAATTGCAAATGTGAGGGATATCGGTGCTATAACAGGTGGTCTTTTTGGTGGGCCTCTTGTGGGTGCTATTGCTGGACTAATGGGTGGAGTGCATCGTGCATCTTTGGGAGGGTTCACCGCGAATTCATGTGCTCTCGCAACTATAATAAATGGTGTTGCCGCCGGGTTTCTTTATAGATTGAGAAGAGGAAAGATTTTTTCACCACTTGCAGGGTTTTTTTTCGCAGCAGCAGCGGAATCCTGCCATATGCTTCTCGTTCTTCTTATTACAGAGCCATTTAATCAGGCACTTGCTCTTGTGCGGCAAGTAAGCGGTCCGATGATCCTTACAAATGCAGTTGGTGTAGGGCTTTTCCTTCTTGTAATACAAGTATCAATGAGAGAAAGGGAATTGGTTTCAGCGATTACTGCTGAAACTGTGCTCAAGATTACAGAAAAAACACTGCCCGTTTTAAGCAAAGGGCTTACAACGGAAACCGCAGACATAGCAGCTAAAATTATTTTGAAATATACAAATCTTGATGCAGTTGGCATTACAGACAGGAATAAGATTCTTGCATTTAGAGGGCTTGGGGAAGACCATCATATAGCAAATGGCTCGTTCAGGACATCTTCCACAAAAAGAGTTTTGAAATCAGGAGAAATTGCATTTTTAAGAAACAAAAGTGATATAGATTGTGAAGAAAAGAGTTGTCCTCTTGGTTCAGGTGTAGTAGTTCCTATGAAAAGCGCAGATGAAGAAATTTTTGGTGCCCTCAAACTTTATAGAAGACATAGCGACGCAATGAGTCCTTTTGACATCGAAATTGCAAAAGGACTTGCAACAATTCTTACTACACAGATCGAATTAAACCAGATAGAAGAAGAAAAAAAGCTAAGAATCGTATCCCAGTTGAAAGCTCTTCAGGCCTATGTAAATCCACACTTTCTTTTCAATGCTCTTAATACTATTTCGTATATCGTAAGGCAGGATCCAGAAAGAGGGAGACACCTCATACAAAAACTCAGTTATATCCTAAGAGAGACGATCTATAGAGTTTCAGACCTTGTAGATTTAAAAGAGGAGATTTGTCTTGTTAAGTCATATCTTGAGATAGAAAAAGAAAGGTTTGGGGAGTGCCTTGAATATGAATTTCATATTGACGATAAACTTCTTGATGTAAAAATCCCGTCATTTACCTTGCAACCAATCGTTGAAAACTCAGTTAAGCACGGTTATTCCACGGATATAAGGAAGATAAAGATAGATATTTCCGCATATTTAAAGTTAAATATGCTTTATTTTGTAGTATCTGATACAGGGAGAGGAATCCCAAAAGATAAATTGAAGGATTTACTTCAGGGCTGTGATAAAAATTCAATCGGCATTAAAAATGTTTTTGAAAGGTTAAAGAATCTTTATGGATTGAAAGCTGTGTTTAAGGTGAAGAGTGTTCCGGGCAAGGGAACGAGAGTTGTAATTGCAATACCAATAGAAGGAGTGAAAGATTGGCTATTAGAACAGTTATCGTTGACGACGAAAAACCTTCAAGAGAAGAGATAAAACTTTTTTTAAAGAGGTTTCCAAATTTTGAGCTTTCAGGTGAATTTGATAATGCATTTGACGCACTGAGTTTTATGGTATCCACAACTGTTGATGTTGCCTTTTTTGATATCAATATGCCTGGTTTTGATGGAATTCGTCTTGCAGAAGTTCTAAAGGGTACCGAGAATTCCCCTGTTATCGTATTCGTGACCGCGTATTCAGAACATGCGGTAAAGGCATTTGAAGTTGATGCCGTTGACTATATCCTCAAGCCCATTGACGAGGGGCGTTTTGTAAAAACCCTTGCAAAGATAAGCTCAAAAGTAAAAGGGAAGACACCGCCTAACCTTAATTTTGTGGTTTGCGAATTTCAGGGAGAGTTAATACTGCTTAAACCGGAGGACGTTCAATACTTTTATGTGGAAAAGGGAAAATTATTTGTAAGGAAGAAAAGCGAATCACTCCCGGTAAAAGGCATGAATCTTCAAAACGCTGAAAAAAGATTTGTTTCTCAAAACTTTTTCAGAATAAATAAGGAATATATAATAAATTTATCTAAAGTGTCCAAAATTATACCATGGTTTAAGGGAAAATATCTTATTCAGATGGAAAATGGAGATAAACTTCCTCTTTCGCCGCACCATCAGAAAGAATTCAGAGATAGATTTCGCTTTTGAATTTTTAAAATTTTCCTAATATATAATTCAAAATAATCAGTGTTTCAAATATTTTTACTTTTACCCCTCCTTTTTTTGCTTTTATTTAAAAACTCTTGACAGTCGCGTAATAAGTTATATAATATTATAGAGTTATTGTGTAGTTTTTTAAAAATCTTACGGAGGAGGTGGATAAAACAACAAAAACCTTCGAAAATTATTTAAGTTTAGACTGGAAAAGCAAAATTTAAGTAAAAGGAGGTATTAGATGACAGCATTGATAGTGTTGATTGGTGGAGCAATTTATCTGTTTTTCTATTTCACCTATGGAAGAAAGCTTCAAAGTGAGGTTGTAAGAGCAGACAAAGATAGACTAACACCAGCAGTAAGGCTCAGAGACAATGTGGACTACATGCCTGGGCAAAAGATGGTTGTATTCGGGCACCACTTTGCGTCAATTGCAGGTGCGGGTCCAATTGTCGGTCCTGCAATTGCACTGGCATGGGGATGGCTTCCTGCACTTCTCTGGGTATGGTTTGGAAACGTATTTATCGGTGGTGTTCATGATTATCTTTCCCTCATGGCATCTGTCAGGTATGATGGAAAGTCAATTCAATGGGTTGCAGGGAAGGTTATGCACCCGAGGACGAAGTATATTTTTGAAATTTTTGTTTTCTTTGCTTTAATTCTTGTAATCGCAGCATTTGAAGGCGTCTTTGCGCGTCTTGCATCAACTAACCCTACAGTTGGAACTTCTTCTTTCCTATTCCTGGTTATCGCAGTTATTGAAGGGTTGCTTCTCTATAAAACTAAACTTTCATTCAGGGTTGCATCAATTATCGGTGTGTTAATGCTTATTGGTGCAGTGGTAATAGGATTTGTATGGCCGTTCCTTGCTTTTACAAGCGTTAAGACCTGGTATGTACTTCAGTTCATTTATATAATTTTCGCTGCATCTCTACCTGTATGGATTCTCTTACAGCCAAGAGATTATCTTAACTCGTATTTACTCTGGTTTGGACTTGCTCTTGGTGGCGTTGCTGCCCTTATTGCATTTAAAGGGTTCTCATGGCCAGCGTTTACCACTTTCAGTGCAGCTACGATAGTAGCAGGTAAGCCTGCGCCATTCTGGCCGGCAGTTCCCCTTGTTATTGCATGTGGTGCACTTTCAGGATTCCATTCTATTGTTGCTTCAGGCACCGTGTCAAAACAGCTTGATAATGAATTGAGTGGCCTTTTTGTTGGATATGGCGCGATGTTCACGGAAGGGTTCCTTTCAACGATTGTTATAACTTCAATTTGTGCATTTGGCTTTACTGTACTTGCAAATTTTAAAGAAGCAGTTACTGCGGCAGGAGTCAATCTGGATCAATTTATATTGGGTGGTAAATACCTTGGCGATTCTTATATCGTGGCAAGCGGTGCTAAAGGAGTTGGCGGAGCGGCGGGAATGTTTACAAAATCTTATGGAGAAATGGTTAAAGTTTTAGGCGTACCTGCTAAAATTGGAGCAACATTCGCGGGATTATGGGTCTCTGCATTTATTCTTACCACTCTTGATACAGCTACAAGGCTTGGAAGATTTGCATGGCAGGAACTGTTTGAGTTCACTAAAAAAAGTTCTGCGGGTTTTCACGCATTTATCACGAATAGGTGGCTTGCATCATTAATTCCTGCGGCTGTGGGTACATGGCTTGTATGGTATGGAGGATATGCTGTGTTATGGCCTGGCTTTGCGGGTTCTAACCAGTTGCTTGCATCCATTGCGTTACTTACGGCAACACTCTGGGTTAAGAACGTGCAGATGGTAAAAAGGTCATTCCAGCTGTTGGTTCTTATTCCCGCGCTTGCACTCTGGATAACCGTGTTCTCAGGACTTGTCTGGTTTGTAATTGTTATCGTTCCCTCGCTTAAAGCACAAATCAGATTTGCTATGTATTCATTTGTAATATTAATGCTTGTCCTTGCAGTTGTTCTTCTTATCGATTTCTTTGCAGCCTACAGGAGAGGACCACTTCCTGAGGCAAAAGCAGAAGCTGCTAAATAGTGAAGTTATTTGAAAGAATAAGAAAGTTTTTTATAGGAGTTGAAAGCGGTATGAGGGAGACTTCGGTCTCCCTCATTGAACGAGAACTTGAAGAGTACGAAAATATTTTTTCCCTTCTTACAATGGGAATATTTGCAGGAATTCCTTCTCCCCCGACAGGCATAGTAATACGTATCCTTCCCTATATGCAGAGAGAAGTGTCTGTCATGATGAAAAAAACTAAAGACCTGTCCGATGCTTTTGGAGATACGGCAGGCATGTTTGATATCACTTAGAATCTTACGAAAAGAATGGTCTTATGAAAGTATATTTCTTTCTTGGAAAGGGTGGAGTAGGAAAAACAACTATATCGGCGGCATTTGGGACAGGTCTATCGAAAAATGGTCATAAAGTCATAGTTGTTTCAATTGATCCTGCTCATAACCTTGGCGATGCATTTGATACTACTCTTTCTAATAGAGAATTAAAGATAAATGAAAATCTTTACGCAGTAGAAGTTGATATTGAGAAAATGACCCGTGAATACCTTGATGACCTCTCAAAAAAGATGCAGCATACTTACAGATATCTTACTGCAATGAATCTTGATAGATATTTTAATATCCTTAAACTTTCCCCTGGAATTGAAGAATATGCAACACTCGAGGCAATAAGGAAATACATCGGCTCAAAGAATTTTGATACAGTCATATTTGATACACCTCCTACTGGAATTACATTGAGAGTCCTTGCAATGCCCAGACTTTCAGTTCTTTGGTCTGAAAGGCTTATTTCTATGAGGAAAGCAATTCTTTCAAGGAGAAAGATGGTCGAAAATGTTAAAGGAAAAGTTGAAGCAGAGGTCGAAGGCGAAAAAATTGTTTTGACATCGGATGAAAAGGAAGATGAAATAATGCAGGAACTCATAAAATATCGAGAGGAAATGCTTGAACTGAACAAGTTATTTTCTTCTACATCCTGTGAGGTTCATATTGTAACAATGGCAGAAGAACTTGCCTTGCTTGAAACTGAAAGAATTTTGAAATCCCTCTCAATTTTTAGTATAACGGCGAAAGTGATATACTTGAATAAATTTATGAAGATTGAAAATCCTCCTGAGGAGATTGCCGGTAAAATTCACGAGCAAGAGCAGGTTGTAACAGAAATGAGAGAAAAATTTAAACATCTGTTTATAAAGGAAGTCCCGCTTTTGAGGGCTTCTCCGAGAGGAATTAGAGACCTTCTTTCTGTGTATGAATCTTATATAGTGAGGTAGAGATGATCGGAAATGTGCAGAGCAGTATAATCATTATAATAGTTGTGCTTGCTGGTATTGCAGTTCTTCAGTTCCAAAAAGGAAGAAAAATCAATGTTGCCCTTATGAAAACTTTTATTAGGGGTTTCGAAGAAAAACTCAAACTCTCAGATAAAACTTATGTATATCTGGGAGGTTATCTCGGGTTTAAAGCGGAGTATGACCTTGAAAATAAGCTTTCAAAACGCATCGAGATAACGTTAACATTAATACCTCGGCAGAGTGTTTTCTATTTACCTATCACTTTTCTTATAAAGAAAACTGATAGGCTTTATGTTGTCATAAGACCAAATTTTAAAATTCACACTGACGCTCATATTGTTAAAAAACATTTTTACTGGCTTGGACTCGATATTGATGAGGAAGCCGAACTTGAAAAAAAGGATTTGACTCTCAAAGGCAAAGAATTTTTAACTCTTTATAGAAGAAAAAGCGACGTTGATAAGTTAAAAGAACTTGTAAATAAATGTATACCATCTGAAAGATTGTTTCACATTGCCCTGGTCAACAAGACAAATGTATTTTACTGTCTTATGAGGCCAGATCCTCTTAAAACGCCGGAAGAGATAAGAAAACTTGTTGAGTATTTACCCAGAGTAATCTACGAAAAGGAAAAGCTCAGAGACTTTCAGTAAAATTATCCTGTATTTTATGAGAGTTTTTCTTTCATTTCATCCTCCTTATGAGATTTTTTATAACTCAATAATATCCAGGTGTAGGTCAATTTCTTCAGTGAAAAATTCATAAAGAAGTTCATATTGTTTAACTACTGCTAAATGTGCTTATAATATAGATATGAAAGTTAATTTGCTATTTTTCGGTGAGGCGAAAACCATTATGAAACAGGATAGTATTGAAATAGAATTTAAGGGGAGTAATATAAAGGATTTGAAGACGTTTCTTCTAAAGGAAAACCCGAAACTTTGTAATATCCTTGAAAACTCTATGTTTGCAGTAAATATGGAGTATAGAAGTCTTGATGCAGAACTCAAAAATGGTGATACAGTAGCAGTAATTCCTCCAGTCGAGGGAGGCTAATATGGTTAGCTTAACTAAAGACGATTTAAATATAGATTCACTCATTCGGAATCTTAAAAATAGCAATGCAGGAAGCATTATTGTATTTCTTGGCGAACCAAGAAGAAGCATTGAAGACGGGCCTATTGTTTCAATTGAATATTCTGCTTATGAAGAGATGGCACTTAAGGAGCTTAAAAAAATTGAATCTGAAGCTCTCAAAAGGGACGGCGTAATAGATGTGATAATCATTCACAAGATTGGCAATGTATCGCTAAAAGAGATCTCTTTTTTTGTGGGGGTAACTTCCTCTCATAGAAAAGAGGGTTTTCAAGCTTGCAGTTTTATTGTTGATGAGGTAAAGAAAAAGGTCCCGATATGGAAGGAAATCAAGTATGATAGAGACAGGAGTTGTTAAAAGCCTTAGCGGAAAACTTGCAGAGATAACTGCTGACACCGGTACCGAATGTAAATCCTGTGTTTTAAATGGCACATGCGGTCAATCTACGCTCAGTGAAGGGCAGACTGTATATGTAATAAATGATATTGGTGCAAAGATAGGCGATGTTGTTGAATTCGAATACGATGAAAAAGAACTTTTAAAAGGCACCTTCGTTGTTTATATGGTGCCTTTTATCTCCACAATAATTGGCTTAATTATTGGAGTAATTTTAGAAAAGCTTTTAGGAATAGAACTCGTGAGGCTTCAGAATGCGACAACAGTTTTATTTTCAGTGTTTTTTCTTTTGGCCTCTGTGCCTGTTGTTAGAAGAATTGATAGGAATATTAAATCTCGCTCGCGTATCAGAAATGTACTTGTACAGGGACACAGGTAAATATTAATCTTTTTCGAGCAGCAATAAAATTATTTGTTCCTGTGAATTTGTAGAAGTGGCTGACTCTGGATGTGGTAATGGACTTCACGCCTCAGGGATATTAATTCTGCACCGTTTCCAATGATTTCTTTTGCAAGGATGAGTTCTTCTATATTAAGAGATTTTGCAAAACCAAAGGACGGCTCCCTGACCACTGTATTTATATGGACTTTATCAGCTCTTATTAATTCTAAAGCGTCATGCAGGCTTCTGTAATTACTCTCGTAATCGTTTACTCCTTTTACGAGCATAATTTCGATCCAGAGTTCGTGTGTGAACATTTTTCTGAAATTAATAATTCCCTTTATTACGTCTTCGACCTTTATAGAATCTAGCGATTGATTTATCTTCTTATAATAGTCGGTTCTTGCGGCGTTCAGGGTAAACTTAACTATATCAGCCTGTAGAAGGTCAATTTTTACATCGCCTCTTGATATAAGAGAAGAATTAGTAAGGACAACCACTGGAATGTTGGTATGCTCTTTTATTTCGGCAATCATATACCCGATTTTTGAATTCAGTGTTGGCTCTCCGAAACCTGAAAATGTAATGTGGTCTAGATGCTTGTTATAAGTGCTAAGGAACTTCCTCAACTCTTTGAGTATTTCATCTGCACTGACGTATTCTTTTCTTTCGCCAGTAAGAGCCGTCGTCTTTGCAACATCGCAGTAAACACAATTAAAACTACATACTTTGGCAGGTACTGTCGATATACCAAGTGATACTCCAAGTCTCCGGGACCTCACCGGTCCGTAAATATATTTCAACTCGCTCTCCTATATTTGAAATAACGATACGAATTTTACACCATTTTGGTTTTGTGTCAATACCTTTTTGCAGTTTTTTTGGCACTTTTTTTCTTTTTTTAAAAAATTCTCAAAAGAGTTGATTTATGCTATAATATTTTTGTATCGTTGAGGTAAATTTCAGATGAAAAGCTTAAAATTTATTGGGAACGGGCTTTCTAAAGTGGTTGGAAACCTCGAAAGAAATGCTTCTGAGAAAAACAAGGCTATAGGAAAAACTTTGCAAAACAAGTCAAGATTATACTTTTCCTCGCTTTACTTCAGGAATTTTAGATTATTTTTCTTCGGGCAGGCGATTTCTCTTATAGGGACATGGATGCAAAATGTAGGCCAGGGGTGGCTTGTCTTAACCACCACAAATTCTCCCTTCCTTCTTGGAGTTGTCGGAGCTGCTCAGTTTCTTCCAATGATGTTATTCTCTCTTTATGCAGGAGTAATTATCGACAGATTTTCAAAGCGTAAGATTTTACTTCTGACTCAGAGTGCACTTACAATTACAGCATTGGCATTTGCAATTCTCACCCAGCTTAAAATTATAACTTACTGGGAAATACTTCTTCTTGCCTTAACAATGGGCATTGCAAATACTTTTGACATGCCTGCAAGGCAGTCTTTTTATGTTGAACTGGTCGGGGAAAAAGCCCTTATAAATGCAATATCCCTTAATTCCTCTATTTTTAATTTTGCAAGGATATTAGGTCCTGCCGTTGCAGGTATTCTTATAGGCAAACTTGGGTATGCAGCATGTTTTTATATTAACGCAGCAAGCTTTTTGCCTGTTATATATGGAATATACCTCATAAAAATAGAGGAGAAACCCAGAAAAGCAAATCTCACGGAGCGTGTATTTGTAGATATCAAAGAGGGTTTGAAATATATAAAACACTCTCAGATAATTCTTATTTCTGTGGTTCTCCTTGCTATTGTTAATATATTTATGTTTAACTATAATATCTTTGTTCCATCTTTTGTGAAAGATGTTCTCAGGATGGGCGCGACAGGGTACGGGTTTGTTATGGCTATGATGGGTCTCGGTGCTCTTTTTGGCTCGCTTTTACTTGCGATGATGAGTCACAGGGGCATCAAACCGTGGTATGTGTTTTTTACGGCGATTGGTGTGAGTATTTCTTCGATTGTAATGGGCCCTCAAAGAAGCTTTTTATCCTTCAATATCTTTATGATTCTTCAGGGATTCTTTATGATTACTTATCTCAATTCCACAAATATTCTGATACAGGTTAATTCAGAAGATAGCGTAAGGGGTAGAGTTATGAGCATATATACGTTTGTGCTTGGTGGACTCACGCCGTTTGGTGCATTGTATGCCGGTACCGTCTCGGAGAAACTGGGCGCAGGTGCCGGCTTCCTTATAAGTGGGTTAATTTCATCTGTCGCTGTCATTTTTATCTATACCCAATGGTACAGGAGGATTTCTCTTAAAAAACCTGTTGAAGTTGTGTCTGGAACAATCATTGAAGCCCCTCCGATGAATAAATTGATAAAATGACAGGTTCGAAATTCTCAAACTTAATTAAAGGACTCAAGTTATTTTCAATTTTCTTTTGCATAGGCTTATTCACCATTGGTGGTGGCTATGCAATGATCCCTGCCATGAGAAACATCATTGTTCAAAGGGAGAAATACCTTTCTGAAGATGAATTTCTTGAGATGTTTGCAATCTCCCAGATTACTCCTGGACCTATTGCTGTAAATATGGCAACGTTTATCGGATATATGCAGGGGGGAATTATTTGCTCAACTCTCGCGACCCTTGGAGTCGTGCTTCCATCTCTAATTATTATTACTCTCATATCAATATTTTTCCTTGATTTTACCAGGTTTACAGTTGTGCAAAAGTTATTTACTGGAATTCTTGCAGGAATTGCAGGTGAAATTGCTTATCTTACCTTTGACCTTGCTAAAAAAATTAAGATTAATCTTTTTACCGGAGGGATTTTCATTATTTCTCTTGCTGCTCTGTTTATCCTTAAAATTAACCCGATCTGTGTGATCATAATAGGTGGGGCTATTGGAATTATTGTTAAAGGGATGCTTCACAAAGATGATGGTCATTAAGCTGTTCTTGGAATTCTTTAAAATCGGTGCCTTTACGTTTGGAGGAGGCCAGGCAATGCTTCCCATAATGCAAAGAGAACTTGTAATAAATTTAAATTGGATTTCAATGCAGAATTTCCTCCATTTTGTTTCAATTGCAGAAGTTACTCCTGGACCTATTGCTATTAATATGGCAACTTTTATAGGATATGAGACGCAAGGTATAACTGGTGCGATTTTCTCTACCGCAGGAGTTGTTGCTCCATCTTTTATTATAATCCTCCTTATTGCGATGGCTGCAACTAAATTCCGTGAGAATCGAGTTTATCAGGCATTTATGAGTGGCGTGCGCCCGGTACTCCCCGCACTTCTCGTAAATGCAGTGTACCTTATAGTTGCAGAAGGTTTCAAAGGAATAGCTCCCTTTGTATTGGCTGCTGTCACCTTTTTTGTCTTCGCAAGATGGAGAAAAATTAACCCGGTTTTCCTTCTTATCATTGCGGGTATAGCAGGCATTTTGTTTCTGTAATTTTTATTGCAAAGTGCCAGGTACCCGGGAATATTTTTTGTTGGGTTTTTAATTTAATCAGTTATGAAATCTTCTTCGTCTATTTCTTCTTCGTAGCTTTCTTCTTCGACTCTCATAATAACAGGGAAAAGAAAAGATAACAGAGAGATGATTACTATCATACCTCCAGCTAAAAAGCTGAGCAGCGAAATTGCACCACCGTTCCCATCTCCGAAAATTGAAATAAGATTTATAGATTTGTTAAGAACAATTACTGAAGAGTTATTGAAAATGGGTGTTAAAAAATTATCAACGAGCGGGCCGCTCGTTGCCATTGGTAGAATACTAACACATTGGGCGATAACTCTTCTTGCCGAAAAAACCCTTCCCTGAAGATCTGGTGGAACTTTTGACTGCCATATTGCCTGATTTGAGGAATTGGTGATTACTCCGAAGACTCCGATTATAGAACAAGCCACGATATAAGAGACAAGAGTTTTTGATAGTCCAAGAATGATGGCTCCTGTCCCAACCAGCATTATTCCAAAGATAAGGCTGAATATTTTTCTTTTTGTTCCCCCCCAGGCTGTCATTAACAATCCGCCGACAATACCTCCTATACCGAAAGCTGATTCAACCGTTCCAAGAAATACCGTGTTGTTGTTTGTTTTTGCAAGTATCATTGGAGCAATAAGGGTAGTATAAAAACCCGCAAAAAGATTTACGAACAGAAAAAGTAAAAGTAAATAGAACAATGGTCTTCTCTTGAATATATAAGGAAAACCAAAAATAGCATCTTTAAACAGATTTACTTTTTCCTCAACCTCTTTCCTGATATCAGGAATAACGACCCATAAAACTGCTCCGATTGCAAATACAAAAGTGATGATATCTATTGTCATAATTCCGCTGAGTTTAATTATTGGAAGCAGCGCTCCTGCAACGATTGGTGCTATAACCATTGGGGCAGTCTCTGTAAGTGAAAACAGGCCATTCGCTCTCCCGTACTCCTCTTTTTTTAGCATGATGCTTATTGTTACAGAGTAAGCTGGCCACTGGAATGCATTAAAGGCACCGGAAATAAAAGAAGCAATATAAATAAACCAGAGCGTAAGGTTGTTAGTCTTATACAGGATTAAAGTTATAATTGTTATTATACCTGCTGCTAAGTCCGGGAGAATTAGCGATCTCTTTTTTGGCCATCTGTCAATTAGTGCACCAGCGATGGGAATGAAAATTATGTTTGGAATGAAGAAAAGTGTTGCGACTATGCTGAATGGAGTTGCATTTCCTGTTGTCTGCCATATCCAGATTCCTATACCGAATTGTGTCATGCTGGATCCAACCAGTGAGATGATCTGTCCAATAGACATTATTGAGAAGCCTTTAAACCCTGCAGGTCTTTTCACTTTCTCTCCTTTTTAGAAACCACACAATAATGTTTTAATAAAACTTATTTATTTTCCTTAATTTTATTAAGGTAACTATCCCATTTTAGTAATTTCAAAGTTTATGTCAAGTTTCAATTGTCTTAATTTACTGCAGTTCTGGTGCAATAAAAGTCATATTTTTACTGTCCTATTTGTGAGACGATACCATTTTATAAGGAGGCTTTTTCCTTTGATCTTGTTTATTGCAAAATCTCTTTTTTTCTCTACTTACTTCATATCGTCCTCTGAAAACTTTTGACCTATTCATATCCTGTTAATTCTACATAGGCAGTACCATTTAGAGATTTCTTTTTAAATAGAACCTTGCCTTCCTGTGCATAATTTTCAGTAATTTCACCTTTAACATGACAAATCCCTTCCCAGTAAGAGTGTGTTATAAATGATGAAATATGCTGATCTTTAATCAAAGGCAAAACATTAAATTTCATTAATAGATTGCTGTTTTTACTACCAAATATCTCTATCCTCCAATTCAATGGATATTCTACGCTGTCTTTTGTTTTGAAAGTTTCCTTTGAAGTAATTCTGATATTTTTAAGTTGAATATTTTTCGAATTTTTGTAGAGGTTTCCAGTCGTCGTCTGTCCATCTTTTCTTCTGAAGTTAAAAATCATTATATAAAGGTCGTCTTCATCAAAACGGAGAGAAAACCAGTCCCATTGCAAATTTTTAATATGGAAGTTCCCCCACTGATGGTCGTGCCAGGTGGAACCTGAAACAGGCAAAGTCTCGCCTTTAAATGTTATGTTTCCGATTGTTTTTAAATTTGGGAATGAAAAATAGTGAGAGGAATCATAAGGCTCATTTTTCATAGCGATAATTCCACTTTTCCCTTGCTTCATCAGGTCTTGAATTTTAAGATCAAGCTCAATTTTTAAGCCTTGTTGATCGGTTTTAATCCTAAAGCTATTTGATATCGCATCAAACTCTACACGATTTCCTAATGCAGATATAATCATTTTCTTGCTTTTTCTAAACAAAGACAAAGGATCAAAAGGCAAAACCAGCTCCTTATTATAAAAGGTTCCTTTTTCGACATCTGTTATTGATGCGTGAAGGATTCTACTTTCAAATATAGTTCTAGTTATGAAAAACGTTACTTCAAAACCAATTAGTTGCTTTCGTAAAGGAGATTGCAACACTCCGGTAAAATACCACCATTCTACATTTGAAGTTCCGTGTAAAAAATGATCGAGGTTGCTAAATTTAACAGAAGAAAGGCGAATGCTTGACTTTCCTTCTGTACTAATCTCGTAGATTAGATTAGGGACAAATCGTAAAAAGTTCTTTATAAACTCTTTTATTCCATTCATACATGCTTTCAGAATCCCCTATCTTCTATTCTCATATTTCAATTGTACCGAGATAAAAAATTTCTCAAAAGCCAGCTTTGCTAAAAATTTTATTAATCTTTTTCTCCCCCCTCTGCATATTTATATGTAAGTGGTGGAGCTGCGCAGAGAAGGAATTCCTCTCCATCATCAAAAACTTGTCCTGAACTTATTTCAGGAAAATATTATGGGGGTGTAATAATGACAGTATTACAGAATCCAGGAAGACTTAACATGGTTTTCACTCTTTCTGACAGTTCAATAAGAAGGGAACGCATTGGAAATGTTATACCTACGGCTCTTGACCAGGATTTGTATGACATTACGGTTGCTATTGCTAACCTGTTAAATGACGTTCTATTCGACATAAGGCTTGCCACAAGCAAGACCTATGCTGCATAATTCGCAAAGACGACGAATACAAAGGAGTAAACCTGCTGAAGAAGAGCACGGGTTAGAAGGGAGTAAAGGAGGTGAATTATGGCTGATACAAGTTCTCAGGTTTTAAGGCTAGTATTTGGTACATAGAAGAGGCGAAGCCTCTGTCGGAATTTCATTTTTAAATAACTGAGATTTCTCATCTCTTTCTATTATTAAGTCATATTGATATTTCTTACATTTGAGATACTTTTTATTGTCAGTTTATGTATTTTGTTGTTCTTTAAATTTCTTCCTGACTTTTCTACAGTCTTAATCTTGAGTTACTTACGTTAAACCATGTAGTATTCGAATGCCTCAGGATGTTTCAGATATTTTTTTGCTCTTTACTTCAAAAAAATTGCCACACAGAACTAAACTGAAAACAACTGAAACAGTTAAATTTGAAATTAACTGATTTTTTAAGAATGGCAGAGCTCCTGCATAACAGAGTATTAAACCTGCTAAAGTTTTTGGATACATTTGCCATGGCTCGAATAACCAAAATAGAAAATTTGAAACTATAAAGAAAACTGCAACCGAATATAGGGTCCTTAAAAATAATTTTTTTCTGTTAAACCAATTAATCGATAGAACTATAATTCCATAAGTAATAAATGGGATTAGGTTAACCCAATTCAACTTTGGAACACCAAATGCCAGAATCATAACTAGTATGACTAAGAAATATAAGTTGGCTTTTTTGTAATATATTTCTCGATTTAAAACTGTACAGATATACACAAACATAAAAGTTATAATCTCAAAATTCGGTAATACTTTGAAGTATCTTAACAAAAGCGCAATCAGTAGCCCGGCTTCTAATAAAACTATTGTTTTAGTTCTAGACATTTTATCTTTGTAACCTCCTTAATTCTTTTCGTCTACTCGAAGTTAATGTGTCTTATTTTCGGTGCTTTTTACCATTTATAATATACTCATTTTAAATCAAAAGTGAAATTAAATCTTAAAACACACAAAGTGGTATGTAAAAACTTAAAATTTGCAAAAAGTTTTTACTAAGCGCATTATATTGAAAATTATGTGTAGCAAATGAAGATTAATTCAGTTGTGGAAGCGCCAAATTGTTGACAATTTTCCTTTTTTAGGAGCGATACTACTTAAAGTTGACAAATTTCGAGGAGTTAAGTGAAGCTTCTCTTTTATTTTTTTGTTAGTCTTTTACTTGCATATACAACTAATTTATGCTATAATTGCCCGAAGGTGTTATGGAAATGGATAAAAATACTTTTTGGAATTATTTTACCTATATATCGAGGTATACGAAGAGTTACACGGCTTGTAAGCTCAGGGAGTTTGGCATTGGCAGTGGCCAGTCGAATATTTTGAGGTTTTTAATCCATGCAGGAGATGGGATAAGTCATGAAGAAATATGCGACAAGCTTGAGCTTAACATGACCACTGTTTCAAGGGCATTGCAAAAATTGAAGGAGAACGGGTACATAGAAGAAGTTAAGGGTGAAAAGGATAACAGAATAAAAAAGATATATCTTACAGAAAAGGCGAAAAAATTGGGACAGTTTATTGAAAGCACAAAAAATGATTTAGTAGGTATTCTTTTTATTGGAGTTGGCGATAGCGAACTGGAAACTTTCATAAATATCCTTAAAAAGATTTACCAAAATGTAAAAAAAGAAGAAAATAGAAAGGAAAAAATTCATGGATAAAACGACCGAGATGTTAGCAAACGAAGGTATAGGATCTTTACTGTTTAAGTTGTCGTTTCCTGCTGCAATAGGAATGATGGTGCAGGCATCGTACAATGTCGTTGACGCAATATTTGTCGGAAGAGGCGTTGGCCCGATGGGAATAGCCGGTATAACAATTGATTTCCCCATTCAGATAGTGGTAATGGCGGTTGCGCAGATGATTGGCATAGGTGCTGCGTCTATTGTGTCGAGAAGTCTTGGTGCTCAGAATAAAGAACGCGCAGAAAAGGCACTGGGAAATTCATTTACATTGTCGTTAGGGATAGGTTTGCTGATAACGGTTCTTGGTCTTTTATTTATAAATCCGTTGCTGAAAGTTTTTGGTGCAACTTCAACGATTCTTCCTTTTGCAAAAGATTATATGAGTGTTATCCTTTTCGGATCCATTTTTACCATATTTGGCATGGCGTTAAATAGCATAGTAAGAGCCGAAGGAAACGCCAGGATCGCCATGTGGACGATGCTTATAGGTGCACTAATGAATATAGGACTTGATCCACTTTTCATATTCGGGTTCCATATGGGGATTAAAGGTGCCGCGATTGCAACAGTGATTTCACAATTTGCAACATTTATCTGGCTTTTAATCTATTATTTAAGTGGCAAGAGCGTTATGAGAGTTTATATAAAGAACTTTAAAATTGACCTCTCTATTGCAAAAGAGACTTTCGCAATAGGTCTGTCTTCTTTTGTAAGACAAGTATCTGCAAGCTTAATGGTTGCAATATTAAACCATGTTCTGGCATTTTATGGCGGGGACATTGCTATAACCATATATGGACTTGTAAATCGTTTGGCGTCGTTTGTATTGATGCCAACATTTGGCATTGCACAGGGTTTTCAGCCAATTGCTGGATTTAGTTACGGAGCCAAAAGGTATGACAGGACTAAAAGAAGCATATACTTAGCGTCAATCACTGCAATTCTTGTGGCAACTTTTGGTTTTTTGATAATGGAGTTATTTCCGTACCAGCTTGTTCGTATGTTCACGACTGACCAGTCGCTAATAAATATGACTGCAATACCATTGAGGATAGTAGTTTTGGTGTTTCCATTAATAGGTTTTATGGTGATTGTTTCCACTATGTTCCAGGCAATTGGCAAGGCTTTACAGGCATTTGTTCTTTCTATGGCAAGGCAGATTATATTTCTTATACCGTTAGTTCTCATATTACCAAAATTCTTCAAACTACCAGGGGTGTGGTACTCTTTTCCTATTGCAGATTTCTTAACTATGTTTTTGAGTGCTTTGTACTTGATACCTGAAATTAAAAAATTAGACAAGAAAATATTAGAAATTCGTAAACAACCTGTTGAAACAGTTCCTGTGAGTGAAGAAGAAAATATTTTATAAAAATATTTTTTAGAAT